>NZ_FPJC01000005.1:0-318319 GCF_900119265.1 Pseudomonas sp. NFACC04-2
CCACAAGCACCCACACGAATTGCTTGATTCAGTTGTTAAAGAGCGGCTGGCTGAGTCTTTCGTCTCAACCGAGGCGCGCATTCTACAGCGCCCCGTGTATCTGTCAAGCGGTTATTTTCAGAAATCTTCAAAGCTTCGCTTCGGAAACCTCAACAACTTCAACCACTTGCGCTTCCGATCTCTCGTTAGCGGGAGGCGAATTCTACAGCGTTACTCGCTGCTGTCAACACCTCTTTTTCACCGCTTTCGACCGAGAAGATCGAACCGCCGATAGAGCCAAACAACACCGCTCTACCTGCTCCTTCCGAGCTTCGATGAACTGAAGCCTCGCACCTTCGAAACCTACTTAACTTATTGAATATCAAGAAGTTTTCCGTTTCGACTGCGCCGGAAGTGGGGCGAATTATAGACTTCCAGAATCTGCCGTCAACCCTTAATTTGATTTTTCTATCTACAGCCCGATAAGACACTTAATTATGCCCGGTATATAGACGGAATCGCTGCATATGCGCAATATACTGCTCAACGCAGCCTCCCCGCCTTATTCTGGACGACACTTCGTAATGACGCTCCCTCCACCTCGCCGCCTGGCCTCCACCCTCTACCCGGTTGCCTTGCTATTGATAGCCATGGCTTCCATTCAAGCAGGAGCCTCCCTCGCCAAAAGCATGTTCCCGGTAGTGGGTGCACAAGGCACGACAACGCTGCGACTCATTTTTGCCAGCCTCATCATGCTGTTAATGCTCCGCCCTTGGCGTGCCAAGCTCACCGGCCAATCCCTGCGCACGGTGATCGTTTACGGCATGGCACTGGGCGGTATGAACTTCCTCTTCTATATGTCGGTTCGCACCGTTCCACTGGGCATTGCCGTAGCGTTGGAGTTTACCGGGCCTCTGGCAGTCGCCATTTACGCCTCGCGCCGGGCGATCGACTTTCTCTGGATTGCCTTGGCAGTGGTTGGCCTGCTGCTGCTCATACCGACCGGCGCGACCAGTGCTGGTATCGATCTGGTTGGTGCCGGCTACGCGCTGGGCGCCGGTTTCTGCTGGGCGTTGTACATCCTGTTCGGTCAGAAAGCCGGAGCGGACAATGGCGTGCAGACTGCCGCACTGGGAGTCATGATCGCGGCTCTGTTTGTCGCGCCTATCGGCATTGTTCACGCCGGCACCGCGTTGCTCACACCAAACCTGATTCCAATTGCCATCGGCGTCGCCATCCTGTCCACAGCCCTGCCCTACACGCTGGAAATGATCGCCTTGACTCGAATGCCTGCCCGCACCTTCGGCACCTTGATGAGCGTCGAACCGGCAATCGCAGCCTTGTCGGGGCTCGTCTTTCTCCAGGAGTACCTGTCCCTGGCCCAGTGGATGGCCATTACCTGCATCATCCTCGCGTCGGTAGGCGCCACGCTGACCATGGCCAGCACCGCAAAGCCTGCTGTCGCGGTAGATTGAATCAGGATTTAACGAAGGCCTGGCATTTGCCGCGCATTTAGGCCATGTTTAGGCCAGTAACCTAATGCCAGACATGGATTTTTTCATACAGGACGTCATGAACGCTTCAAGCAAGAGCGAACACGATCGCACGCAGACATAAGATCCGCGGCGGTTATAAGGACGGGAATGAAACGAATTTTGATACTGATCGCCGTACTTGCAGTAGCGGGCTGTGCGGCAACATCGAAAACTGAAGTCAAACGCGGCAAAAAGGGTCTGCACATCAACTGCTCCGGCCTGTCCTCATCCTGGGACCAGTGCGCTGCCAGTGCCGCCAATGCCTGTGCTCCCAAGGGTTACAAGGTCATTGCCAAGTCCGGCGACGCCGTTGAAGAACCCGGGGATTATCCCTTCGGGCTCAATCCCGCCGGCTATACCAGCCGCAGCATGATCGTCATCTGCAAATAGATCAGCTTAGCCGAGCTCCTGGTCGGCGATTCGACGACTGATTTCCTCATGGCTGGACTTGAGGACATCACGCTGAACCTGCGGCGTGACCAGCATCCGCGCGACAACCAACGCTCCCACGCATTGAGACAGAATGGCCCAGGCCAGGCTGTCGCTTCCCAGTATCCGCGCCCAGCTTTCGTGCAGACGACAGATCCACGTTTGCGCCGCCTCCCTCACCTGGACATCCGATCGTGCGATCTCAGCGCCCAATACCGGTAACGCACACCCCGCCTCGGGCTGCTCGACATGGCTCATGCTCAAGTACTGCTTGAGGCAGCGCTCCAGTTTCATCGAGTCCATGGCGCCATTGCCGCTCAAGCGATCCAGGCTTTGAGCCAATTCCCGCTCAACAATGGCTTTGAAAAGCTCATCCTTGGACGAGAAGTGGCTATAGAACGCACCGCCGCTCAACCCGATCGCTTTCATCAGGCCGTCGACACCGACCGTGGAGAAACCAGATTTCTTGGCGGACACCGCACTGCTGGCGAGCAGTTTCTCGCGGGTTTCCATTTTGTGATTGGCTGAATAACGCATGCCTACCCTCCTCTGATTGCTCACCTTGACGCTAGCCGGATCTTAGCATAACGTCCGTTTAGTTAACGATCGTTTACCCATGAGGCTGACCATGAATAACAAGAAGGTCGTACTGGTTGTTGGCGCGGGCGATGCCACCGGCGGAGCGATTGCCAAACGCTTTGCGCAGGAAGGTTTTGTAGCCTGTGTTACCCGCCGCAGCGCTGACAAACTCCAGCCGCTTGTGGATGGAATCCGCGCCCAAGGCGGCGAAGCCCACGGGTTTGCCTGTGATGCACGCAAAGAGGACGAGGTGATCGCACTCATCGATCAAATCGAGACCCAGATCGGCCCGATCGAAGCCTTTGTATTCAACATCGGCGCCAACGTTCCCTGCAGCATCCTCGAGGAAACCGCACGCAAGTATTTCAAGATTTGGGAAATGGCCTGTTTCTCAGGCTTTCTCAATGCACGGGAAGTGGCCAAGCGCATGGTCAAGCGTCAGCGCGGAACCATCCTGTTTACCGGGGCGACGGCGGGATTGCGCGGCGCTTCGGGGTTCGCTGCATTCGCAGGCGCCAAACATGGCATCCGCGCACTGGCACAAAGCATGGCCCGGGAGCTGGGGCCGTTGAACATTCATGTGGCCCATGTGGTGGTGGACGGCGCCATCGACACCGACTTCATCCGCGATCATTTCCCGGAAAAATATGCCACCAAGGATCAGGACGGCATCCTGAATCCTGAACACATCGCCGACAGCTACTGGTATCTGCACAGCCAACCTCGCGACGCCTGGACCTTCGAGCTGGACCTGCGCCCCTGGAACGAACGCTGGTAAGCCCTCCCCTCACAACAACAAGAGAGCAGATACCATGAGCAGATCAGTGGAGTTTTACTTCGATCTCGGCAGCCCGACCACGTACCTGGCCTATACCCAGTTGCCGGCGCTGTGTGCGCAGACAAACAGCCAGTTGATCTATCGTCCGATGTTATTGGGCGGCGTCTTCAAGGCAACCGGCAACGCATCACCGGCGACAGTGCCCGCCAAGAACCCTTACCTGTTCAAGGATCTGAGTCGATTCGCCAAGCGCTACGGCGTCGCCTTCCAGTTCAATCCATACTTCCCCGTCAACACACTGCTGCTGATGCGCGCGGTGACCGCCATGCAACTGCGCCATCCCGAACGCTTCGAGGCCTTCGTCGATTGCCTGTTCCGCGCCTTCTGGGTGGACGCCCGCAACCTTAATGACCCGGCGACTGTCGCAGCGGTCCTGAACGAAGGCGGTTTCGACGCCGACTATGTGCTGGCCCTGACGAACGACGAGCAGGTCAAGCAAGCACTCAAGAGCGCCACCGAAGACGCCATCGAACGAGGTGTATTTGGCGCCCCGAGCATGTTTGTCGGCGACGAGCTGTTCTTCGGCCAGGATCGGCTGGACTTCGTCCGTGAAGCCCTCGTCTGATCCTCTACCTCAAATCGCCAGTGTCCGGGTATTGAGCCACTGCAGTGCGTCACCGTCCAGCAACGGGCTCAATCGACGCTGAACCTCGGCGTGGTAGGCGTTGAACCAGTCTTTTTCGTCCTGGGTCAGCAGCGAAGGCTCCAGGCATCGGGTGTCGATCGGGCACAGGGTGAGGGTTTCGAACTCGAGGAAGTCGCCGAACTCGCTGCTTCCGGCTTCGCGGTTCAACACCAGGTTCTCGATGCGCACACCCCAGCGGCCGGGACGATAAGTGCCCGGCTCGATCGAGGTGATCATGCCGGCCTGCATCGCCGTTTGCGGCGCGGCAGCGGCTTGATAGGCAATCACCTGTGGGCCTTCGTGGACATTGAGGAAATAGCCGACACCATGGCCGGTGCCGTGGCCGTAATCGACTTGCTCCGCCCAGATCGGTGCACGGGCGATTGCATCCAGCAAGGGCGAAAGAATGCCCCGCGGAAACTTGGCCCGGGACAGGGCAATCACACCCTTGAGCACACGGGTGCAGTCACGTTTCTGCTCGGCGGTGGGTGTTCCGACCGGCACCATGCGGGTGATGTCAGTGGTGCCCCCCAGGTACTGGCCTCCGGAATCGATCAGCAACAGGCCATCACCCTCGATGACGGCATGGGCCTCTTGCGTGGCGTGGTAATGGGGCATCGCGCCGTTGGCGTTAAAGGCGGCGATGGTATTGAAGCTCAGGGAGACGAAATCCGGCCGACGTGTGCGTGCGGCAGTCAGGTGCTCGTCGATGGTCAACTCGGTGATGCGCTCCCGTCCCCAGGCCCCTTCCAGCCAGGCGAAGAATTCACAGAGCGCCGCGCCGTCCTGCTCCATGGCCCGACGGATGTGCTCGGCGTCGGCCAGGCTTTTACGGGATTTGGCGAGCGTCGTTGGATTGAGACCTTCGATCAACTTCACGCCACTGCCCAGGTTATCCAGCAAGCCGACCGTCACCCGCGCCGGGTCGACCTGCAGATTCGCGCCGTCCGGCACTTCGCGCAGCGCGGCGGCGACTTCGCTGTAATCGCGCAGGGTCACGCCGTCCTGCTCCAGAACGGCACGCAACGGCGCGTCAACCTTGTCCAGGGCCACGAACAGCGTTGTTTGCTGCTGGTTGATCAAGGCAAAGGAAACGAACACGGGGTTGAACGACACATCTGCTCCGCGCAGGTTGAACAACCAGGCGATGTCATCCAGCGTGGCGATGAAATGCCAGTCGGCACCACGCTCCTGGAGGGATTCGCGCAACTTGGCGAGTTTTTCGACCCGGCTGATGGTCGCCTGGGGCGGCAAATGGGCGTAGACCGGTTGATCCGGCAGGCCTGGGCGATCGGTCCAGACCTCCTTGAGCAGGTCGATGTCGGTGCGCAACCGCGCGCCGCGTTCGGCGAGCTTGCCGCCCAGGGTGCGGGCCGATGCCACGGCCATAACCGCACCGTCGACCGCAACCACCCCACCTTCAGGCGTTTGTTCGGCCAGCCAGTCCAGGGGGCCGGGCTGGCCTGGAATCAGCTTGACCAACTCAATACCACTACCCTCCAGCTCCTTGGTGGCCTGCTCCCAATAACGGCTGTCGGCCCAGACGCCGGCGAAACTGCCGGTCACGATCAAGGTCCCCACCGAACCATGGAACCCCGACAACCATTGCCGCCCCTGCCAATAACCCGGCAAGTATTCAGACAGGTGCGGGTCGGCTGATGGCACCAGCAGCGCGTGAATACCCTCTCGGCTCATCAGATGGCGGATTCGGGCCAGGCGCTGGGGAACCAGTCCATGGGGCAAAGGCTCGGTGCTCATTGTTTCTCCTGTTCTTTGATATTGTTGTTCAATGCCGTATCCGGCTTATGGGGTCGTGGCCCAGAACGCCGGCGCAGTCGCACATGCCGCCTTGATCAGCCGCACCGCCTCGTCGATATCCTGCTCGGTGGTAAAGCGCCCCAGGCTCAAGCGAATGGTCCGCCCGGCCGCACGGGCATCATGCCCCAGGGCCAGCAGCACGTGGGACGGGGTGTTGTGGGCCGAATTGCAGGCCGAGGTCGCGGAAAATGCAATCGATGCGCCCAAAGTCGCCGGGTTGAACTCACCTTCGTTGAAGGTCAGGCTCAGCGTGTGGGGAATCCGACGGCTCGCACTGCCGTTTATACGCACGCCAGGCAACGCCAGCAGCGGCTCGAGCAAACGATTGCGCAACCGGGCGATTTTAGCGAGTTCTTCGTCGAATGCCGCGGCTGCCAGTTCGAATGCGGCGCCCATGGCCGCAATCTGGTGGGTCGCCAGGGTTCCGGAGCGCAAACCGCCCTCATGTCCACCGCCATGAATCTGCGCCGATAGCCGTGGCCGGGCACGGTCGCCGACGTAGAGCGCACCGATGCCCTTGGGACCGTAGATTTTATGCGCGGAAAAAGACATCAGGTCCACCGGCCAGCGAGCCAGGTCGATCTGCACCTTACCGGCGCCCTGGGCCGCGTCCACATGGAACAACGCACCGTGCTCGCGAACGACCTCGCCAATGGCGATGATGTCGTTGACGGTGCCCAGCTCGTTGTTCACCAGCATCAGCGAGACCAGGAACGTGTCTTCGCGCAACGCCTCGCGAACCGCTTGCGGGCTGATAAGGCCCTCGGCGTCCGGCGCCAGCCAGGTAACCGCTACACCACTTTCCTCGAGTTGGCGCGCTGTATCGAGAATCGCCTTGTGCTCGATCAGGCTGGTGATGACATGGCCGGCGGAACCACTGCGTGCCTGGGCCACACCCTTGAGGGCCAGGTTGTTGGATTCGGTGGCACCGGAAGTCCAGACGATCTGTTCGGGCTGGGCCCCCACCAATTGCGCCACCTGCTGGCGGGCACGCTCCACCGAGCGCCGGGCCTCCTGGCCGAAGGCATGGGAACTGGACGCCGGGTTGCCGAAGTTGCCGTCAAAACCCAGACACTCGACCATGACCCGGATGACCCGCTCATCCACCGGCGTGGTGGCGGCGTAATCGAAATACAAAGGACGTTTATTCATAGGAAACTCGCAGAGCCTGCTCCGGGATCAGGCGCCCTCGTTGGGTTCGAGACTAGCAATACCTGATCGAAAACCTTAAAAGAAGTCGGACTTCGTTTAAAAGTGCGTAGGAACGCTCCTGAACAGCGAGCTTAGCAGGCATCGCCTCGAAGCTCAGCCCTCAACTGATGCTTTCGAGCAACAAGGGATACATCGAAGCGACCAACAACAGCGCCATGCCCCAGTTGAACACGCGCAGCCAGCGACGATCACGCAACAGGTTGCGCAACAGGCTGCCGCACACCACCCACAGGCTCACGCTTGGCAGGTTGATCAAGGCAAACACCGCCGCAATCACCAGCACATTGAAGAAATAACCCTGGAGTGGCGTGTAGGTACTGATGGCGCCTATTGCCATGATCCAGGCCTTGGGATTGACCCATTGGAACGCCGCTGCGCCCCAATAGCTGATCGGCGTACTGTTCCCCGGCTGGCTTTCCGAAACCGGGCCGGAGTGGGCTATTTTCCACGCCAGGTACAACAGGTACGCCGCGCCGATGTAGCGCAGCGCGGTATAGAGCAGTGGATACGTCTGGAATACCGCGCCCAGGCCAAGGCCCACCGCCAGCACCAGGGAAAAGAAGCCGCAGGTAATACCCAGCATGTGCGGAATGGTGCGGTTGAAACCGAAGTTGACACCCGAGGCCAACAACATGGTGTTGTTAGGGCCTGGCGTGATCGAGGTCACCAGGGCAAACAGGGCGAAGCCCAGCAGCAGGTCAAGCGAAAGGGTCATGTCGGGGCAGTCCATCAGGGGCGGTCAGTCAAGTCATGACCCTACCCCACCTCCTGGCGCAAACCCACGGACAGTGGGCAAAACTTTGAGCGGTACAGTCTCTCAGCTAGACCGGCCAGGCTGTTGCACGACCTGCTCGGCACTCATCTGGCCCTGATCGTCGAACCCCACGTTTTTCTGCGACGAGCCAAGCAGTTCGGCCTTTTTCGCGTGGTATTCCTCGAACGAAAGGCCACGGCGATTCAATGCTTCAAGGGCCAGCTCGCGGGTCTCATCGGCGGTGTAGGGGCGCAGCTCCGGGGATGAGCTGGCGCAGCCGCCCAGAAGGATAGCGGTCAAAAGCAGCAAAACGGCAAAGATACGGTTCATGGCGGGTGTCCGGTGTTCTGGAGTTGGGCGATGAACAAAGGCTACCCGCCGGCCCTGCGCGGCAGAAATCAACCCTCTCGATAGTGGGTATTGCCTGCCTGGATCAGCCGTTGCGCTTAATCGACCAACTGGCAATGCAGCGCGTTATCCAGGCTGCGCTCGATGTTGCGTAGCACCTGAAACGAAGCGAACGTCACGGCTTTGGCACGGTGAGCCTGGATCAGGCGCCAGAAACCCTGCTCGCCATTTTCGACACTTCGAAGTGCCGCCTCGCCTGCCTCGCGGGTCTGCCACTGCAAATAGTTGAGCACGCGGCGACCATCGTCGCTGGCCTGGATACTGGCACTCAGGAACCCCTGGTGGTCCCGGGCCAGGCGCTCGGTCTGTTCCGACAAGGCGGTTACCAGCGCTTGCTGCCATTGAGGCTCGATGTCGAACTCCATCAGTTGAGTAAAACTGCGATTGTTCCTTGGCGATTGCATGAAAGGTCCCCTATGCAGGTCAGGCGAATCTTGCGATTCGAAGGCGTGCAGGGTAAAACCTCTAGTTAACTTGAGGTCAAGCGGTGAATTGAAACGATGGCGCAGATCGATATCCACAAGGCACTCACCGTCGGCCAAGTGGCCGCCCGCAGCGGTGTAACGGTCACCGCCCTGCACTTCTACGAATCCAAAGGGCTGATCAAAAGCACGCGCAACCCGGGTAACCAACGTCGTTACCCACGGGCGGTATTGCGTCGCGTGGCACTGATCAAGGTCGCCCAGCGCCTGGGCATCCCGTTGGCGGAAATCGGCGGGGCGTTGAACAGCCTGCCAGACAACCGCGCCCCGACGGCCGCCGACTGGCAGATTTTGTCGGCGCAGTGGAGCCGGGACCTGGACGAACGCATCAACCAATTGGTGGCGCTGCGTGATCGACTCAACGGTTGCATCGGCTGCGGATGCCTGTCGATGGAAACTTGTCCGCTGCGCAATCAGGGCGACGTACTGGGCCAACGCGGGCCGGGGGCGCATCTGCTGGAATCGCCTTGAAGCGTTCGTCGGCCCCCGCGTCCAGCCAGGGTCGCTGGCCTATAGTGGAGGAGCGCAAATCGACGAAGACTCTCTTCGCCTCCCTATAACAAAAGGAGAAACGTCATGGGCGTCAATGCCATTCCCGAAGGTTTCCATAACATCACGCCCTACCTGGGCATTCAAAAAGCTGCCGAAGCCATCGACTTCTACAAAAAAGCCTTCAATGCCACCGAGGTCATGCGCCTGGCCATGCCCGACGGGGGCATCGGCCATGCAGAGCTGCGGATCAACGGTTATCCGATCATGCTCGGCACGCCTTGCGATCAAGGCCCTTTGAGTAATCCGGACCAATCGCCATCGGTCGGCCTGCATTTATATGTCGAGGACGTGGACAGCGCATTTGCCCAGGCCATTGCCGCCGGCGGCACGGTGATTTCCGAGGTCAAGGACCAGTTCTACGGAGATCGCAGCGGCACCCTGAAGGATCCCTATGGGCATCTGTGGTTCCTCGCGACACACAAGGAAGATCTGAGCCAGGACCAGATCGAGCAACGGGCCAGGGAGATGTTTCAACAGCAAGGCTGACTTGCCCCCGCGCTCACCGGGTCGCGTCCTGTAGGAGCTGTCGAGTGCAACGAGACTGCGATCTTTCCCCTGACACTTGAGTCCCAAGGGGAAAGATCAAAAGACCGCAGCCTTCGGCAGCTCCTACCACGCGAAACATTTTCTTTCATCTTCCCTTTCGGGATTTTGGTCGCTCGTTCGTCTTAATTAGATGCAGCAGGCCGCGTCGGCAAAAGCCACGGTCTGCTTTTTTGGGGTCACGGTGTTGCGAAGCCCGCAATACAGAACCTTTCATCGAATCAAGACGTTCAATCATGTCGAAGAAATCCCGCTCCAAACTCTGGTTCCTGGTCCATAGCTGGCTGGCATTGCCCATCTGGTTCTTCGTGCTCATCGTCTGCGTCACCGGCACCCTGGCGGTGGTCAGCCAGGAGATCGTCTGGCTGGCCAACCCCGACATGCGGGCCAGCAAACCCTCGGACGAGGCCACGCTGCTCAGCTATGACCAGGTGATCGCCGCGATCAAGCAGGCCCAGCCGCAAACCCAGGTGCAAAGCATCATCCGGCCGGACGAGTCGCACTTTGCGTTGGAAGTCGGCGTGACCTACCCCGACGGACGCCCCGACACGGTCTACGTCAACCCGTACAGCGGCGTCATCCAGGGCTCGGCGCCGACATTCAACTTCCAGGCGTTCACCCGCGCCCTGCATGGCTGGTGGCTGGTGCCGTTCACCAATGGCTACAGTTGGGGCTGGTACCTGGTGTCGTTCCTGGGCCTGCCCTTGCTCGCGTCCCTGGTGACCGGGCTGGTGGTCTACAAGCGCTTCTGGAAAGGCTTCTTCCGTCCGACCCTGCGGATTCGCCATGGCGCACGGATTTTCTGGGGTGACTTCCACCGGCTCAGCGGGATCTGGTCGATCTGGTTCATCGCGGTCATCTCTGTCACGGGCACCTGGTTCCTGATCCAGGCCTTGCTGGGCGACAACCAGATCTCCATTTCCAGCGAACCGGTCATCCCGGTGGTGGCCCGTGAAAACGTGCCGTTGTCCGTCGACGGCCAGGCGCCACCGCAGGTGAACCTGGACCGGGCCATCGAAATCGCCCAGCAACGCATCCCGGGACTGGAAGCGAGTTTCATCAGCATGCCCGGCAATGCCTACAGCCATCTGGAAATCGGTGGCCGCGGCTGGTATCCGCTGATGTTCCAGACCGCCACCATCAACCCCTACAACGGCGATGTGGCCGCCTCCCGGTTGCTGTCGGACCGCACGACCCTGGAGTTCGTCACCGAATCCATGCGGCCTTTGCACACTGGGGATTTCGGCGGCCTCTGGATCAAGCTCATCTGGTTTTTCTTCGGTCTGATCCTGAGCATGATGGTCCTCAGCGGGCTGCTGATCTGGACCAAACGCACGGCCCTGGCCACCGCCAATGCCTTCAAGCGTAGCCAGAAACCCACCCGTGGCGCCCGAATAGCGCAGGCACTGCAGCCGTCCGTCCAGCATGAATCGTCGGAGGGCAGCCTGTGACCCCGTCCAATACCGCTTCATCACCGTCACGCCTGAGCCTGTTCTGGCATAAATGGCGTTTCCATCTCAACGTTTTGCTGCTGCTGATCCCCTTGGGGTTCATGCCCAAATACCTCTCAGAAGCCGCCCTGTTCCGCGGTGATGCCGGGCTTGGCGAGCGGGAAGTCGGTGAAGTCCAGGTCGGTCCCTGGAGCCTGCGCCTGGCGGAGTTTCGCAACGAAGCCCCCCGCGTCCAAGGGCCTGCCGGGCCGATGAAGCACTTCAACGCCGCCCTGTGCCAAAGCTGTATCGGCCAGGTCAAGGCCACCTATCTGCGCATCGGCAAACCCCGCAGCCTGCGGGCCGCCGGGGTGATTTTCTTTGGCTCGCCCTATCGCATGGGCGCCTTGTTGCCGGTTCCGCCAAAGACCCAGCCCGATGCCGAACTGTGGATAACCCTCGAAGGTTGGGACGGTTCGATGCATCAGGCCTCCATTCCCCTGAGCCTGGCCTCCCCGGCCACCGTCGCCTGGCTGAAGAACCAAGGAGCCAAACCATGACTCTCCGCGCTTTATCCAAGAGCCTGGCGCTGCTGCTCTGCGCAGGCGCAAGCACCAGCGTCCTGGCCCACAACCCGATGTGCGAGTGCAAGGCCATCGACGCCGAACAGATCCAATGCACCGGGGGCTTTTCCGACGGCAGCGGTGCACCCGGAGTGACCCTGGACGTGATCGGTTATGACGAAACCATCCTCGTCCCGGGCAAGCTCGGCGCCGACTCGAAGCTGACCTTCAAGAAACCAAACGCTGAATTCTACGTGCTCTTCGACGCCGGCCCCGGCCACGTAGTGGAAATCGACCAAGCCGACATCGAGGCCCCATGAGCAACGCCACGACTCAAGTCATCCGCCCTGCCGGCGCGGGCCACGAAACCCTGTACGTGTTGCTGCTATGCCTGTTCATCGTACTGGTGGCCGGCTCCGTAGTGGCCTGGCATGGCAAGGCCGAGGACACGCCTCACCTGGCCTCGAACCAGCTCGACGCCCGCCGCGACCTCAGCGCCGCCGAGCAAGGCATCTATGCCGACCTGCGGGTGACCCTGGATGAAATCCGCTTGCTGCGCGAAGACCAACAAACCCTGCCCGCCCCGCAAACCTTGGCCGAAGAAGGCTTCGCGCCGTTCGCCCAGGATGCCAGTTCCATCAGCCGGGGCGGCCATACCTGGCAACAACTGCGGGACCGGGCCTACTTCGGCGCCAGTGCCAATCCGTCGGTGGCCGGTTCGTTTCTGATGCGCATCGGCGAAGCGTCCGACGCCGCCCCGGACATCTGGCTCAACCGCGGCACTGGCCTGGCGACGCCCACCGCGCTGGACGATGCGGCGTTGTCCGCCGCTGGCTGGCAACAGATCGTCGCGCAATTCGATGCCGGCGTAACCCGCCAGCACCGGCACTGACCCCACGCCCTCATTCGAGAGAAGACCGTTTGCCCATGCCTATTGCCTCCCAACGCCGACCCTTGCTGCGCTTGCTGTTGATCGGCCTGCTGACCTGCCTGCTCACCTCGCCGGTGAACGCCGAAACAGCCAAGCGCCTGCGTATTGGCATCACCTTGCACCCGTATTACAGCTACGTGGCCAACATCGTCGGCGACAAGGCCGAGGTCGTACCGCTGATACCGGCCGGTTTCAACCCCCACGCCTATGAACCACGGGCCGAAGACATCAAGCGCATCAGCGGCCTCGACGTGATCGTGCTCAATGGCGTAGGTCACGACGATTTTGCCGACCGCATGATCGCCGCCAGCGAGACCCCGGACGTGAAGGTGATCGAGGCCAACGAAAACGTGCCCCTGCTGGCCGCCACCGGCACCGCCGCCCGAGGCGCGGGCAAGGTCGTGAACCCGCATACCTTCCTGTCCATCAGCGCCTCCATCGCCCAGGTCAATAACATCGCCCGGGAGCTGGGCAAGCTCGACCCGGACAACGCCAAGGCCTACACCCAGAACGCCCGCGCCTACGGCAAGCGCCTGCGGCAGATGCGCGCCGCGGCCCTGGCGAAGCTGACCCAGGCCCCCAATGCCGAATTGCGGGTCGCCACGGTGCACGCTGCCTACGACTACTTGTTGCGCGAATTCGGCCTGGAAGTGACCGCCGTGGTCGAGCCCGCCCATGGCATCGAACCAAGCCCCAGCCAATTGAAGAAAACCATCGACCAACTGCGAGAGCTGGACGTGAAGGTGATCTTCTCGGAGATGGACTTCCCCTCTACCTACGTCGACACCATCCAACGTGAATCGGGCGTGAAGCTGTACCCGCTCTCGCACATCTCCTACGGCGACTACAGCGCCGAGAAGTACGAAAAGGAAATGGCCGGCAACCTCGACACCGTGGTCCGGGCGATCCAGGAGTCCGGCGCATGAGCATCCAGGAACCCCTCACCCTGCAACACGTCGGGCCCTTGATCGAGTTCGCCGAGGTCAGCCTGAACCTGGGCCGCACCACCATTCTCGACAGCGTGGTCTTTCGGGTGGAGCCCGGCAGCATCCATGCCCTGGTCGGCCCGAATGGCGGCGGCAAGAGCTCGCTGATCAAGACCTTGCTGGGGCAGATGCCGCATCAGGGACGCTTGAGCCTGCAATGGCCAGGCGAACCCGGGGTGATCGGCTACGTACCCCAGGCGCTGGAATTCGACCGGGGCCTGCCCATGACCGTGGACGATTTCATGGCGGCGATGTGTCAGCGGCGGCCGGCGTTTCTCGGCTTGAGCAAGCATTACACCAGCGCCATCGGCCAGGCCCTGGAGCGGGTCGGCATGCAGGACAAGCGCAAGCGGCGCATGGGCGCGCTGTCCGGCGGCGAGCGCCAACGGGTGTTGCTGGCCCAGGGGTTGATACCCTCGCCGCAATTGCTGGTGCTGGATGAGCCGATGTCGGCCCTGGACGAGGCCGGTATCCAGGTGTTCGAACGATTGCTGCAGGACTGGCGCCAGGCCGGGATCACCGTGCTGTGGATCGAACATGACCTGGAAGCCGTCGGGCGCCTGGCCGACCGTGTCACCGGCCTGAATCGCCGCGTGCTGTTCGACGGCCCGCCACGCCAGACCTTGACCCCGGAACGGCTGCTGACGCTGTTTTCCACCCATCCACGCACGAACGGGAGCGCGGCCTGATGAGTTATGAAGCCTTTCGTTTGATGGTCCAGGGCTGGGCCTCGGCCGGTTACCTGCCTGAGGCGCTGGCCTATGGGTTCGTGGTCAATGCGTTGCTGGCCGGACTGTTGATCGGCCCGGTGCTGGGCGGCCTCGGCACGCTGGTGGTGGTCAAGCGCTTCGCGTTTTTCTCCGAGGCGGTGGGCCATGCGGCGCTCACCGGCGTGGCCATCGGCATCCTGCTCGGCGAACCCTACACCGGGCCTTACGGCAGCCTGTTCGGCTACTGCCTGTTGTTCGGCATCCTGCTCAATTACCTGCGCAACCGCACCGGCCTGGCGCCCGATACGCTGATCGGCGTCTTCCTGTCGGTGTCCCTGGCCCTGGGCGCCAGCCTGCTGTTGATCCTGGCGGGCAAGATCAATGTGCACATCCTGGAAAACGTACTGTTCGGCTCGGTGCTGACGGTCAACGGCAATGACCTGCTGGTGCTGGCGGTGGTCGGCTCGCTGGTGATGGCCCTGGCCTTGCCGCTGTACAACCGCATCATGCTCGCCAGCTTCAACCCGCAACTGGCGGCGGTGCGCGGGGTGGCGGTCAAGACCCTGGACTACCTGTTCGTAGTCCTGGTGACGCTAATCACCGTGGCGGCGGTGAAAGTCATCGGTGCCATTCTGGTGGGCGCGTTGCTGGTGATTCCCGCTGCGGCGGCGCGCTTGCTCAGTCAATCGTTGAAAGGCTTTTTCTGGTGTTCAGTGCTGATCGCCACCGTCAGCACTTTGTGCGGGATCCTCGCGCCGATCGTGTTCGACCTGCCGATCCCGTCCGGCGCCGCGATCATCCTGGTGGCCGGCATCGCCTTCGCCCTGAGCGCCATCGCCCGTGGTGTCGTCCCCAGCCTCAAAGGGAATCTTGGATAAATGGTTTTTTCATTGCGACAACTGACCCTGGCCGTCGCGTTGTGCGGCGTGGCCGCCACTTCGTCATTCGCCGGCGAAAAGGTTCGTCTGCTGGCATCGCTGCCAGTCACCTATGGATTGGGCGAAGCGTTGCTCAAGGGCACCGAGGTCAGCTTGGAGCGGGCCGCGCCCGCCAATCTGCCTGGCACCCGCCAGAACGCCTACTTCAGCGGTCGTGGCGCGCCGGAATTGAGCAAACTGGCCAGCGCTGCCGACGGGGTGATCGGCCTGCGCTCGCTATGGCCGGACGATCCGCTGTACCCCATGGCCCGACGCAGCAATATCCGCATCGTCGAAGTCGATGCCGCGCGCCCGGTGGACGGTGCTCTGCCCGGCATCGCCCTCCAACCGGGCAGCACCGACGGCCTTGCGAGCCAGCCATGGATGGCCAGCCACAACCTGGGGCGCATGGCCGACGTGATCGCCGCCGACCTGGTGCGCCTGGCCCCGGCGGACAAACCGAAAATCGACGCCAACCTGGCGGCACTCAAGCAGCGCCTGCTCAAACTCAGCGCCGACAGCGAAAAACGCCTCGCCAGCGCCGATAACCTGAGTGTGGTGAGCCTGAGCGAGCATTTCGGCTACCTGATCAGCGGGCTCAACCTGGACGCCATCAGCACCGATCCCCGGCCCGATGCCGAATGGACAACCGAAACCCTCAAGCAATTGAGTACGACGTTGAAGGACAACGACGTGGCGCTGGTACTCCATCATCGCCAGCCCTCGGATGCGCTGAAGGCAGCCATTGCCGAGGGCGGCAGCCAGTTGCTGGTGCTCAGCCTCGATGCCGACGACCCAGTGGCGGAGCTGGAGAGTAATGCAGGGCTGGTGGTCGCGGCGCTGACGAAGAAGGGCTGATTGCAGAGACGCAATCCCTGTGTGGGAGCGGGCTTGCTCGTGAAGACGGTGTGTCAGTCGCCATAAAAGTTGACTGTATGATCGCATTCGCGAGCAAGCCCGCTCCCACAGGTTTCACTTGAGGCTGGCTGTCAGCCCAAAACATCCCCCGGCACCCGCACAAACCCTTCCATCAACACCCGCGCACTGCGGCTCATGATGGCTTTTTTAACGGTCCATTCGCCGTTGACCACGCTGGCCTCGGCGCCGACGCGCAGGGTGCCGGACGGGTGGCCGAAACGCACGGCGTTGCGTTCGACACCGCCGGCGGCCAGGTTCACCAGGGTGCCGGAAATCGCCGCGGCCGTGCCGATGGCCACCGCTGCGGTGCCCATCATCGCGTGGTGCAGCTTGCCCATGGACAACGCCCGCACCAGCAAGTCGACATCCCCCGCCGCCACGGCTTTTCCGCTGGAGGAAAGGTAATCCGCCGGCGGCGCGACAAACGCCACTTTCGGTGTGTGCTGGCGCTGGGCGGCTTCGTCCAGGTGCTTGATCAAGCCCATGCGCAAGGCACCGTGGGCGCGAATGGTTTCGAACATGGCCAGGGCCTTGGGATCGCTGTTGATCGCCCCCTGCAATTCAGTGCCGGTGTAGCCGACATCGCGGGCATTGATGAAAATCGTCGGGATCCCCGCGTTGATCAGCGTCGCCTTGAAGGTGCCAACACCGGGCACTTCCAAGTCGTCCACCAGGTTGCCGGTGGGAAACATCGAGCCACCACCGCCCTCCTCCTCGGCCGCCGGGTCCATGAATTCCAATTGCACTTCGGCCGCTGGAAAGGTCACCCCGTCGAGTTCGAAGTCACCGGTTTCCTGCACCACGCCCTCGGTGATTGGCACATGGGCGATGATGGTCTTGCCGATGTTGGCCTGCCAGATCCGTACCACGGCCACGCCGTTTTGCGGAATACGGTCAGGCGCCACCAAACCACTGCTGATGGCAAACGACCCCACCGCCGCCGACAGGTTGCCGCAGTTGCCGCTCCAGTCCACGAACGGCTTATCGATGGACAACTGGCCGAACAGGTAATCGACATCGTGGTCGGCCCGGGTGCTCCTGGACAGGATCACGGTCTTGCTGGTGCTGGACGTTGCGCCGCCCATGCCATCGATCTGCTTCTCGTACGGGTCGGGACTGCCGATCACCCGCAGCAGCAGGGCATCCCGGACCGGGCCAGGCACGCGAGCCGCTTCGGGCAGGTCTTGCAAGCTGAAGAACACGCCTTTGCTGGTGCCGCCACGCATGTAGGTCGCGGGGATCTTGATTTGAGGCGAGTGAGCCATGTGCTCTAACTCCTGAAAAAAAGGGTGGCCGGAGAACGGGCCACCCAAGCGATTTAAACGGCCACCGCCGATTCCAGGAAGTCCTGGGCAAAGCGTTGCAGCACGCCCCCGGCTTCGTAGATCGACACTTCTTCGGCGGTATCGAGACGGCAGGTCACCGGCACTTGGATGCGCTCGCCGTTCTTGCGAGTGATCACCAGGGTCAGCGTCGCCCGCGGCGTGCGTTCGCCGATCACGTCATAGACTTCGCTGCCGTCGATGCCCAGGGTCTTGCGATCGGTACCGGGCTTGAACTCCAGCGGCAACACGCCCATGCCCACCAGGTTGGTGCGGTGGATGCGTTCGAAACCTTCGGCGGCGATCGCTTCGACACCGGCCAGGCGCACGCCCTTGGCCGCCCAGTCCCGGGACGAACCCTGGCCGTAGTCGGCACCGGCAATGATGATCAGCGGCTGCTTGCGTTCCATGTAGGTCTCGATGGCCTCCCACATGCGCATGACCTTGCCTTCCGGCTCGACTCGGGCCAGGGAGCCCTGCTTGACCTTGCCGTTTTCCTGGACCATTTCGTTGAACAGTTTCGGGTTGGCGAAGGTGGCGCGCTGCGCGGTCAGGTGGTCGCCGCGGTGGGTCGCGTAGGAGTTGAAGTCCTCTTCCGGCAGGCCCATTTTCGCCAGGTATTCGCCTGCGGCACTGTCCAGCATGATGGCGTTGGACGGCGACAAGTGGTCGGTGGTGATGTTGTCCGGCAGCACCGCCAGCGGGCGCATGCCCTTGAGCGGTCGTGCACCGGCCAGCGCCCCTTCCCAGTACGGCGGACGACGGATGTAGGTGCTTTGGGGGCGCCAGTCGTACAGCGGCGTCACTTTCGGCCCGGTGTCTTCCTGGATGGCGAACATCGGAATGTACACCTGCCGAAACTGCTCCGGTTTCACCGAAGCCTTGACCACCGCGTCGATTTCTTCGTCGCTCGGCCAGATGTCCTTGAGGCGGATCTCGCGACCGTCCACCACGCCCAGCACATCTTTTTCGATGTCGAAACGGATGGTCCCGGCGATGGCATAAGCGACCACCAAAGGTGGCGATGCCAGGAACGCCTGCTTGGCGTACGGATGGATACGCCCGTCGAAGTTGCGGTTGCCCGACAACACGGCGGTGGCATACAGGTCGCGGTCGATGATTTCCTGCTGGATCACCGGGTCCAGCGCGCCCGACATGCCGTTGCAGGTGGTGCAGGCGAATGCCACCACGCCGAAGCCCAGCTTCTCGAGTTCGGACGTCAGGCCGGCCTCATCCAAATACAGCGCCACGGTTTTCGAACCCGGCGCCAGGGACGACTTGACCCACGGCTTGCGGGCCAGGCCCAGTCGGTTGGCGTTGCGCGCCAGCAGGCCGGCGGCGATCACGTTGCGCGGGTTACTGGTGTTGGTGCAACTGGTGATAGCGGCGATGATCACCGCGCCGTCGGGCATTTGCCCGGGCACATCGTCCCACTGGCCGGAAATGCCTTTGGCGGCCAGCTCCGACACTGCGACGCGGGCGTGGGGGTTGCTCGGGCCAGCCATGTTGCGGACTACCGACGACAGGTCGAAGGTCAGGCCACGCTCGTACTGCGCGCCCTTGAGGCTATCGGCCCACAGGCCCACGTGCTTGGCATAGGTTTCCACCAACTGCACCTGGGTGTCTTCGCGTCCGGTGAGCTTCAGGTAGTCGATCGTCTGTTGATCGATATGGAACATCGCCGCTGTGGCGCCGTATTCCGGGGCCATGTTGGAAATGGTCGCACGGTCGCCCAAGGTCAGGGCACTGGCGCCTTCACCGAAAAACTCCAGCCAGGCACCGACGACTTTTTGCTTGCGCAGGAACTCGGTCAGCGCCAACACCATGTCGGTGGCGGTGATGCCCGGCTGCAGCTTGCCGGTCAGCTCGACGCCGATGATTTCCGGCAGGCGCATCCACGAGGCGCGACCGAGCATGACGCTTTCGGCCTCCAGGCCACCGACGCCGATGGCAATCACGCCCAAGGCATCGACGTGGGGGGTATGGCTGTCGGTGCCGACGCAGGTGTCGGGAAAAGCCACGCCGTCACGCTGCTGGATCACCGGCGACATTTTTTCCAGGTTGATCTGGTGCATGATCCCGTTGCCCGGCGGAATCACGTCGACGTTCTTGAAGGCTTTCTTGGTCCAGTTGATGAAGTGAAAGCGGTCTTCGTTGCGGCGGTCTTCAATGGCGCGGTTCTTGGCGAAGGCTTGCGGATCGGAACCACCGCTTTCCACCGCCAGGGAATGGTCGACGATCAGCTGCGTCGGCACCACCGGATTGACCTGCGCCGGGTCGCCACCCTGCAAGGCGATGGCGTCGCGCAGGCCGGCCAGGTCCACCAGCGCGGTCTGGCCGAGGATGTCATGGCACACCACGCGGGCCGGGAACCAAGGGAAATCCAGGTCGCGCTTGCGCTCGATCAGTTGCAGCAGCGACTCGCGCAGCGTGGCCGGGTCGCAGCGACGTACCAGGTTCTCCGCCAGCACGCGGGAGGTGTACGGCAGGCCGTCGTAGGCGCCGGGGCGGATGGCGTCCACGGCCTCGCGAACGTCGAAATAATCCAGCGAAGTGCCAGGCAGCGGTTTGCGAAATTCTGTGTTCATCGTCAGGACTCGGTCACGGTGGTTTCAGAAGGGGCTGGCGCAGCCGCTGAAGTGAACTCGATCAACTGTGGGAGCGGGCTTGCTCGCGAAGGCGGTGCATCAGTCGACATCGATGTTGAATGTCAGTCCGTCTTCGCGAGCAAGCCCGCTCCCACATGGAGGGTCGGTTCCTTCAGTCGCTACGTCAGCGCCCTCCAGCTCAGCGTTGTTCGATTGGCACGAACTTGCGCTGTTCGACGCCGGTGTATTCGGCGCTCGGTCGGATGATGCGGTTGTTGGCGCGTTGTTCGAACACGTGGGCGGCCCAGCCGGTCAGGCGCGAGCAGACGAAGATCGGCGTGAATAGCTTGGTCGGTATGCCCATGAAGTGGTACGCCGAGGCATGGTAGAAATCGGCGTTGGGGAACAGCTTCTTCTGTTCCCACATGGTCTTGTCGATGGCTTCGGACACTGGGAACAGCACGGTATCGCCCACTTCGTCGGCGAGTTTTTTCGACCAGCCCTTAATCACCTCGTTGCGCGGGTCGTTGTCCTTATAGATCGCGTGGCCGAAGCCCATGATCTTGTCCTTGCGCGCGAGCATGCCGAGGGTGCCTTCAATGGCCTCCTGCGGTGAGCTGAAGCGCTCGATCATTTCCATCGCCGCTTCGTTGGCACCGCCATGCAACGGGCCACGCAGCGAGCCGATGGCGGCGGTGATGCAGGAGAACAGGTCCGACAGCGTGGAGGCGCAGACCCGGGCGGTGAAGGTCGAGGCGTTGAATTCGTGCTCGGCGTAGAGGATCAGCGACACGTTCATCACCTTGACGTGCAGCTCGCTCGGCTTCTTGCCGTGCAGCAAGTGCAGGAAGTGGCCGCCGATGGACACTTCGTCGGTCACGCATTCGATGCGCTGGCCTTGGTGGCTGAAGCGATACCAGTAGCACATGATCGCCGGGAACGCGGCCAGCAGGCGATCGGTCTTGTCATGTTGCTGGGAAAATTCCTGCTCGGGTTCCAGGTTGCCCAGGAACGAGCAGCCGGTGCGCATCACGTCCATCGGGTGGGCGTCGGCGGGAATGCGCTCCAACACTTCCTTCAAGGCTTGGGGCAGGTCGCGCAACTGGCGCAGCTTACCGGTATAGGCGTCCAACTGTGCCTGGGTCGGCAGTTCGCCGTACAGCAGCAGGTAGGCCACCTCTTCAAATTGCGCATCTGCCGCCAGTTCGCGAACATCGTAGCCGCGGTAGGTCAGGCCGGCACCCGATTGGCCCACGGTGGACAATGCGGTTTGCCCGGCCACCTGGCCACGGAGCCCGGCGCCACTGAGTACTTTTGCTTCGGCCATTTGCTGTCTCCATTTTCTTGAATTTGTAGGGGAGTCGCGCCTTACTTCTTCGCCGCGAACAACGCATCGAGCTTCTGCTCGAAGGTGTGGTAGTCGATGCGATCGTAAAGCTCCATGCGAGTCTGCATAGTGTCGATGACGTTCTGTTGCGTGCCGTCGCGGCGGATCGCGGTATAGACGTTCTCGGCCGCCTTGTTCATGGCCCGGAAAGCCGACAGCGGGTACAACACCAGGGACACGTCGGCGCCGGCCAGCTGTTCGGTGGTGTACAGCGGGGTCGCGCCGAATTCGGTGATGTTGGCCAGGATCGGCGCTTTCACACGGCTGGCGAACAGCTTGTACATCTCAAGCTCGGTGATGGCTTCGGGGAAAATCATGTCGGCACCGGCCTCGATGCACGCGGCGGCGCGGTCCAGGGCCGACTCCAAGCCTTCCACCGCCAAGGCATCGGTACGGGCCATGATCACGAAACTGTCGTCGGTACGGGCATCGACGGCGGCCTTGATGCGGTCGACCATCTCTTGCTGGGAGACGATTTCCTTGTTCGGACGATGGCCGCAACGCTTGGCGCCGACCTGGTCTTCGATATGAATCGCCGCGGCGCCGAACTTGATCATCGACTTGACCGTACGGGCTACGTTGAACGCCGAGGAACCGAAGCCGGTGTCCACGTCCACCAGCAACGGCAGGTCGCACACATCGGTGATACGCCGTACGTCGGTCAGCACGTCATCCAGGCCGGTGATGCCCAGGTCCGGCACGCCGAGGGAGCCGGCCGCCACGCCGCCGCCCGACAGGTAGATCGCCTTGAAACCGGCGCGCTTGGCCAGCAGCGCGTGGTTGGCGTTGATCGTGCCCACCACTTGCAGCGGATGCTCGCTGGCGACCGCATCGCGGAAACGCTGGCCTGGAGTGCTGTTGCTCATGACTCACCTCGTTCAGTGGCGGCGCTGTCCTGGAAATGACGCGCAATATTGCGTTTGGAGGCGCCGATGTGCCGGCGCATCAATAATTCAGCCAGTTCGCCGTCACGGTCGGCGATGGCGTCGAGAATCCGGTGGTGCTCGGCAAAAGCCTGGCGCGGACGGTTGGGCGTGGTGGAGAACTGGATCCGGTACATGCGCACCAGTTGGTACAGCTCGCCGCACAGCATCTGCGTCAGGGTGCGGTTGCCACTGCCCTGGATAATCCGGTAATGAAAGTCGAAATCGCCTTCCTGCTGGTAATAACCGACACCGGCCTGGAACGCCGCATCGCGCTCGTGGGTTTCCAGCACCCGGCGCAGTTCGTCGATTTCTTCCAGGGTCATGCGTTCGGCCGCCAGACGGCAGGCCATGCCTTCGAGGGATTCACGGATTTCGTAGAGTTCCAGCAGCTCGGCGTGGCTCAGAGACACCACCCGGGCCCCAACGTGAGGAATGCGCACCAGCAGGCGCTGGCCTTCCAGGCGGTGAATGGCCTCGCGCAGCGGCCCGCGGCTGATGCCGTAGGTGCGCGCCAGCTCGGGCTCGGAGATCTTGCTGCCCGGGGCGATCTCCCCCTTGACGATGGCGGCCTGGATACGCCGGAAGACGTTCTCGGACAGGGTCTCCGTGTCGTCTTGGACCATCACCGGGGGTTCGAGCTGATCGAGCATATTGTCGACACCTTGGAAATCAATGTGGCAAAAACTAACCAATAACAGCCTTTACGTCAAAACAAAAATCAACATTGTCGACAATCGTCTAATAAACACCTTGGAGATAACCCCGTTGCATGAAGACTCGTAGCCTCCGGCCAGCGGTGGCGCCAGAAAACCACCGTGCTAGAATGCCGCGGTTATTCGCCGCTCTCCTTTTATAGAGAAAGGCTGCCTAGGGAGCTTGTGCAGTAATGCCAGGGCCTGAACCGATAAACGGAACGCTGCGCACCAGGATCTATGACACTCAAGCCCTTATCTGCCGCTTTCTATTTCATGTGCCTGCCGGGCCTTGCCGTGGCGGGTGAAAAAACCGTGTACGGCCTCAACGAATACGCCGCCTTGCAGGGCATCGACCTGGAGGTCGCCGCCAAGCTCGACACCGGCGCCAAGACCGCCTCCCTCAGCGCCCGGGACATCAAGCGCTTCAAGCGCAATGGCGAATCCTGGGTACGTTTTTACCTGGCCATCGACGCAGCCCACTCGCACCCCATCGAACGTCCGCTGGCCCGGGTCAGCAAAATCAAGCGTCGCGCCGGTGACTACGACCCGGAAGAAGGCAAGAAATACACGGCCCGGCCGGTCATCGAACTGGACATCTGCATGGGCTCGGCCCTGCGCAGCATCGAAGTGAACCTGACCGACCGCAGCGCCTTCCAATACCCGTTGCTGATCGGTTCCGAGGCGCTCAAGCGCTTCGACGCGCTGGTCGACCCCAGTCTTAAATACGCTGCCGGCAAACCCGCCTGCGCCAATGCCGCTCAAACCGCAGAGTAATCCCAATGCGCTCCCTTACCCTCCATCTGAAAATGCTGATCGCCATCCTGGTGGTGCTGGGCCTGTCGGTGACGGCCTATCAGATTTTCGTGCTCGGCATCCCGGTCACCGAAGACGCCACCGACGACTTGTGGAACATCGACGCCAAGGTCGAATTCGTGCCCAACGCCAAGGATCCGGTGAAGATCCAGATGTTCGTGCCACCCCTGAGCCGCGACTACGTGAGCCTCAACGAGAGTTTCATTTCCAATAATTACGGCGTGGCGGTGAACCGGGTCGACGGTAACCGCAAGGTGACGTGGTCAGCCCGTCGCGCCAAGGGCAACCAGACTCTTTATTACCGCCTGGTGCTGACCAAGCGCTACAGCGCCGAGAAAACCAAGGTCAAGGGCCCGACCTTCCGCGACAGCATCGCCGTCGAAGGCCCGGAGAAACTGGCCGCCGAAGCCCTGCTTGCGCCGATCCGCCAGCACTCGGCCGACGTCGAGACGTTCATCAGCGAAGCGATCAAGCGGGTCAACAACCTCAACGACGACAACGTCAAGCTGTTGCTGGCCGGTGATCCTTCCTCGGCCAACAAGGCGCGTATCGTCGAATTGGTGCTGTCCATCGCCCACGTGCCAGTGGAAAAGGTCCACACCATCCGCCTGGTGGCCGACCAGCCGCAGACACCTGAACTGTGGCTGCGCAGCTTCAACGGCACCGACTGGCTCTATTTCAACCCTGACTCCGGCGAACAAGGCCTGCCCACCGACCGCCTGCTGTGGTGGACCGGCGATGAAAACCTGATCACCGTCGATGGCGGCAAGAAAGCCACCGTCACCTTCAGCATGAACAACAGCGAAATGAACGCCATTCGCCTGGCCAAGCTGACGGACGAAAACACCGACGCCAACTTCCTCGAATACTCGCTCTACGGCTTGCCGCTGCAAACCCAGCAAACCTTCATGATCATGGTGATGATCCCGATCGGTGTGCTGGTGATCCTGATACTGCGCAACCTGATCGGCCTGCAAACCCTCGGGACCTTCACCCCGGTGCTGATCGCCCTGGCCTTCCGTGAAACCCAGTTGGGCTTCGGCATCATCCTGTTCACGGTGATCACCACGCTGGGCCTGTCGCTGCGTTCGTACCTGGAGCACCTCAAACTGCAGATGTTACCAAGGCTCTCGGTGGTGCTGACGTTCGTGGTGGTGCTGATCGCCGCCATCAGCCTGTTCAGCCACAAGCTGGGCCTGGAGCGTGGCTTGTCGGTGGCGCTGTTCCCGATGGTGATCCTGACCATGACCATCGAACGCCTGTCCATCACCTGGGAAGAACGCGGCGCCGGCCACGCGATGAAAGTCGCCATCGGCACCTTGTTCGCCGCGTCCCTGGCGCACCTGATCATGAGCGTGCCGGAACTGGTGTACTTCGTGTTCACCTTCCCGGCGATCCTGCTGATCCTGGTGGGCTTCATGTTGGCCATGGGACGTTATCGCGGCTACCGCCTGACCGAGTTGGTGCGGTTCAAGGCCTTCCTCAAGGCAGACTCCTGATGTTCGGCTTCTGGAAGACCTGGAAGGCCCTGGAAGCCCGGGGCATCATGGGCATCAATCGGCGTAACGCCGACTACGTGCTCAAGTACAACAAGCGCAGCCTGTACCCCATCGTCGATGACAAGATCATCACCAAGGAGCGGGCCGTGGCCGCCGGCATCCATGTGCCGGAGCTGTACGGGGTGATCTCCACCGAGAAAGAAATCGACAAGCTCGATGACATCATCGGCGGGCGCACCGACTTCGTGATCAAGCCGGCCCAGGGCGCGGGCGGCGACGGTATCATCGTCATCGCCGACCGCTTCGAAGGCCGCTACCGCACCGTGTCCGGCAAGATCATCAGCCATGAGGAAATCGAGCACCATGTCTCCAGCATCCTCACTGGCCTGTATTCCTTGGGCGGGCACCGTGACCGGGCGCTGATCGAGTACCGCGTGACGCCGGACCAGATCTTCAAGAGCATCAGCTACGAGGGCGTGCCGGACATCCGCATCATCGTGCTGATGGGCTATCCGGTGATGGCCATGCTGCGGCTGCCAACCCGTCAGTCCGGCGGCAAGGCCAACCTGCACCAGGGCGCCATCGGCGTGGGCGTCGACCTCGCCACGGGACTGACCCTGCGCGGCACCTGGCTGAACAACATCATCACCAAACACCCCGACACCACCAACGCGGTGGACGGCGTGCAACTGCCCTACTGGGACGGTTTCATGAAACTGGCCGCCGGTTGCTATGAACTGTGCGGGCTGGGCTACATCGGCGTCGACATGGTGCTGGACCAGGAGAAAGGGCCGTTGATCCTGGAACTGAATGCCCGACCGGGCCTGAACATCCAGATCGCCAACGACTGCGGTCTGACCTTGCGCACCCACGCGGTGGAAGCCCGCCTGGAAGAACTCCAGGCCCGGGGCGTTATCGAAACCGCGGAAGAGCGCGTGGCGTTTGCCCAGGAGTTGTTTGGGCATATTCCGCCGATTGAAGGCTGAGACTGAGGTTGAAGTTTGCTTCTGTGGCGAGGGAGCTTGCTCCCGCTGGGGTGCGAAGCGCCCCTCAAAACCCAACACCGCGGTGCATCAGGTTGACCGCGTTCAACTGCCTGGGGTTGCTGCGCAACCCAGCGGGAGCAAGCTCCCTCGCCACAAGGTGTTCACACCCAAATATCTTCGATAGCCCCCATACTTGCTCATCTCCGACATCCCCCTAGGAGCAAATCCTACAGAGGATTACAATCGCTCCCCCGCCTGAACGGCTGATCCGCCCCGCCCATGCCAACCTGCTCCGTATACCCGCTGCCCTACCGCACCAACCCCGCCGAGTATTTCGCGGCGATCCGTCATGCCCCGGGGAGCGTGCTGCTCGACAGTGGCCGGCCGAGTGCCGAGCGTGGGCGTTACGACCTGCTCAGCGCCTGGCCGCTGGCGCAATTGGCGGTGTTGCCGAACGAGAGCGGCAGCGATTTCCTGCAGCGCTTGCGAATTCAGCTGACGCAACTGGGCGACGCGGCGCTGCCGGCCACGGTGCAATTGCCCTTCGCCGGCGGCCTGATCGGCTACTTGAGTTACGACTTCGGCCGACACCTCGAAACCCTGCCGTCCCACGCCCAGGACGACCTGCAACTGCCCGACGCGCGTTTTGGCGTGTACGACTGGGCTTTGATCAGCGATCACCAGGCGGGCACCAGCCAACTGGTGTTCCATCCCCATTGTGGCGAAGGCGAACGCCAACGCCTGATCGCGTTGTTCAGCCAGCCGACCACCGCAACCGCTCTCCCGTTCAGCCTTGAAGGACCGATGACACCGGACCTCAGTGCCGAAGCCTACCGACAGGCGTTCGAACGTATCCAGGCGTATATCCAGGCCGGCGACTGCTATCAGGTCAACTTTGCCCAACGCTTCCGTGCCCCGTGCGAAGGCGATGCCTGGGTCGCCTATCAGGCGTTGCGGACCGCTTGCCCGACGCCGTTCTCCGGCTTCCAGAGCCTGCCAGAGGGTGGCGCGGTGCTGAGCCTGTCGCCCGAACGCTTTGTCAGGGTCAGCGAAGGCCACGTGGAAACCCGGCCGATCAAGGGCACCCGTCCCCGCGGCACAACGCCCGAGGAAGATGCGGCCCACGCCGCCGAGCTGCTGGCCAGCCCCAAGGACCGGGCGGAAAACCTGATGATCGTCGACCTGCTGCGCAACGACCTGGGCCGCACCTGCCGTATCGGCTCAGTGCGGGTGCCAGAGTTGTTCAGCCTGGAAAGCTACCCGAACGTGCATCACCTGGTCAGCAGCGTGACCGGCGAACTGGCCGACGACAAGGACGCCTTGGACCTGATCGCCGGGAGCTTTCCCGGCGGCTCGATCACCGGCGCGCCGAAGATCCGCGCCATGCAAATCATCGACGAACTCGAACCGACCCGGCGCGGGCTGTATTGCGGCTCGTTGCTGTACCTGGACGTGCGCGGGGAAATGGACAGTTCCATCGCCATCCGCAGCTTGCTGGTCAAGGATGGGCAGGTGTGCTGCTGGGGCGGCGGCGGGATTGTCGCGGATTCGGACTGGGAGGCCGAGTATCAGGAGTCGATTACCAAGGTTTGGGTGTTGCTGGAAACCTTGCAGAACCTTTAGTTACAACACCATCTTCTGTGGGAGCGGGCTTGCTCGCGAACGCGGTGGGTCAGAAATGATGATGTTGACTGACACACTGAATTCGCGAGCAAGCCCGCTCCCACAGGGATAGAGGTTAAAAAGTCAGGTTGCGGTTCGAAGCCTTGAGGAATTCCTGCTTCAACTCGACAAACGTGTGCACCGCCGGGAATTGCGGGAATTCACGGATCACGTTCTCCGGCGCATGGAACAGAATTCCGGCGTCGGCTTCGCCCAGCATCGTGGTGTCGTTATAGGAATCGCCCGCCGCAATCACTCGGTAGTACAGGCTCTTGAAAGCCAGAACCGACTGGCGCTTGGGATCTTTCTGACGCAACTGGTACCCCGTCACCCGCCCGCTGTCATCGGTAATCAAGCGATGGCAGAGCAAAGTTGGGAAGCCCAGCTGGCGCATCAACGGTTGGGAAAATTCGTAGAATGTGTCGGAAAGAATCACCACCTGGAAGCGCTCGCGCAGCCAGTCGACGAATTCGATGGCGCCGTCCAGCGGCTGGAGGGTGGCGATGACTTCCTGGATGTCGGAGAGCTTGAGGCCATGCTCATCAAGGATGCGCAACCGTTGCTTCATCAGCACGTCGTAGTCGGGAATGTCCCGAGTGGTTGCCCTGAGGGATTCAATCCCGGTTTTTTCGGCGAAGGCGATCCAGATCTCCGGGACCAGCACACCTTCCAGGTCGAGACAGGCAATTTCCACAAGACACTCCCATTTTTTCTGATGTTTATCGGTTGAGCGAATAAAAGGCTTGCCGACTCTAGCCATTCGCCAGAGCCCGCGCAACGCACAGGAGCGCGCCAGCCCCGACAGCTTTTGTTACCATCAGCCCCATATAGAGCGCCCAGCGCCACCGACCTGTAGGAAACCGCCCTGATGAGCCCATCGTTCGACGTCGTGGAACTCGCCACGACCTATGCCAACAAGTCCCCCCAGGACATCCTCAAGCTGGCCTTCGCCGAATTCGGCGACGACCTGTGGATATCGTTCAGTGGCGCCGAAGACGTGGTGCTGGTGGACATGGCCTGGAAACTGAACAAGAACGTCAAGGTGTTCAGCCTCGACACCGGTCGCCTGCACCCGGAGACCTATCGCTTCATCGATCAGGTGCGCGAGCACTACAAAATCGACATCGAACTGGTCTCGCCGGACTACACGAAACTTGAACCCTTCGTGAAGGAAAAAGGCCTGTTCAGCTTCTACAAGGACGGTCACGGCGAGTGCTGCGGCATCCGCAAGATCGAACCGCTGCGCCGCAAGTTGACCGATGTCCGCGCCTGGGCCACCGGCCAGCGCCGCGACCAGAGCCCCGGCACCCGCAGCCAGGTGGCCGTGTTGGAAATCGACACGGCGTTTTCCACCCCGGAGCGCACCCTGTACAAGTTCAACCCGCTGTCGCAGATGACCAGCGAAGAAGTCTGGGGTTACATCCGCATGCTCGAACTGCCCTACAACAGCCTGCATGAACGCGGCTTCATCAGCATCGGCTGCGAACCCTGCACCCGCCCGGTGCTGCCGAACCAGCACGAACGCGAAGGTCGCTGGTGGTGGGAAGAAGCCACGCAGAAAGAATGCGGGCTGCACGCTGGGAACATCATCGCCAAATCCAAGACCGTCTAAGCGCCCGCCGCTCTCTGTACACAAAAATGTCACCACAAGTGGCATTTTTGTGTGCACTTATGTCGTTACTGCCCCGAAAAGTTACACCCAATTCCCCGCCCCACCTGGCTTCCTTCCTCCACTGGCGTTCGCCAAAAAATAAATACCTGTTTAAACGGTCAGCTTTAAATCTCGGTATTTCAGCTAGTTATTCAAATACCATAACAAAACGAAATTAGAGCTCCTTTGGATAGATCTACAAGTGGCATAAATCTGGCTTGAGTCGACAAGTGTTTTGTATACAACATTTATAAAACATACACACACTTTAGATCCGCAAGCCTGAAGCGCCCTATCCCGTACAGGCTGCAGATGCCCCGTAACCAATGATGCTCGCCCGCCGCGACGAAGATTTGTCGAGCCCCGCGCTCATGCACAGTCATCGCAGCGCCGAGAATCAGGAGCCTGCCGGAATGCGTACAAGTCTCTCCAATAACATCGCGCTGGATCTGCCCTCCTCCACCACTGCCCTCGATGACAACGCCGCAGCATCCCTGGCCCTGAGCCCGCGGCTGCACAACAAGGACCTGGCGCCCACCAAGGCCGAAGGTCGCCGCTGGGGCCGCTACAGCATCTTTGCCCTGTGGACCAACGACGTGCACAACATCGCCAATTACTCCTTCGCCATCGGCCTCTATGCCCTGGGGCTGGGTGGCTGGCAGATCTTGCTGTCCCTGGGGATAGGCGCGGCACTGGTGTATGGCTTCATGAACCTGTCCGGCTACATGGGTCAGAAAACCGGGGTGCCGTTCCCGGTGATCAGCCGGATCAGCTTCGGGATCCACGGCGCGCAGATTCCTGCGTTGATCAGGGCGGTCATTGCGATTGCCTGGTTCGGGATCCAGACCTACCTGGCGTCGGTGGTGTTCCGCGTGTTGCTGGTGGCGATCCACCCGGGCTTCGCCGACTACGACCGCGACTCGATCCTGGGCCTGTCGAGCCTGGGTTGGGTGTGTTTCGTGGCGATCTGGTTCGTGCAACTGGTGATCCTCGCCTACGGCATGGAGACGGTGCGCCGTTATGAGGGTTTCGCCGGTCCGGTGATCCTGGTGACCGTCGCAGCCCTGGCCGGTTGGATGTACACCCAGGCCGGCGCCACCATTGCCTGGTCGATCCGCGAGCCGCTGACCGGTGGCGAAATGTGGCGCAATATCTTTGCCGGCGGCGCGCTGTGGCTGTCGATCTACGGCACCTTGATCCTCAATTTCTGCGACTTCGCCCGCTCCTCGCCATGCCGCCGAACCATCATCGTCGGCAATTTCTGGGGCCTGCCGGTGAACATCCTGGTGTTTGCCGGGATCACCATCCTGCTCTGCGGTGCGCAGTTCCAGATCAACGGGCAAATCATCGAAAGCCCGACCCAGGTCGTCGCCTCGATCCCCAACACGTTCCTTCTGGTGTTGGGCTGCCTGGCCTTCCTGATCGTCACCGTGGCGGTGAACATCATGGCCAACTTCGTCGCCCCGGCGTTCGTGCTCAGCAACCTGGCGCCCAAGTACCTGACCTTCCGCCGCGCCGGGCTGATCAGCGCCGCCATTGCCGTGCTGATCCTGCCGTGGAACCTCTACAACAGCCCGCTGGTGATCGTGTATTTCCTGTCCGGCCTCGGCGCCCTGCTCGGGCCGCTGTACGGGGTGATCATGGTCGACTACTGGCTGCTGCGAAAAGGCCGCATCAACGTGCCGCAACTGTACAGCGAGGACCCAAACGGTGCGTATTTCTACAGCAAAGGCGTCAACCTGCGTGCGGTGGCGGCGTTCATTCCGGCCGCGCTGATCGCGATTATCCTGGCCTTGGTACCCGGTTTTGACGCCGTTTCACCGTTTTCCTGGCTGATTGGCGCTTCGATTGCAGGGCTGCTGTACCTGATCATCGCCAAGCGCGAACCGTATTACGAGGACGTCAGCGGCGAATCCATCGCTGTGGATAACGTTCATCATTGATCCGTCACGGCCCGACCGGTACGGGCCGCTTACTTTCATGCATCAAGGAGGACAGCTCATGCGAATTCTCGTGGTCAACGTCAACACCACCGAATCCATTACCCAGGCCATCGCCCGCCAGGCCCAGGCCGTGGCTGCGCCGGGCACCGAGATCGTCGGGCTCACGCCGCATTTCGGTGCCGATTCCATCGAGGGCAATTTTGAAAGCTACCTGGCGGCCATTGCGGTGATGGACCGGGTGATGTCCTACGACCAGCCGTTCGACGCGGTGATCCAGGCCGGCTACGGCGAGCATGGCCGCGAAGGTCTGCAAGAACTGCTGAACGTGCCGGTGGTGGATATCACCGATGCCGGCGCCAGTACCGCCATGTTCCTCGGTCACGCGTATTCGGTGGTCACCACCCTGGACCGCACCGTGCCGCTGATCGAAGACCGGCTCAAGCTGTCCGGCCTGTTTGACCGCTGCGCCTCGGTACGGGCCAGCGGCCTGGCGGTACTGGAACTGGAGCAAGACCCGCAACGGGCGGTCGAGGCCATCGTGCGCCAGGCCGAACTGGCGGTCAGCCATGACAAGGCTGAAGTGATTTGCCTGGGCTGCGGCGGCATGGCCGGGCTCGATGAGCAGATCCGCCAACGCACCGGGGTGCCGGTGGTCGATGGCGTGACGGCGGCGGTGACCATTGCCGAGTCGCTGGTACGGCTGGGGTTGTCGACCTCGAAAGTGCGCACCTACGCCACGCCTCGGCCCAAGACCATCATTGGCTGGCCGGGACGGTTTGGGCGGTGAGTTCACAGGTTTGGACCGAGGTGCTCGCGATTGAGGCCAACGCGGTCCAGCGCCCAACTCAAACCGCACTGAACCGCCGCGCCAATCCCTGCTCGGCAAACTGTTCGATGATGAAATCCACGAACACCCGGGTCTTGCCCGGCAGCAACTTATGCTCGGCATAGTAAATGGAGATATTACCGTCATCGACGTACCAGTCCGGCAGCACCCGCTGCAGCGCGCCGGACTCCAGATAGGGCACGGCCACCGGCATGCTCACCAGCCCGATGCCCAGCCCTTGGGCCGCTGCCGCGCAGTCGGCTTCCGAATCGCTCATGGTCATGCGAGTCTTGAGCATGAGCGGGCTGTGTTGCTGGGTTCGGCTGGTCAGTTGCCAGGAACGCACGCGGCCGGTTTGTGGCGAGCGAATCAGGATGCCCTGGTGCTGCGCCAGATCTTCCGGCTCCACCAAGGCAGCGTGACTGTTCAGGTAGTCCGTGGATGCAACCAGCACCCGATGGGCCACAGCCAACTTGCGCGCCACCACGCCCTGGGGCAGCTCGAAACCACCGCCGATGGCGGCATCGAAACCCTGGCCGATCAGGTCTACCTGGCGGTTATCGAAATGCCAATCCGGGTTGATCGCCGGGTAGCGCCGCAAAAACTCTCCTAGCAGTGGCACGACATACAATCGACCGAACGCCGTGCCCATGCTCACCTTCAGCGTTCCCGCCGGTTGCCCGCCGGCGCTGGCCAGGTTGGCGACGGCGTTCTGGATAGTGTTGAAGCTGCTGCCGACTTCCCTCAGGAACAACTGGCCGGCTTCGGTCAGCCTCAGGCTGCGGGTGCTGCGCTGGAACAGGCGCACTCCCATCCGCGCCTCCAGCTTGGCGACGCTTTTACCCACCGCCGCCGGGGTCACGCTCAAACGTCGCGCCGCTTCGGCAAAGCTGCCGACTTCGGCGCTGCGCACAAAGCATTCGATACTGTTGAAGGTCTCCATGGGCCTCACTCTAAACTTTTGGTTTAGACAGACTATAGCAATGACGGTCTACACAGCCCATGACCTCTTCTTGATACTCGCTCCATCACCGCGGCACCTCGCCCCGGCACTTTTTGGAGAACATCATGAGTACCCAAGCACTGAACGGTAAAGTCGCCTTGATCCAGGGCGGTTCTCGCGGCATCGGCGCCGCCATCGTCAAACGCCTTGCCGCAGAAGGCGCCGCCGTGGCCTTCACCTACGTCAGCTCTGGCGCAAAATCCGAAGAACTGCAGAACAGCATCACCGCAGCGGGCGGCAAGGCCTTGGCAATCAAAGCGGACAGCGCCGACGCCGATGCCGTCCGTAACGCCGTCGCCGCCACCGTCGAAGCTTTCGGGCGACTGGACATTCTGGTCAATAACGCGGGCGTGCTGGCCATGGGGCCGCTGGATGAATTCAAACTCGAAGATTTCGACCAGACCCTGGCCGTCAACGTGCGCAGCGTGTTCGTCGCCACCCAGGCGGCAGCGCGGCACATGGTCGAAGGTGGCCGGGTCATCAACATCGGCAGCACCAACGCCGACCGCATGCCCTTCGTCGGCGGCGCGACCTACGCCATGAGCAAATCCGCGCTGGTGGGCCTGACCAAAGGCCTGGCCCGCGACCTCGGCCCACGCGGCATCACCGTCAACAACGTACAGCCCGGCCCAGTGGACACCGACATGAACCCGGCCGACAGCGACTTCGCCTCCAGCCTGTTGTCCCTGATGGCCGTGGGGCGCTACGGCAATGTCGATGAAATCGCCAGTTTCGTTGCCTACCTGGCAGGGCCGGAAGCCGGTTATATCACCGGCGCCAGCCTGACCATCGACGGTGGTTTCGGCGCCTGATCCGAGCCGATCATTGTGGCGAGGAGGCTTGCTCCCGCAGGGCTGCGCAGCAGCCCTTCGCTGTCAGGCCCACTCCAATTCCGGCAAACCGCAAAGGCTTGGCTGGAACATTTTCAAGGAGCGGATGATTCCGTCGGCATGGGCGTATTTTTCGTCCGCCATGGCCGAGTCCGGAATGGCGATGGCGGTCATGCCGGCGGCTTTCGCCGCTGTCACGCCGAACGGCGAATCCTCGAAAACCAGGCAATCGCGCGGCTCGACACCCAGGCGCCGGGCGGCGGTAAGGAAGATATCCGGCGCCGGTTTCGCCGCGCCGACTTCCGGATCATCGGCCGTCACGATGCAATCGAACAACGCGAACCAGTCCCGGTGCAAGGTGGTTTTGAGTTCGAACGTGGCACTCGATGAACTGGTACCCACCGCGATCGGAACGTTGTGGGCTTTGAGATGCCGCACCAGTTCCTCGGCGCCGGGCATACCCAGGGCGTGAGGAAAACGCTCGCGCATCAAGGGCTCGCGGATGACCAGGAATTCCTGGGGGGTGATCGGCAACTCCAGGGCCTGGACGACGTAATTGGCCAGGTCCGTGGCCCCGCGCCCGATGATGTTCTGCTTGACGCTCCAATCGAACGTGCGCCCGTAGCGCTCGGCGATAATGGAGGTGACCTCGGTATAGATCCCCTCGGTGTCCAGCAACAGCCCATCCATGTCGAAAATCACAGCCTTGATCGGGCCAAACTCTTTCAGCGGTGCATTCATCGCATCTGATCCGTTATCAACACAACATTCCAGGGATGGCTCAGGTGCGGCCAGGGTAGCGTGTTCGCCTTAAAGGATTCAGCAGGATAACGAAGGGGGCTTGGAACCGGCAATGGGAAATCTGAGGATGAGCTTCTGTGGCGAGGGAGCTTGCTCCCTCGCCACTAATGTAGGTGGGTGATGGGAGGTTACTGGCCGGAGCCGCCCGACCCCGAACCACTGCCGCCGGAGCTGCCACCGCTGTCACTGGTACCGGTTCCGCCGTTGGTCCCACCGCCCGCATCGGCACCGCCCATCGTGCTGCCGCCACTCATCGAACCGCTGCCAGTGCCAGGGCTGGTGCTGCTGCCACTGGCATCGCCGCCATTCCCGCCGCCTACAGAGCCCGGAGGCAAGGCGTTAGCGCTGGGACCGGAATTGGAGCCGGCTTCCATTTCCGAGGAAGGTGGCATTCCGCCCTTGTCCACGGGGGGCGTGCCGCTCGAAGATTGTGCGAAAGCGGCCAATGAACTGACGGAAAGAATTCCGGCAAGTGTCAGCGCTGTCATATTGGATTTCATCATGGTGAGTCTCCTTTTCAAGATACTTACCTGATGTCTGGCACGCGTGGCGGGGTGATGGTGCCACTGAATCGACAGGCGGGCTCGTCGACTCAGCTCGGCGTGCCAGAGGCGTCGTCACCGGCGATGTCCGGATCATCCGGAGTCGCTTCAACGTCCTCGTCGTCGCTGGGCACCTGCTCGGCGCCCGTCTCATCATCGGGCGGGAGCTGGTCGCGGCTCAACGGGTTGGTGGGCGATGGCAGCGGGTACTCCGGGGTTTCTTCGTCATTGGGAACGGGGGAATCGGCAGTCATAGAATCTCCTGACAGGTGCACGCACCTGTCCTGCAGCTTAAAGTACGCGTGCGTTCAGTTTGAGCGCCTTCACTCGTAGGATTCGTCCTCAAGTTCAGCGTCCTCATCGTCGAGCAAGGGCACCTGGGCATCGTCCATCAGGGAACCGGGGTCTTCGTTGCCCGGGTCGTTGGGGCCCGGATCATTGATGAAGGGCACGCCCGTCGGGCCTTTTTCTTCCTTGCCTTCGGTTTCCGGCGTCATGGCACACCTCGCAATCGCTGATGGATGTATGAATTTGAGGAGGGGGGGCGGCAATCGTTCCGGAGAAATGTTCAGGGGAGCCCTGTTCACGGGAATGGCAAGTCAATAAAAAAACCCGGCACAGAGGCCGGGTCTTTTCATTCAAGCATCCGCTTAACGATGATTTCTCTTGTGCTTATGCTTGTGCTTCTTGCCGCCGGAGTGACCGTCGTTGTCATTGGACAGGTTGCTGCCCAACGCGCCGCCCGCCGCGCCGCCGACGCCAGCGCCGATGGTGGAGCCGGTGGAGCCGCCCAGACGGTTACCGACGATCGAACCACCTGCCGACCCCAGGCCACCGCCGATGGCGGCTTCCGTGCGGCTGCCCTTGCGCGCGCCCACGGCGCTGCCGGCTGCGCCGCCGACACCCGCGCCGATCGCGGCGCCTGTGCTGCCACCCATCTGCTGGCCGACCACGTTGCCCAACACACCGCCCAGACCACCGCCGACTGCAGCGGTACCATCGCCGGCCGCCATCGCGCCCTGGGCAACCACCAACCCCAATACCAAGGTGGACAAAGTCAAACGCATGATAGAAACCTCAAGAATGCCGCATCGGGGAGAAATGGCCAGTGCGCGCGGGCGCGAGTGTACGCCAAACAGCATCAGCCATGACGGTTGGACAACGAAACGGTGGATTATTTTATGACAGGCAAAAAAAAGCCCGCTGGGGAAACGGGCAGGTACTGCTTTCTAACGGATGAGCTGAGAGTACGTACCTGCTTGTGAAAGAAACGTGAAAGAAACCGCCGGTTGAGAAAAGATAAAAAATATTTACGCAAAGACCGGAAAGCTCCCCCCGTAGGAGCTGCCGAAGGCTGCGATCTTTTATCGTTCGCTTTGGATTCAATCGACAGGAGAAAGATCGCAGCCCGGTGGGTGCCTGTCACTTCTTGACCGGAACCCTGGGCAAGAACTTGGCCTTCTCCCCTCGCTGCACTTTGGCCACCTTCGTCCTGATGGACTTGATCGGCTCGTCGCCAAAGTCTGCATGGTAGGTCGACTGACCACACTGCAATCCTTCATTGATCGGATACGCGGCTCCGTGCTCCTCGCTGTACGATGCTCCCATTGCCTTTCCCCTTTCATTGAGGTCCATACCGGCAACAACCGGTTGCCTGACAATATCGACCTTCACGACAATGAGACTAGCCGGTCATCAACAGACTGGTTATTCAACAAGCCTCTTCGCCGACGAGTGGAACTTGCTGTTTCAAAAAGGAAACACTCATTCAGCGCCCAGCATCGTCCGGTTCAAAACCCGGGAAACCTGGTCGGCCGAATAGGGTTTGGACAAGAACTCAAAGCCTTCATGACCACTGTGGGCCAACTCTTCGCTGTAGCCGGAAGTGAGCACCACTGGCAGATCCGGGCGACGCTGGCGCAGTTCCCGGGCCAAGGCGATACCACCGATGCCTGGCATCACCACGTCAGAAAATACCGCGTCGAATGCCATCGCATCCGGCCCGACCATTTCCAGCGCTTCTTCTGCATTGGTCGCCCAAGCGGTTTCGTAGCCCAGGTCCTGGAGAATCTGGTTGGCAAAACGCCCCACCTCCAAGTTGTCTTCCACGATCAACACCCGGCGCTTGCCCTTTTCCAGCACCAGGTGCGTGACCTCTTCCTTGACCGGCTCGTGGTTTTGCTCGGGCGCCACTTCCGGAAGGTACAACGTGAACACCGTGCCCTCGCCCACCACGGTCGAAACATCGACGTTGCCACCGGACTGTTTGGCAAAACCGAACACCTGGGACAACCCCAGCCCCGTGCCCTTGCCCACTTCCTTGGTGGTGAAGAAGGGTTCGAAGATGTGCTCGAGCACTTGCGAATCAATACCGGTACCGGTGTCAGCCAAGGCAATGGCGGCAAAGGACTGCCCGGCCCCGGCATGACCACGGATCGGCGGTATCCCACCGCCGCAACTGAGCCGAAGCCACAGCGTGCCCTGGCCGTTCATGGCATCCCGGGCATTGAGGGCCATGTTGATCAACGCCGTCTCGAACTGGCTCAGGTCCGCGCGGATGTAACAGGGCCGATCGCACAATTCGACGTTAACCTGGATCCGCGCCCCGGTGACGGTTTGCAGCATGTCCCCCAGGCTCTGCACTTGCTTGCCCACATCGATGACTTCTGGCTTCAACGGCTGGCGCCGCGCAAACGCGAGCAACTGGCTGGTCAACTTGGAGGCGCGCTCCACGGTTTCGGACACCGCCGTCATGTAGCGTTGCCGGCGCTCTTCGGACAAGTTGGGCATGCGCAGGAAATCCACTGAAGAACGGATGATCGTCAGCAAGTTGTTGAAATCATGGGCCACGCCGCCGGTGAGCTGGCCGATGGCTTCGAGTTTCTGCGACTGACGCAGTGCCGCTTCGGTCTGTTTCAAGCGCGTGGTGCGTTCCTCGACCCGCTCCTCCAGCGTCGCGTTCAATTCGGCCAGGGCCGCCAAACCTTCGCGCACGGCAGCATCGGCACGGGCGCGCTCGATGTGGGCCCAGGAACGCTCGGTGACTTCCATCAGCAGCGCCAGATCGTTGGATGACCAGACCCGCGGCGTTTTGTCGTGAATGGCCATCAGCGCGGTCAATCGCCCCCCCTTGATCAACGGCACGCAAATGGTGGCCGCGATACCAATGGCTTGAAACGTCGCCGCTTCCTCCGGCGCCAGCTCCTTGAGGTTATCGTTGATCACCAGCGGCTTGCCGGCCCGCAGGTTGGCGACGGCCAGCCGACCAAAATCAGCCAGCTGATAATGCCCGAGAATATGGGGCGACCCCGCCCTGGCCCAATCGCCGCGAATGGTGAAGCCGTCCTCGTCCTCATCCATGTCCGCGTAGGCACAATTGGACAGGTTCAGGTGCGCCGCCAGAATCCGCGTGGTGGTCGCCATGATGGCCTGCGGGTCGGTGGCGTTGGCCACGGCATTGCCAATGGCATCCAGCACGGCCAGCCGTTGGGTCATGAACACCGTGGACGTGGTCTCGGTGACCGTATCCAACATGCCCACCACCGTGCCGAACTGGTCACGGATGGGGCTATAGCAGAACGTGAAATAAGCCTGTTCAGGACCGCCGCCGCGCTCGATGACCAGGGGGAAGTTCTCTATATAAGTGGCTTGCCCATCGAAGGCCGCGCGCACGATCGGCCCGATATCGTTCCAGACCTCCCGCCACACCTCATCGAACCGCCGTCCCAGCGCCTCGGGCTTGCTGCCAAGGATCGGCAGGAACGCATCGTTGTACAACGTGATCAGGTCCGGCCCCCAGACGATAGCCTGGGGAAAATGCGAGGCAAGGCTCAGGGCCACGGTGGTCTTCAGCACATCAGGCCATTGCGAAGGCGGCCCAAGGGGCGTGTCCCCCCAAGGATGGCGCCGAACCCGTTCAGCCATTTCTCCAGAGCTCTGAAGCCAATCTGTCATTGCGTTCGATCCTTCTGAGACGCCAATACCAACGAGGGGGGAAACGCTTGTGACCCCAGGCAGGGCCGTATTATCCCGCGATGGGTGGGAATGCGCGATTGGATTGTGGGAGGCGTCGGGGGGCAAATGGGGGGTGAAGGGCGGAAATCGAGGGTTAGGCTACAGAAATGTCTTACATATCGTTGGGAATGGGCTTGATGTAGGTGAAGAGACTGCCAAGTTGTAAGACATACAGCTCGGATGCTTACGACGATGGCAACGTCCTACATATGATTGGGAAACCCCTTCGCTATCAATCCCTTGCGTATTTTTTGCGGTGACGTCTATAGTTTTGGCGTCGCCCAAATGGTGGCCGGGTTTGGCGACCCGCAGTGGGCAAAACTATCCAGTGGAGCTTACTTATGAATCAATACATGGGCCTTACCAGCAACGCCGACGACCAACCCCTCTACGTCGATACCACCGCCCCGCTACACATCCTGCTCGACTCAGCCGCCTACCGAATCCGTGCCGCCACCCAATTCCTGGAGAACTTGGCGATGCGTGATGAACTGACCATCGATCCCGCGACCTTGCAAGATCTGGCACAGCTTTGCTGCATCCCGCTGCGTGACGGGTGTGACGTGATGGATGTGATTGCACGACGATTGGATGCGGCACCGGCAGGCTCCACGCTATAAGCCTGCCCGCCGACAACCTGTGGCGAGGGAGCTTGCTCCCGCTGGGCTGCGCAGCGACCCCTTTTATGAGCGCTACGCACTCAAGCGGGAGCAAGCTCCCTCGCCACGGGTGCATCGTCGACCTGAACTACTCGACAATCCCGTTATAAACAACCGTCGCACCGCCCTCCTTCTTGACCATGAGCTTGTTCCCTTCCGCCATGGCCTCGACCAATTCAGAACACCCCTCCACTTCACGCTTGCCATCAACACGCTCGGCCTGGGTATCGAAACTGAATACATAGGTGGACGCCGGGCAAGCATTGCCGCCTTCGCCTGTGGAAACCACCAGCACATACTTGCTCGGGCCAAACGTGTAAGCCTTTTCAATCGTCACATAACCGGTGTACTCGGCCTGCTCGACAACGGATTCCATGACGTTCATCACACCCGTCCGCGATTGATAATTCAGCGCAGTTGCCATCGCCTCAGTCTGAGTCGTGAAAGGTCCGGCACGCTCGGTATTGACGGGCAGCGGTTGATAGGCAACGCCCGGCGGCGCGGGAGGTGCGGCTTGAGTCTTGGCGGTGGTTTTTGCAACAGGGCTTCGCTGGAGTTGAGGGCTGTCGCATTGGCCGTTTTTGCAGATGAAATCGCCTTGGCAATCGATGTCTTCCGAGCACGAGTTCGTTTCTTCGAAGGTGCTCTGGTCGGCCTTGGCGTAGCCGACGACGGCCAGTGTCAGGAGGGTGCAGGCGAGCAAACGCTTCATCGGTGAAGTCCTTTTCTTGGATGGTGGTTGGATGATAATTGCAAAACATTCCGGGATTGTCTCTGTCGCCTCCGTTTTCCAGTGTCGGGTGGTCCCACTTTGGTTTACAGACTAGCCTTCCAAATGCCCGCCCAAGGACGAACCATGGCTGACCGCAAACGACTCCACCAAGACGGCTACGCCCTGCTCCGCCGAGCAATCCCGAACGAGTGGCTGGCTGACTTACGCTGCGTGTTCGATGCAGGCGTGCGGCCGTCGGACCAATGGCCAGTGCCCCGTGGCATGGACTGGCGCTATTCGATGCTGGACGATGATTCGAGGATTCAGGCCGTGTGTCGTCTACCCCAGCTACTGGCCGTGGCAGGTGAGTTGATCGGCGAGCAATTCTTCCTCTCCCAAGTGGAAGGCCGCGAGCCCCTTGCCGGTGGCGGCCACCAATCACTGCATCGCGATCTGTCGGCCCAACGACCAGGCGACATCGCCATCGCCCTGGCGTTCTTCGACGATTACGGCGCCGAGAACGGCGCGACACGGGTCGTCCCCGGCAGCCATCGCCCCGAGCCGGATGCGCCACCCTTCGACTTCAATGACGAGTCACGCGCTGTACAGCTTTCAGGCAATGCCGGTGACATCCTGATGTTCGATGTCGACCTGGTGCACGCAGGCAGCCTGAACGTGATCGGCGCACGCCGTCGCTCCATCCTGATCAGCTATTTCGCGGAATCGCTCTACGCGTCACACCTGGAAACCGTGGCGCTGCGCAATATTCGCATGGACACCCGCGACCGATTCGCCCCCTCGGCGTTTACTTTAGAGGACTAGGTTTCTTGATCGATGAAAGTTGTGCGCAACGGTTCGAATCCGAGCTTTAATACCCAAGCTTTTGAGAACCCTATTCAAGGAAGAAACGACATTGAAAACAGCTTTCGGCGCCCTGTTGTTGGCCTGCCTGACAACGACCGCATTGGCTGACGAAGCCCCCATCGGTTTTCAATCTTCCAACCTGCCGGATCCACACAATGGCCGCGCACTGGAGATGGTCGTCTGGTACCCGAGCGCAACCACCGCAGCCCCACAACTGATCGCCGATAATGCGGTGTTTGTCGGCGCGTCCGCCGTGCGTAACGCGCCGCCAACTGCGGGCGAACACCCACTGGTGGTGCTCTCCCATGGCTACAGGGGCAACTGGAGCAACCAGCTTTGGCTGGCCAGCGCCTTGGCCCAGAAGGGTTACATCGTCGCCGCCATCAACCACCCCGGCAGCACCACCCATGACCGCAGCCCCCAAGCAGCGGCGCAGTTATGGCAGCGCCCCGTCGACCTGCGCCGAGCCATCGATGCGGTCACGACTCACCCTGAAAAATTTGGTCGGGTCGCCAATGATCGAATTGCAGCCGTGGGCCATTCCCTCGGCGGCTGGACCGCCCTGGAAATCGCCGGCGCTCGCTTCGATCCAGAGCGCTTCGCCCAAGACTGCAAAGCCCATTCGCAGTTATCCAGTTGCACGGTTTACGAACAGATGAACCCCGCCAGCACCTCAGAAGCAAAGACCGACCTGGCCGCCGACTGGCGCGATAAACGCGTTACTGCGGTGGTGACATTGGACCTCGGCCTTTCGCGAGGCTTGACCGATAAAAGCTTGGCCGCGCTGCCGGTCCCCGCCTTGGTGATCGCTGCCGGTGTACCGTCGCAAGAGCTTCCCCCTGAGTTGGAGTCTGCCAACCTGGCCAAGCGCCTGCCCCCTGCGTCGAGCCGTTACATCGAGATCAGCGATGCGAGCCATTTCAGCTTCATGTCGATGTGTAAGCCTGGGGCGGAGGAAATGCTTGAAGAGGAAGTGCCGGGGGATGGGATCATTTGTCGCGATGGTGATGGTGGTCGTGCTCGGGGGGTGATTCAGCGGCAGGTTGCATCGTTGATTGCAGCGTTTTTGGCGCAGTCATCAGGTTATAAAGAAGGTCGTTTGTAATCGGGTGGTGCTGACTTGAAGCGGTTCGACGGAACGCCGGAACAGCCATTTTTGCGCCCATACAATCTTTGCCCTTTAAAGACCTATACAAAAGAAAAAGAAAGTGTACGATATATCGCCGATGGCCATACGCCATTATTTATTGCTCTGCAATAATACCCCGTGGAAACTCAAAAATTCAGGGATGAGCTTGGAAATTGAATATAAAATACGAGAAACGACTGGTTGCATTTATCGATGTGCTTGGCTTTAAAAATCTTGTCTATGCCTCATCAACAACCTCGATAGATACTTATTATAGCTTCATCCTCTCCAACTTCCACTCCGCAGTGACTAAGCGAAATTTTGATTTCTTACTGATAAGTGATTCGATTGTTATTTACTGCGACGAGTCATCTGAAAATCTCCTTGAGTTGATGAAATTATCAAGCTTACTTCAGTCGGGACTGCTCGCCAAAGGTATTCCTGTTCGAGGAGCAATCTCACATGGCGACCTTTTTGTCGATAAGGCTAACAATATAATTGTTGGCGCAGGTTTGATTAATGCCTACACTCTTGAAGCAGCAGCAAAATACCCCAGGATAATTATTGATCGCTCACTTATCTTGAAGTACTACGGTTCTATGACGGGTGCGCTTGCCGAGTGTGTGGTATCAGGGCTTCCACACTTGTCGAATGTTTCTCATAATGGCGGAGTGGTGGATTATCCATATTTGAATTATGGAAGAATTTTATCTACCTCCATGAGCAATACGCCGTTCGAAGGCGCTCTAAACTTGCTAAAAACCAATTTTTATAAAAATGAGAATACTGAAAAATATGAATGGCTAAGGCACTATCTTATTTGGGCTTTCGACGAGCAGAAAAAGCATCTGGAAGGCAAGCTTGAGCTTAATTATAATGAGCGCTCACGCTTGAGAAGAGTTTCAAAATATATCGAATCCTTTAAATCTCTCTGATCCAGATAGGCGCCTATAAAATATGATTATTAAGCTGTATTCAACTTGGTTAGGGTTTTGCGCCCAACATGGTTTTTAGCTGTTGGATGGCCCCTTCTGGCCTATTCTGTTGAAAAAGTAGACCTCCTGTCTGGCCTGCGACGAAATTGGGTCATCGGCCAGCTGGAGGATTCGCAGCATGATGAGACAATTATCGAGCGGACAAGAGGGGTGGTTTTACTCGTTAAACATTGAAGATTACATCCCAGCCTGTCACCTGCTGCGCAACATTGATCGCTGCCTCGATCTGAGTGATCTGCGCCATTACCTTGCCGATGTCTATAGCCCGATTGATCCTGAATTGACGATTCGCCTGCCGCTCGTGGGTGACTGCTACGGTATTCGCTCCGAACGCAGGTTGTGCGAAGAGGCTCACTTGAACCTGGCGTATCAATGCTTCTGTCGAATCGGCCGACGGCTTCCGGTCGCGGCGGCCAGTCATTGGCCGAGAGCTGTCAGATAGATTGTCTCCATTGATGCCGCGAGCCTGTTTGTCCGACAAGCCTTACCTGTGACTTAAGCAATTGGGTCAACGCGGCAGGGTCGTTGACGAACAGCCCGTTACTTGTGGATAAGTCAGGCAAACCAGTGTCAGTTTATTCTTCGGTTCAAATCCGTGATCAATCATGCAGCGTTGGACTTTGGCAGTGCTTCCAATGCTTGCGACATCTAGATTCGACCCCAGTGGTTTAGCATAGCCGCATGCGTACATTACCGGCAGGGCTTCACTATCATTGGCTACCTGGACTGAGAAATGCAGTGATGCTCCCGCTTTACGCCAGGAGACCTGCATACGTTCATCCCGGCCTGAATTTGGCTTGATTGGGTGAAATGCCTCATCTTCGACAAAAGGCAAAGCTTCGAGCTGGGACAAGCTTAGAGGATGGCCCTGCCTTTCTTCGACGCAGGCTGGCATATTCTTCATTACTTCACAGTATTCAAAACCGTCTTTGCGAATAAAGCCAAGACGCTGCATACACTGAAAGTGAATTATCTGTACATTTATTGGGAAATGCTTCTGTGGTCCTGCTGCAGGATCGCCACATTCTGCCATTGCAGCTTTGACGCCCTCTACAGATGTCGAAACGCGTTTCCATTGTGTGAACGACGCTGGTGGTGGGCAGCCCGTGAGTAAAAGTGTCACTGTAATTAGGGCTGGTATGGTAATGACCTGAGATTTGCTGAACACATTTTGTCCTTAAATTATGTTAGTACCACGCCAATGGTACCCAAATCTTTAGGAGCATCAACGGAGATCTATAATCGCGCCGCATGACTCCGAGGAGTCTACCAAACCGCCGTGCATCCGTTGATCTCCAAGGCTAGCCCTGGCGTTAAGGCTGCGAACGCATTCTCAGCTTCTAGATTCATACTCATCTGGAACTTGACCCTGCAGGGCACTCGCCCCAAAGGGTATTTTCTACAGTCGTGGCGTTTTAGTAGCCGACGGTTCGAGCGTCCGCTTTTGGCCGATTCTGTTGAAAAAAACAGCCATGGTTTGCGCATCAGGAAAGCACGCGTCCCAGATTGAATCTTTACTTTTGGCGGAGGCTTCCGGACTCGAATCTCACCTAGCAGCGTGAAAAAAAGGCATTTTCACCAGTCAATGATCAGGTAGTTTGGGCAGACCGACTTTTTCATGCTCCATTTTTCATAGGCCTCACGGTATGTCTCTTCCCCAATAGTTTCCGACTTAACTATCCTACGCCTCCACCCCAAACGGATTCGCCAAGATGTATCTGCGTTCAAGCGTGTTATGCCTGTGCCTTTTCAGCACCCTGAGCCAGGCCGCTGGCAACTGTTCTGCCCTGGCGGAAGAGATCTCTGGCACCGTGCCTGAGTTTCATCCGTCGGTGCAAGGCAAGGTCATTGGCACCGGACGTCTGCATTTTCACGAAGCGCCGGATGAAGCCTGTGCCAATAAAAAGATTTTCGTAATACCCGGCGACTCTCTCACCGTTTACGCCAGCCTTGAAGACGAATCATGGCTGGAAGTGAACTTCATCGCCAAGAGTGGCGACGACTACACAGGTTGGGTAAAGGCGGACCGGGTCGAGATTGGTGTACCTTACGGAGCGCCATCGGGTGATGCCGACGAGGCGCCAGCGGGTGATGCCCAGTAATTCAAAATGGGTGTGCCGTTTTTCATTTTTGAAGCGCAGGAGAAACAATGACGGACTCGCCAGAAGGGAGCGCTCTGTTTCCGGCCAACCTCGACGTGGCTGATGCCACGGGTTTCGCTGCCTGGGCTCGCGTCTGGGCGGAGCTTGGCGTCGGATGCGCGCCCCAAGAGCCGTACGAAGCACTCATTCGACGCTACGGCGAGCCGCATCGCGCTTACCACACCCTCCAGCATCTACAGGAATGCCTTCAGGTGCGCCGGTTCGTCAACGCGGCCTGCCCGGCCCCCGCCGAAGTCGACCTCGCGCTATGGTTCCATGATGCGATCTACGACCCTCTTCGCAGCGACAACGAGCTGCGCAGTGCCCAATGGTTGGACGACGTGGCACGCGATAGCGGCCTGGGCGATGAAACGCGCCAAAGGCTTTACGAGCTGGTGATGGTGACGCGACACGACGCTGCTCCGGCGTCGGCAGACGAAGCGGTGCTGGTGGACACGGATCTGGCGATCCTTGGGGCAGCGTTCGAGCGGTTCGAGGAATACGACCAACAAATTCGCCGCGAGTACCAGTTTGTGCCGTTGCCTGTGTACCGCCAAAAGCGCCGCCAGGTCCTTGAAGGTTTTCTGACACGGGGGCGCATTTATACGACTGCACCGTACTTCGACGCATTCGAGCAGCAGGCACGGGCCAATCTTGCACGCGCCATCGACCGTCTCGACTGAAGACCGGCGTCATTCGGGACATCGGGTTTCAGCCATCGGATCAGGCTTCAGATCAATGGATCCACAACCCTCGCATTCCACAACTCCCGATACCGCTCCCGCCACCCCGGACTTCCCTTATCCAGCCACTCCAACGTCGCCTCAACACTTTCAGGGCTGATGATGAAGTGATTGATATGCTCCTCGATCCGCTCTTGCGATAGATGCAGCGCGTCCAAATAACCATTGAAAGAGTCAGCCAGCACCACATACTCATCGCCTTGCTGACGGCGCCCGGTCCAGGCCGGTAAGCCCGCCACCATCGCCGCCACGTCCTGGCGCCCTTCGCGCAAATCCAGCAGCAAGATACTCGCGCCGCCGTCGCGCCCGATCGGCAACAATCCCGTCGCGGGGAAGCCGGGCTGCGCCCGCAGTTGCTCCAGTTCGAAGGGGTTGGATTCATACTCTTTGTCCGGGTCCAGCCCGTACAGTGAAAAGCTGAGCAACTCCTCATCGCCATTGGCGAGCGTGGCCAGCACATCGTATTCCACGTAGGCGCCGTTGCAGGTCTTGAGGAACTGGCGATAGTCGTCCGGCAAGCGGGCACCCAGGCTGGCTTCCAGTTGCGCGATGGCAAGGTCGGTGGCGCCTTCACGGGTGTCTTCGAGGATGAGTCCACGATAGTCAGTCATTGATGTCTCGAAAGGGTATTGGATGGGACGCGGTATCAATCGATCTTACAAAAAAGCAACTATTCACTGAGGTTGGTTTTTGGCCGACAGCCCTCCGGCCTCAAACCACACTCGCCCGATGCAGACTGCTCATATGCCCAACGCCCGCCGCCTTCAAACGGCTCACCAGATCCTCCCTAGCCGTTCGCCCCCCTGAACGCACGTATTCCAGCTCCGCCGCGGTGATCAAGACCACCGGCACCAACCTGACCGGGGACAAGGGCATATCATCCAGCTGGGTAGGAAAATCCGGCAGTGGGGCGCCGAGCAGAACGCCCGTGGAGTCGTCATCGGTCACGAAGAGTTTGGGCAGTTGATCGCTCATGTGGTGCGATTGGCTCAGCCCGGGAAGTTCAAGGGATAGCGCCCCGTGCTGGTCGAGTTGGTGGGTGATGCCACCCGCGTCGGCCACCGTTTTGGCGACGTGTTCCACCAGCTCGAATGCCCAGCTGCGCTTGAAAGGGTCGACCTCTCCCACCGGGCCATAAGCGTGCTCGGGGATATCCGCGGTTTCGACGAACAATTCCATCTCGAAGCCGTTGCCCATTCCTTCCGTATCATCGAATGGATCGGACAGGCCTTCGGTGGCGAGAATGATCGCGTCGCCGCGGCGAACCACGCGGTAGGCCTGGCGGGTCGAAGGCCAGTACGGGCCGCCGGAAAAGGTCGGACTGATCAGGTAGGAAAGAACATCCCGCTCGACCGTACCGACAGCGCCCCAATGACGATCCAGGCACGCTGCGCCAGCTTCCCGGACGGCCAGATTGGCTGCTTCAGCCTCGGTCAGGTCGCCAAGCTTGGGGGATTGCGGCGCGGGCTGGTCGTTTTGGGTTGCAGGGTTTTTCGATGAACCGAAGAGCTTCTTGAAGAAATTCATGGGCGTTCCTATCCGAAAATTGCCGTTGATGTAGGCTCAGTCACTACGCCTGGATCGATTTCAAAAGGATGAATATGACGTTGACGGTCGAAAGTTTGGTGAGCATAGCAATGACCAACCCAATCAACGCACAAATCACCGCGCGCTTGCCTTCACTCGGTTTGAATCAATGCATGCTCACCGCTGGCTGCCTGTTCCAAGCCATCTGGAATCATCAGTCGCAGCGGCCACCCGCCTGGGGCGTGAAGGATTACGATGTTTTTTACTTCGACCCCGATCTGTCCTGGGAGGCCGAGGATGAAGTGATCCATGCCGCCCAGCGTCTCTTCCAGGACCTCGACGTCAACATCGAGATCAAGAACCAGGCGCGCGTCCACCTTTGGTACGGTCAGCGGTTTGGCAAGCCCTATCCTCAGCTTCAGTCGGCCAAGGATGGCATTGATCGTTACCTGATAGCGGGTACTTGTATTGGGCTGGATGTTGAAACCGGTGAGGTTTATGCGCCCTATGGGCTGGACGACGTAGAGCAAGGCGTTCTTCGCATGAATCCAAAAAATCCCCAGCCGGACTTGTTCGATGAGAAGGCGAAAAGTTATCAGGCTCGCTGGCCGTGGCTGAGGACAGTGGATGACCTTCGCTGATCGACTCACTCCAGGAGCGAAGCCGACTTGAGCAAATCGTAAAGCCCCTCAGGCACCAGCGGCGTCAGAGCCGTGAAACAGGCACTGGAACACCACGTTGCCCTGAACGATGCGCCGTCGCTTTCAAAGCCTTCCAGCCAGGATTTTTCGTAAAGATCGGCGTCGTCAAATGTTGCATCGTAGACTTGGACGATCTCGTGCCCAGGTTTGCCGGCGTAGGTAAAAATACTTTCCAAGGTGCCAATCAACCGGAGGTCGCTGATTGACTCGCCCAGCTCTTCTTGCACTTCTCGGATGATGGCATCGCGACTTCTTTCGCCGAATTCGATGCCGCCACCAATCGGACGAAAAAGCGTCTGGTTTTTATTGGCATCGTAGAACTGGTTGACCAGTATTTTTCCGTCATGATGAAAAATGCAAAGCACGAGAGGGCGAATGCGTTGTGCCGACACGAATAGAACTCCCTTTTTGATTTAATGATGAACAACGTCCTGCAAAACCCTGTATCAGGGTAAAAACACCTATCGACTCAACCTTGACTCATCGTCCCCGAAAAACTCGCCTCCACCGGCCCGATAAGAAAGACCGCGCCCAGGCCATCCCATTGCACCGTCACGCTGCCGCCATCACATTCAACCTCGACGGTACTGTCCAACAAACCACGACGAATCCCATTGACAACCGCACCACACGAACAGGATCCCGACCCCTGCGCAATACCCGCCCCGCGCTCCCAGATGCGCAACCGAATATGTGTGCGATCAATGATCTGGACGAAATGAACGTTGGCCTTGAGCGGGAACAGCGGGTCGGTTTCGATGGCCGGGCCGATCGTCGCGATATCAATACTAGCCAGGTCATCGACAAAATAAGTGCAGTGGGGATTTCCCATGCTGCAGGCGGCTGGAATGCCAGCAAGTGGCAAGGCAGCGGTGTCCAGTTCCTGCGCCAAGGGAATGTCCGACCAGCCGAAAAGCGGCACGCCCATGTCGACGGAAATGGCGCCGGTTGGGGTACGTTCGCAAGTAAGCAAACCCCGGTTAGTGCGCAGCATTAGCGAAGTCACATTTGCTTCGCGCATGAGCAGGTCCGCCGCACCTCGTGTCGCGCTGCCACAAACGTCCAGCGCGGAGCCATCCGCGTTCCAGAACATCACCCGCGCAGCAGCATCGTCGCAATCGAGCAACACCGCGAGTTGGTTGAAGCCTATGCCCCGGTTTCGATTCCCCATCCGCTGGGCCATGGCACTCGTCATCGCACTGGCCGAATTTCGCGAATCGACAATCACGAAGTCATCGCCATTGGCATGCATCTTATGAAAGCTCAGTTGCATGCAAACGCCCTGCTGGAGATAGAAATGGAATTACCGTCAGGATCTTTGGCGTTGGCAAAAGAGTAACCGTCTGCCCTGTGCGTCGCGCCAAACTTCAGGCCCTGGGCCAGGCACTTTGCCTTGAAACCTTCTACATCCTGGAGATCAAAGACAAGCTTTACGGTGACTTGCCCCGTTTTAACGGCCTTCCCCGCAGGGTGAACCATGAGGACCGCGCCACCGTTTGCAGGGCTCAATTCGGTGACGCGGTCATCGACTTTTCTTTCACTGGTAAAACCGAAGTGACGCTCATAAAAAGTGCAGGTCGCTTGAACGTCCCGGACATACAGCATGATTCGATTGAGTGACGGTTGCATGGGGTCTTCCTTGATCATTGTGAGTGTTGCGCTTGCTCATATGCCTTGGTCATGACCGCCCAGGTCTTGGCGTCGGCGGGAATCAGATGCTCGATACGCAATGAGCTCATGGTGATGTCGAGCGGCATGCCGAAGGTTGTGAACGTTGACATGAACGTCAGCTCCCCCTGGGGAGAGTCGACTCGTGTCAGCAACAGCGGAGGCAGTTCGTTCGCCAGCGCCGCAACGCTGCGTGGGGCCGGCAGGCTCTTCAGAATCTCAGCCAGCGCGGGATTGTTCAAGGCTTCCCGAGATGCCCGTTGCCAGGCCACTACTCTTATTTCCTCGGCGTTGCTCAAACGATCGCCCAAGCCACCGGGTTGCAGCAGTGTCACCAAGAGGTTGAGTCCCTCTGCCGCTTCTCTGGCAAGCCCAACCAGATCGAACAAGACACCCGCGCTGGCATTCGCGGCAAGGATGTCCCATTGAGCATTCAGAACAATCGCCGGAGCGGGGTTATTGGCGTGAAGTACATGATCAATGGCATCACGTACCACTTCCATTGACGACGACGTGAGCGGCGTCGTTTCGTAGCGAGGGGCGTAACCACTGGCCAGGAAGATGTCGTTGCATCGCTCCAAAGGTACATCCAGGGCAGTCAATAAATTATGCAGAGTGCCGGGGCTTGGCTTGGCGCGACCCGTCTCGATGCAACTAAGGTGACGCTGGGAGATTCCTGTGATCAGTGCGCAGTCCAGCTGACTCAGTCCAGCCTGTTGGCGCAAGTGACGCAGTTGCCCCCCGGCCGAGGTTGGCGGCGTCGTTCGGGAAAAAGGTCGATTGGTCATCCGTTGACTCTGGCATTGCGGGTGAGCGGCGTCGATGACCTCTGAGGTCATTGAAACCATGACGGTCAAATCACTAGCCTGCCTCCACTGATCAATGAACTTGTCCAAGGAGGCAAAGTGAAGAAACCTTACATCGCACTTGTCACGCTGCTGCTTTTTTCCGTGTACACGGCGAGTACTTTGTTTCTCGCCGAGCAATCGCTCCTGGCGTTCGGCATCGGGCTCATGTCTCGCCCAGACACCGCACAGGTCGTCATCGACCTTTATCTGCTCGCTTGCATGGCGTGCATCTGGATGTACAAGGACACACGTTCGAAAGGCAAATCGCTCGGATCGCTGCTGCCTTACTTCCTGATCACAGCCATCTTCGTATCAATCGGTCCACTGTTGTACATCGTCGTTAACGGATTTGGACGCCGATCGCCGGTGACGTCTACTCACAGCCATCCACCTTTTTCTTAAACCACGCCTCACGCGTCATCTCCCAGACCTCTTTAAGCAGACGTCCACAGACAAAGTCCCCCTGCTGAGTCGCGATCATGCGCATGCCTTCGCGCTCCGAAACCCTGCGCGAAGCCAGGTTGCCCACCGCCTTGGGCACTCGCATGACCGAACGTCCCAGGGTTTCAAACCAATAGGCGTTGATCGCCTCGCACGCTTCGCGCATGTAGCCGTTCCCCTGCCATTGCGGCGCCAGCCAGAAACCTCGGTTGTTGCCAGGCTGGTCGTACAGGCTGATGCTGCCGATGCTCTGTGGCGGATCGTCGGCAATCCGGATCATCCAGTGCCATTCGCATCCGGCGGCGACAGCGGGGAGCGCATGGTCGCGCACGTATGTCAGCGCGCCGTCATCCGGGTAGGGCCAGGGCACGCGACGGTCCAGGTAACGGACCACTTCCCAGTGTGGGAACAACTGTTGAATCGTCGGAGCATCCGTCAGTTCAAGGGGTGTGAGGATGAGGCGGCGGGTTTGGAATGTGGGGATGGGTTCCAAGGTGAATTCCTTTTCTAACGTTATGGCATCCTGCGAAACGAATGCTGCCCGCGTAGGGCGGAAAAACCAAGTTGCACACTCAACCACGCGAACTCCAATCACATCGTTTCGCGGCCTACACTGGATGCGCTCAGTACCATTGAACCGCATAAGGACATCACCTTGCGACAAATTGCCCTCAGCGACAGAAAACTCCGAGGTATCCCCCGCCGTCTCCGAGCGCTGGAGCGCTGGGCCGCGAAATTTAACGGCAGGTTCTACCCTCACATCCATAAAAGCGAGCGCTACGCGCATTGGAAAATCCCAGTCATCAATTCACTTGTCCAGGGTCCACAAGCACACATCGAAGTGCAGGCCTTCTGTATTCAACAGTTGCTAGAAGCAGCCGCCCATCTTTCCCGTGCGGCGGATCGCAGCCAAGGCTACTACCGTGTCGCCTGCCTGCTGGTTTGGCCCTTTGTTCACCAAAGTGAAGTCACGGTGTTCTACGACCGTGATTACTACTTGAGCTTCCTGGGGCAACACAACACCCTTGCACCGCTGCGCTTGAGCGACCGACTTGCTTTGAATGTGCCCGAATCCTTCATCGAACATGGGCACGATGTAACCCAGAGCGACGATGAAGTCGACGTTCATTGGTGGTGTATCGGGGAACCTGCGTGATAGTGAAGCCCCATTCAAACCTCATCACCGGATTGGCCCTCGCGGTAGTCGCGACACTGAGCTGGGCGTTGAACTTCATTGCGCCCTACGTCACCGGCGACTACACGATCTATGACTTGATGATCGTAAGGTTCCTGATCGCCGGTGCCCTGGGCCTGGGTGTCGTGCTGCTCTATCGGATCCAGTTGCGGCTGCTGCGCCGTAATCAGGTGCTGCTGGCCGCAGGCCTGGGCGTGGTCGGCTACCTCGGCTATAGCGCCTGCATCGCCGCCGGCATCATTTTCGGCGGGCCGGTGCTGACCCCGGCCTTTATTGGCATGGTGCCGGTCTTGCTGGCATTGCTGGGCAACGCCACGGCCAAAACCCTCCAATGGCGCAAACTGGCGATCCCCCTGGTTTTCTTGACGGTGGGTCTTCTACTGTCGAATCTCGGCGCTGTCCATCAACCCGTTGCAAGCGAGGGCTCGTGGGCGATGGGCTTGTTGTTTTCAATCGGTGCCGTGGTCTTGTGGCTCGCATTCAGTTGGTTGAACCAGCACGCCCTGCTGACGCTACCCCCACACGCGTCAGGGGCCTGGACCGGCCTCATGATGGCTGGCGCCGGAGTCGGCACCTTGTGCTTGTTACCGGCGGTACAAGCACTCGATCTGCTCAAACTGCCGAGCCTGGGGTTTAGTATTTCCGTTGCGGGGGGGTTGTATCTCTGGGGTTTCATGATTGCGCTGATGTCATCCGTTGTCGGGGCCTGGGCTTGGAACGCCGCGTCCCGGCGTTTGCCCATGGTGCTTTCCGGGCAATTGATCGCCTTGGAGTCGCTGTTCGCGACGCTACTTGGCTTGTGGTTTCATGATCGGCTGCCGACATTTCTGGAGACGTCAGGTCTTGCGGCTGTGCTTGTCGGGGTGATCATGGCGGTGCGGATCATCCTGACGACTCGGGGGTCGACAACCGGCGCAACCTCTTGATCAGCCGACACTATTTCAACAACATCCTCTGCAATGTGCGCCTCACCCCGTCACACACCCCTGCGCAACCTTCCCGGCAAAACTGTCCACCAGACTCGCCACCACCATCTCCCCCATCCGCGTGCGGGTCTGCAAGGTCGCACTCGCCCGGTGCGGTTGCAGCACCACCTGCTCATTGCCAAACAACGCCTCGGGCACGTGCGGCTCATCGACAAACACATCCAGCGCCGCACCGGCGATCTCCCCGGCGTTCAGCGCCGCCACCAGGTCGGGCTCGTTGACCAGTTTGCCGCGGGCCACATTGATCAGGTAACCGCCCTGGCCCAGGGCGCGCAGCACCTCGGCATCGATGATGGCTTCAGCCTTGTCGGCGGCGGCCGCGAGGATCAAGGCGTCACTGTCGCGAGCCAGTTGCTTGAGGTCGGCGACGAAGGTGTGGTTCACGTCGCTCATCGGTTGCAGATCGGTATAGCTGATCGGACAACCGAACGCGGCGGCGCGGGTTGCCACGGCGCGACCGACCCGGCCCATGCCGACGATGCCGATGCGCATCCCGGACACCTGCCGGGCCAATGGCAACGGAGCCAGTGGCGTGGGGCTCTGGGGCCATTGGCCGGAACGCACGTAGCGATCACCAGTGCACAGCCCTCGGCACACGGCAATCAACAGACCGATCGCCAGGTCGGCGACGTCTTCGGTCAGCGCGCCGATGGTGGCGGTCACGCGAATTCCACGATCCCTGGCGTAGGCCAGGTCCACCGCATCGGTGCCCACGCCGTTGACCGCCACCACCTCCAGTTGGGGCAGTTGTGCCATGAGCGCCTGGCTGATGCCCGTATGCCCACCGGTGATCACACCGCGAATGTTGGCGCCGTGCTCTTGTAGATAGGCTTGTTTGTCAGCCTGTTCGAAATAGCGCCGTACCGTGAACAGCTCGTTGAGCCGGGTATTGATTTCAGGGATCAGGATCGGACTGAGCTGCAAGACTTCTGGCTTCATGTAGACCTCGTAACGGAATAGGAAAAAACTGATTCAAGCGTAATCAGGTGTGCTCACCACGCATGCACACCCTCAAAATGAACAGCGCGCTGGCTCAACCGCGACCGGCAAACGGCATGGCCGTGGCCATGACGGTCATGTTCAAGACGTTGGCCGACAACGGCAGGCCTGCGATGTAGCGCACCGCGTCGGCCACGTGCTTGACGTCCACCATCGGCTCCACCGCGATGCTACCGTTGGCCTGACGCACGCCCTTGGTCATGCGCACGGACATTTCGGTGAGGGCGTTGCCGATGTCGATCTGGCTGCAGGCGATGTTGTATTCGCGTCCGTCCAGGGCCAGGGATTTGGTCAGCCCCAGCACCGCGTGTTTACTGGCGGTGTAGGCGCTGCTGAACGGCCGTGGGGTGTGGGCCGAAATCGAACCGTTATTGATGATCCGTCCACCCTGGGGCTGTTGCCGGCGCATCAGGCCGAAGGCACCACGGGCGCACAGGAAAACGCCGTTGAGGTTGGTGTCGATCACGTTTCGCCACTGCTCGAACGTGAGCTCATCCAGCGGCACGGCAGGCGCATTGACGCCGGCGTTGTTGAACACGACGTCCAGGCGTCCGTAGGCCTCGGCGATGGCGACAAACAGTGCATCGACACTGGCCGGATCGCGCACATCGGTGGGTACCGCCAGGGCTTCGCGCCCCTCGCAGGCCGCCAACTCGACCAATGCCTGCAAGGGCTCGGGGCGGCGCCCGGCCAGCACCAGCGTGTAGCCGTCTGCTATCAGGCCCAGGGCCACCGCTCGGCCAATCCCGCTGCCGGCGCCAGTCACCAGAGCCACTTTCAATGTGTTGGACATGTGGATTCTCCTTTCTCGAATTCAGTCAGATAAACGCGGACCGACGCGCATTTGCAGTTCGCCGATGCCATCGATGCCGGCCGTGATGACATCGCCCGGCTGCAGCACATCGACGCCCGCCGGGCTGCCGGTCATGATCAGGTCGCCAGCCCGCAGCGCCACCGATTGGGAAATGCGGGCGATCACTTCACTGACCGACCAGATCTGGCTGTCGAGGCTGTCGCGCTGGCGCTCTTTACCGTTCACGTTCAGCCACAACTCGCCTTCGGGGTGCCCCGCCCGCGACACCGGCACGATGGCCGTCATCGGCGCGGCGCCGTCAAACACCTTGGCGCCCTCCCACGGCAAACCGCTGCGCTTGGCCAGGCGCTGGACATCACGCCGGGTCAGATCCAAACCTGCCGCGTAACCCCACACATAGGCCAGCGCCTGGCTCTCAGGGATGTTGGCGCCGCCCTCCCCGATGGCCACGACCAATTCGATTTCGTGAGCGAACTCCTCGGTCACGGGTGGAAACGCCACGTCGCCGGTCGCCTCCACCACGCAACTGGCAGGCTTCATGAAAAACACGGGTGGGACTCGGGATTCCCCCTGGGTATCGGGCCAAGGGTAGTTGCGACCGACGCAAAAGACCCGGCCGACGGGAAAACGCTGCGGGGTGCCGACAACCGGCAGGGTCACTGGCAGGTCCGGGGTAAAGACATACTCGGGCATGTTCATCCTGGTAAAAGTCCTGATGGAAGCGTCAGCGTACGGCGGCAACCCCTGGCTAAGTTGGAGGAATGCCGCCTCGTATTGGAGAAAAACAGCTTTTTCCGGGCTCAGCGCGCCTTGAGTTCAATGCGATACAAACGGCCAAGCAGCAACGAATAGGACAAGGTGCCGATCAGCGCCACACCGCCGATGAACCAGAAGGCCAAGGCAAATGAGCCAGTCTTGTGAACGATCGCGCCAATCACGATGGGGGTGACAATCCCGCCGATGTTGGCCGCCAGGCTGGTGATCCCGCCGGTCAGCCCGATCAGTTCCTTGGGCGCCACTTCCGACACCGCCGCCCACGAGGACGAAGCGATGCCCTGGGCAAAGAAGGCAGTCGTCAGCACGGCGATGCAGATCACGTTCGAATCGGTGAAATTCACCAGCACGATGGACATACCCAGCATCGAGCCGACCACCAGCGGCAACTTGCGGGCAAAGGACAGCGAATAACCGCGGCGTATCAGCAGATCGGAGACGATCCCGGCGAGCAGGATCCCCACTGTCGCGCCCACGAACGGCAGTACGGCGAAGATCCCGGCCTTGATCATGGTCAGTTGACGCTCTTCGATCAGGTACGTGGGGAACCAGGTGAGAAAGAAGTACAGCGCCGAGGTGCTGGCGAACTTACCGATGCAAATCGCCCAGATCTGCCGATAGCTGAACAGCTCGGCGATCTGCCGCCAGTTGAACCGGGTGCGCTCTTGGCTGCTCTTGACCAGCCCGCCCCCGGCTTCGATGTACTTGAGTTCTTCCTTGCTGACTTTCTTGCAGTTCATCGGGTCGCGATACAGGAACAGCCAAGCCACACCGAAAACGATGCCGAGCGCACCGGTGCTGTAGAACACATGGCGCCAGTCGTAGGTAGTCGCCAGCCACAGCAGCGCACCGGTAAACAGCGCCGTGCCCAGGTACTGGCCGCAGACGTAAATACTGCTGGCAAGGCCCCGTTCACGCGCCGGGAACCACACCGTGACCGCCCGGCTGTTGGCCGGAAACGCCGGCGCTTCCATCGCGCCGACCGCCAGGCGCAGACCGAACAGCGAAGCGAAGCCCGTGGCAAAGCCCTGGCACACCGTGACGGTCGACCAACTGATCAACGACACCCCGTAGGTGAACCGGGAACCGAAGCGGTCGGCGATGAACCCGGCGGGTACCAGTGCAATGGCGTAGGTCCAGGCAAACGCGGAAAAAATCAGACCCATCTCGATCTTGTCCAGGCCCAGGTCCTTGGCGAGGAAGGGTGCGGCAATCGAAATATTCACTCGATCGATGTAGTTGATGATCGTCGCGATCAGCAGCAACGACAGCATGAACCAACGCCGCCGCGACGGCAGGCGCTCAGGCACCACGGCGTCCCGGGCGCTGGCAATTTGGGAGGTGTGGGAATTCGACATGGTGGACCTCATTATTGTTAGAAGCGTCGAAATGTTTACGAGCAGCCGAAACCAATGCCCTCGATGCCGGGGCAGAACAATCGCTACAGGAATGAGAGGCGAACAGCCGGTGTCAGGTGTTCAAAGAGGCCTTGCGACAGGATCTGTCGCAGGAGCGTTCGGGAGGGTCAGCGTAGAACAGGAACAGGCTCATGATGTGCGCACCTTTTGATTGTTTTTGGATGAAGGGTCGGGTTGCGTGGCCCAACAGTGGTCGTACAACCATTCAAAATCAACTGAGGTGTTAGATCATTTTTCCCGGTTGAAACCGTGCCCGAGAAACCTGTCCAAAAAAACAAGATCACTGATGTTTTTAAAATTGTTTTCAATAACAACATAACTAACTGTTTTTAAAGGATAAAAACTATAAATACGAATTTGTCGTTTTGGACAATCAACTACCATCCCTGGGCTAAAGAAAATTCAGTCTCGGCACCCTGTCATCGTATAACGCCTTGAAACTCGGCCAGATGCACCGTCACAATCGTCGTCACCGCCATGCCCCGCAGAGGATTCCCTGGAGATGTCGTCACCGAGCCGAGTCCCCACCTATGTCATGCAGCAACGCAGCGAATTGACGGACTTCTACATCCGCGACAAAAAGGGCCGACGCGCCGAAACCAGCCCGCATCGCCATGAGTACTTCCAGATCCAGATCAACCTCGGTGGCGACACTGTGCAACACATCGGCAACGTCGAGCGTCCGTTTCCACGCAACACCCTGGCCTTCATCCTGCCTCACCGCGTGCATGTGATTCCGCATCCGGCGGACAGCAACTTCATGGTGATCAATTTTTCCCAGACGTTCCTGTTGCCACATTTGCAGTGCGACCCGATGGACCTGGAAGAAGTCTCGATTCTGCTGGCGCCGGAACTCTCGCCGTTTCGTTTCCAGGAGCACCTGGACTTCATTCTCGGCGACGACGATTTCGCCAAGGTATGCGCGTTGATTACGCAGATGCGCGCACTGGACGAGAATCGACAATTCGGCACCCGCGAGATGCTCAAGGGCTTGTTGCTACAACTGATCGGCAGCGTCTGCGCCTTGTACGCCGAGCCGCTCAAGCGCTTGGCCGAAGAAAACGCCGCCGAAGTCAGCCGACGCGATGCGCTGGGCCGGATGTCCGAATACCTGCGCAAGAACATCGCCGACCCGGACCTCAACCTGATCAAAGTGGCGGCGGCGACCTACCTGTCGCCGACCTACCTGACCCACTGGCTGCGCAAGGAAATCGGCAAGACCTTTACCGAACTGGTGCTCGAACGTCGAATGCATGCGGCGCGCAATTACTTGCTCAATGGCACACGGCCCGTGGGCGAAGTGTCGAGGTTGTGCGGGTTTGCCGACGAGGCTTATTTTTCCAGGCGTTTTCGCCAGATACATGGACAGCCGCCGGGGCAGTTCAGGCGCCAGCAGTTGAATCCGGACAGTCCGCAGTTGCCGTTGAACAATGGCTAGGGACTTCCAGGCCATGAGTCGGCGTAGCCAGGTTATCTGTGTCGCCTTCCTGTGAGTGCTTCGCACTCAAGCGGGAGCAAGCTGCCTCGCCACGGATTCATGCACTCTAAAGATCAGCGCAGGATCAACGCCGCCGCTACCGCTATCACACTGATCGAACCCCCTCGCCATGCCATGGGTCTGCTTCTGTATGTCCTCTTTGGAATCTGCTCCTATGTCCCCATACCAAAGCCTCGTTTTCCTGGCACGAGGCGGCTACGCCGCTCGAGGCGTTATTTACCTGATCATGGGTATCTTCTCCCTGCTGGCGGCTCGCGACTCAAGCAACCCGAAAGACAGCCACAGCAGCCTGGAAACGCTATTGAGCCAACCTTTCGGCCACGCCCTGGTAGGCCTGGTGGTGATGGGCCTGCTCGCCTTCGCCGGATGGCGCGTGTTGCAGGCCACTCGCGACGTCGATCATCACGGCAAGGAACTCAAAGGCCTGGTAATCCGCGCAGGCTTGCTGGCGGGCGGGCTCATCAACGGCGCGCTGGCATTCTTCGCGTTAAGCCTGCTTGTCAGCGGGATGAAAAGCTCCGGCGGCTCCGATGGCGGACAGGCCCAGGACCTGCTGGCACGCCTGCTGTCCTGGGACCATTCGAACCTGCTGATCTACCTCATCGCCCTGGTGCCATTCGGGGTGGGCATCGCTCACATCATCAAGGGGTGGAAGGCGACGTTCGAGAAGTACTTTGAAGCGGACGAAGACGTCATGCGCTATGTGCGTCCGGTATCGCGCTTCGGTCTGATCGCCCGTGGCGTCGTCTTCATTGAAATCGCCCTGCTGCTGATCATCAGCGGCTCGACCTACAAGGCCATGGACCCACCCGGCATGAAAGATGCCCTCGATGCGCTGCAGAACCTGCCGGCCGGTGGTGTGCTCTTGATGGCGATGGCGCTGGGTCTGATCGCTTTTTCGGCCTACAGCTTTGCCGAAGCCGCCTGGCGCAAAATCAACATGGATGTGCCCGGCATTTCCCAAACATAGCGCTTACTGCCCAGGCTTCACGCGATGCATTAGGTCGTTCAACGCGTAGGTGTCCAGAAAGGCCTGTACCTCGATGACCTGGCCGTCCTTGAATGTCATATGCCACAAGTAAGTGTTGCGGTAAGGCTTGCGATCCAGGGCCGTTGCCTCACCGTTCCACAGCACCACTACGACATCGTCCTCGGCGACAATGCTTTGGACAGTGGGGGAAATTGGCGTCGCCAGCCGGGCACTGATGGGCCCTACGGCTTGCGCCATTAAATCGGCCTTGCTGTTATACACGCCTGAAACCGGGCTCGATCCGCTGACAGTCCATATGGCGCCGGGCGCCAGCAAGTCGAATACCGTGCCTTTGCCCTGCTGCCAGTTCATGAACGCTTGGCGCACCAGGTTCGTATTGGCCTGAGTCGCTGTTTCCGATGCCCAGACGGGGCTTGATGAAACGATCCAGGACAAAACAACAGCCTGAAGGCTCGAAGCCAAACTCATCCGCGTAGTCATGATGTTTTCTCTCCAACAATGCAGTCGATAAAGGGGAACCTTAACGGCATGCGCTTGGCGGCTGTTGCTCGATGCTGTTGCGGATTTGCCTGATGCTGTTTGGTGAAGGGCCTGGGCGGATATTGTGGATATCGCTGTTTTTGCAGGCGGCAGAAACCACAAAGCCCCTGGTTTTCTTGGAAAACCAGGGGCTTCGTGTGTATCGAATTTGGCGGTGAAGGAGAGATTCGAACTCTCGATACAGTTTCCTGTATACACACTTTCCAGGCGTGCTCCTTAAGCCACTCGGACACTTCACCGTATCTCGGCAAACTGTTCAGTCTGTCGAGGCGCGCTAATGTAGTCGAAAGCTTTTCCGATGGCAAAGGTTTTTTTCAGAATTTTCATGCGGTTAAGCTTGGTTGAACATTTCAAACGCCTCTGGGCAGGGCAAACCGGCCAATCTTCGGGGCTGTACAGGCAATGCTCTATAGATGAAGGCTTGGCGGGATGGGCGGGTCAGGCTGTTTACGGGGCTTGGGGCTGACCGGTGAGTCAGTCACGGTGCTTTACCTGGCCTGCGGCGGTGGGTAACGTCTGCGACACTTCTCTTACAAGGAATAGCGTCATGAGCGACTTGATTGCCTACCGTCTCGAAGACGGTATCGCGACCCTGACCTTGAATAACGGCAAGGTCAATGCCATCTCGCCGGATGTGATTGCCGCGTTCAACGCTGCGCTGGACCAGGCGACGGCGGATCGGGCGGTGGTGATCATTACCGGGCAGCCGGGGATTCTGTCGGGTGGCTACGATCTGAAGGTGATGACCGCCGGTCCCAAGGAAGCGGTAAGCCTGGTCACGTCCGGCTCGACGCTGGCCCGTCGCCTGTTGTCGCACCCCTTCCCTGTCGTTGTCGCTTGCCCGGGGCATGCGGTGGCCAAGGGTGCGTTCCTGCTGTTGTCGGCGGATTATCGCATTGGTGTGGAAGGGCCGTTCAGCATTGGCCTGAACGAAGTGCAGATCGGCATGACCATGCACCACGCCGGTATCGAGCTGGCGCGTGATCGCCTGCGCAAGTCGGCGTTTCACCGCTCGGTGATCAATGCCGAGATGTTCAACCCCCAGGGCGCTGTGGATGCGGGTTTCCTCGACAAGGTGGTGTCGGCCGAGGAACTGCAAGGCGCGGCCCTGGAAGCAGCGCGTCAGTTGAAGAAAATCAACATGTCCGCCCACAAGAACACCAAGCTGAAAGTTCGCAAGGCCCTGCTGGAGACGCTGGACACTGCGATTTTGCTGGATCAGGAGCATATGGGCTGACGCTTGTAGGCGCTGTCGAGCGGAGCGAGGCTGCGATCTTTTGATCTTTCGCTCCGGACTCAATTGTTAATGGAAAGATCGCAGCCTCGCTCCGCTCGTAAGCTCCTACGGGAGCAAGCGCCCTCGCCGCAGATGCCCCCTCCCCTAGAGCGTGGCTTTTTCCTACGCGCCTCGTTTAAAAGTCCGCAACCGCTCTAGGCCGCTTCCCTCACGTAATGTGGATACATGCGCTTAAACATCGTCCATTTCCTACCTCTATAGGGGCAATTGCCGAAAACAGTGCACGTCCGTACACTGCGCCACCTTTTGTCCCGATGGGGCCCGTAGATGCTGTTTGTATTGCGTATGTTGTTGATGGGCCTGCACTTTGTCCTGGCGGGTGTGCTCGGGGTGATTCTGGGTCTGTGCAGACCGTTCAATCCGGACAACAGCCGTTTATGCGCAAGGCTGTACGCTTTGCCGGCCATGTGCATCTTGCGCCTGCGGGTCCGGGCGCAGGTCGACACCCTAGTGGATAAGCCCAACGGCTGCGTCATCATCGCCAACCATCAATCCAACTATGACTTGTTCATGTTCGGCAACGTAGTGCCGCGCCGTACTGTGTGCATCGGCAAGAAGAGCCTGAAATGGGTGCCGCTGTTCGGGCAATTGTTCTGGCTGGCGGGCAACGTGTTGATCGACCGTGGCAACGCGATCAAGGCCCGACGGTCAATGTTGACCACCACCCATACGTTGCAACACGAGGACACCTCGATCTGGGTTTTTCCAGAAGGCACGCGCAATCTGGGCGAAGACCTGCTGCCATTCAAGAAAGGCGCATTCCAGATGGCAATCGCCGCCGGGGTCCCGATTATTCCGGTGTGCGTCAGCAGCTACATCAAACACATGCGCCTCAATCGCTGGCGCAGCGGTGACATCCTCATACGCTCGCTGCCGGCGATTCCTACGGCCGGGTTGAGCATGGATGACATGCCTCGGCTCATCGCCCAATGCCGTGAGCAGATGCGCGAATGCATCGCGGCAATGGACCGGCAGTTGCAAACTGCCTAATGGAAAGCCCGCCCCTCGGCGGGTTTTCTTTTGCCGCCGAACTCCGCAGATTTTGCTGACTCTCAGGCTACAGGGCGCGCTAAGCTGGACATTGCCCGCTATTGCCATTTTTCCAATAAGAAGTGAACCACCATTATGGGTAGAGTCGTTGCTGCTGCGGTTTACAGCGCCGGTAAGAAAATCACCAACATAACCCTCGACGAAGGCAGCGCCTGGGCTGCCAAACCTGGTCATTTTGTATGGATCGGTCTCGAAGAGCCCAGCGCCCTGGAGCTGACCAACCTGCAACGTCAATTCAACCTGCACGAATTGGCCATCGAAGACGCCATGGAGAAACACAGCCGGCCCAAGCTGGAGACCTTTGGCGATGCGCTGTTTATCGTCACGTATTCGCCGATACGCAAGGACGGCAAGCTGCAGTTCATCGAAACCCATATCTTTGCCGGCAAAGGCTACATCATCACCGCCCGCAACGGTCATTCAGCCTCCTACGCCCACGTCCGACAGCGCTGTGAGGCTCGTCCTATCCTGCTGGAGCACGGCGAAGATTTCGTGCTCTACGCCATCCTCGATTTCGTGATCGAAAACTACCAACCGGTGGGTGAAGCCATTCACGCCGAGATCGATGAGCTGGAGCGCAACGTGCTGTGCAGCGCCCTGAATGAGCTAGACATCCAGAACCTGCACAGCTTGCGCCGCGATGTATTGCGCCTGCGTCGTTACGCGGCGCCCATGGTGGAGATCAGCGAGGAGCTGCAGCGGCTGGACTTCCCCTTTATCGACAAGAATATGGGACCGTATTTCCGCGACGTGCAGATCCACGTCACGCGGCAAATGGAAGACTTGGCCACCTTGGCGGACATCGCCAGCCAGACCATTGAAATCGGGGTGTTGCTGGAAGCCTCACGCCAGAGCGTGGTGCAGCGAAAATTTGCAGCGTGGGCGGCGATTCTGGCATTTCCCACCGCAGTGGCCGGGATTTACGGGATGAACTTCGAGAACATGCCGGAGTTGACCTGGCACTACGGCTACTTTCTGGTGCTCGGATTCATTGGGGTGGGATGTACGGCTTTGTGGGCGAGTTTCAAGCGGTCGGGTTGGCTGTAAGCCTGTTCTCCTGGGGAGCTGCGCGGCCTGCATCGCGAGCAGGCTCGCTCCCCACCGCTCATCCCCTGTGGGAGCGAGCTTGCTCGCGATGACAGCGGCACATCCGATATCAACGCCAAACTGATCCACCGCTATCGCGAGCAGGCTCGCTCCCACATTGGAAAGGGGTGATCGTTAGCCTTGGGTGGTTTCGGCCTGCGGCTTGTGTGCGACGAAACGCATCATCCATTCCGCCACCGTGGTGCCGTGATGCTCGTGGGCCAGGCTCGCCACGCCCTGGCTGTAGATCTGCTCGCCGAGGTGTTGCTGACGAATCTCCAGCAAGGCCCGGGAATAATCGTGGATGAACTCCGGGTGGCCCTGGAAGCACAGTACCTGGTCGTTGATGTGGTAGGCAGCGAACGGGCAGAAATCGCTGGAGGCGATGACGGTCGCGCTTTCGGGCAGTTCGGTGACCTGGTCCTGATGGCTGATCAGCAAGGTCAGTTCTTCCATCACCGGACTCATCCACGGCGCCTTGGCGGCGAGTTTGTAGCGATGGGTGCCGACGCCCCAGCCTTGGGTGGCGCGTTCGGTCTTGCCGCCCAGCAACAACGCCAACAGCTGATGGCCAAAGCACACACCGAGCAATTTATCGCCCCGCTGGTAGCGCTCCAGCAGGTAGGTCTTGAGGGTTTGAATCCAAGGATCGGTGCCGAAGGAGTCAGCCTTGCTGCCCGTCACCAGATAAGCGTCGAACTGCTCATCATCGCTGGGGTAATGCCCCTCCATCACGTTGTACACGATGAATTCGGCCGCGATGGGCTGCTGTGAAAACAGGCGCAGGAACATCTGCCCGTAACCCTGATATTGGTCGACCAGTTCCGGACGCAGGATATCGGTTTCCAGAATGCAGACGCGTAGCGACATAAAAAATACCTGACACGATGATGGGAATATTGCACACCCAGAGCCTGCCCTGAAACATGGTTCCAAGGCAAGCCCCTTCCCCCGGTCTGTCAGAACAGTTCGTGCCGGGCGGCTTTCTCCAACAACAAGGCCGGCGGGGAGAAGCGCTCGCCGTATTGCTCGGCCAGATACTGCGCGCGACCGACAAAGTCCTGCAGGCCGTATTGGTTGATGAACTGCAACGCACCGCCGGTCCAGGCCGCGAAACCAATGCCAAAGATCGAGCCGATGTTGGCATCGGCCGTCGACGTCAGCACCCCCTCCTCCACGCAGCGCACGGTTTCCAAGGCCTGGATGAACAGCAGGCGATCACGGATATCCTGAGGCGAAATCTGCCCATCGGCTTGCTCGAAGCGGCTCTTTAGCTGCGGCCACAGGTACTTTTGCCCGTTGGCCGGGTATTCATAAAAACCGGCGCCAGCGGCCTTGCCCGGCCGCTTGTATTCGTTGAGCAGCAAGTCAATCACGGCGAATGCCGGGTGCTCAATCGGCGTTTTCCCTTCTGCGTGCAAGTCCTTGGCGGTTTGCGCGCGGATATGGCTCATCAGGCTGAGGGAAACTTCGTCAGAGATCGCCAGAGGCCCGACCGGCATCCCGGCCTTGCGCGCTTCAGTCTCGATCATCGGCGCACTCACGCCCTCGCCGAGCATGGCGATGCCCTCATTGGTAAAGGTGCCGAACACCCGCGACGTGAAGAAACCGCGACTGTCGTTGACCACAATCGGCGTCTTGTTGATCTGCAGGACAAAATCGAACCCCCGAGCCAACGTCGCGTCACTGGTACGCGCACCCTTGATGATCTCCACCAGGGGCATTTTTTCCACCGGGCTGAAGAAGTGCAGGCCGATGAACTTCGTCGGGTCCGGCACGGCCATGGCCAGGCCAGTGATGGGCAAGGTCGAGGTGTTGGAAGCGATCACTGCGTCGTCGCCCGCCACCGCCTGGGCCGCCGCCGACACGCTGGCTTTCAGGGCGCGATCTTCAAACACCGCTTCGATGATCAGGTCGCAACCGGCCAGATCAGCATTGCTGTCGGTGGTTTGAATCCGCGCCAGCGTGGCTTCGCGCTGCTCGACCGTGAATTGGCCGCGGGCAACCTTTTTATCCAGCAACGCCGCCGAGCGGGCCTTACCCTTCTCGGCGGCCGCCAGGTCGACATCCTTGAGGACCACGGCAATACCGGCCACGGCGCTGACATAGGCGATTCCCGCTCCCATCATGCCTGCACCGAGCACGCCGACTTTTTTCGTCAGATAAGGCGCCACACCTTGTGGGCGAGAGCCACCGGCCTTGATCTCGTTGAGCTGGAACCAGAGCGTACCGATCAGGTTCTTCGCCACTTGGCCGGTGGTCAGTTCGGTGAAGTAGCGGGTTTCGATCAGGTGCGCGGTGTCGAAATCCACCTGGGCCCCCTCCACTGCCGCGCAGAGGATTTTCTCCGGTGCCGGCAGGCAGCCCTGGGTCTTGTTGCGCAGGATCGAAGGGGCGATCGCCAGCATTTGTCCGACTTTCGGGTCGGACGGCGTGCCGCCTGGCAGCCGATAGCCCTTTGCATCCCAGGGTTGCACGACACTGGGGTTGGCCAGAATCCAGGCCCGGGACTTGGCCAGCAGTTCCTCACGATCCTTGGCCAGTTCATCGATCAACCCGGCCCGCAACGCTTGTTGTGCATTGACCTTCTTACCTTCGAGCAGATACGGCAGGGCCTTTTCCAAACCGAGCAGACGCACCATCCGCACCACCCCACCGCCCCCCGGCAGCAGCCCGAGAGTGACCTCCGGCAAGCCGAGCTGTACCGATGGCTGGTCCAGCGCCACGCGATGATGACAAGCCAGGCAGATCTCCCAACCACCGCCGAGGGCCGCACCATTGATGGCCGCCACCACGGGCTTGCCCAGGGTCTCCAAGGCCCGCAGTTGCGCTTTAAGCAGCAGGACCATGTTGTAGAATGCCTTGGCCTCGGGCTTGCCGACCTTGACCAATTCATTGAGATCACCACCGGCGAAGAACGTCTGCTTGGCCGAGGTGATGATCACACCGGCAATCGCGTCCTTTTCAGCCTTCAAACGGGTAACGCAAGCGGCCATGGCCTCGCGGTAGCGCGCATTCATGGTGTTGGCGCTCTGGCCCGGCATGTCCAGGGTCAGGACGACGATCCGGTCCTGGCCGGTTTCGTAACGAATGGCATCGGTCATGAAAAATATTCCTTGAAGTCGGGCTCAGAGGCGTTCGATGACGGTGGCAATGCCCATGCCGCCGCCAACACAGAGGGTCGCCAGGCCATAGCGCAGGCGACGCGCCTCCAACTCGTCGAGCAACGTGCCAAGGATTGCGCAGCCGGTGGCCCCCAAGGGATGCCCCATGGCGATGGAGCCACCGTTGACGTTGACCTTGGCGGGATCGATGGCCATGTCCCGGATGAACTTGAGTACCACCGAGGCGAAGGCTTCGTTGACTTCGACCAGGTCGATGTCCTCCACCCGCAGCCCGGCCTTGGCCAGCGCCTTGCGGGTGGCCGGCGCCGGGCCGGTAAGCATGATGGTCGGGTCGGTACTGGTGACGGCTGTGGCGACGATCCGTGCCCGGGGTCGCAGGCCCATGGCGCGCCCCTTGGCTTCGGAACCGATCAACATCAGCGCCGCGCCATCGACGATGCCGGAACTGTTACCCGGCGTGTGCACATGATGGATGCGCTCGACATGGCTGTAGACCCGTAGCGCCGTGCCGTCGAAGCCCATCTGGCCCATGGCTTCGAAACTCGGCTTGAGCTTGCCCAGGCCTTCGAGGGTGGAGTCGGCGCGGATGAATTCGTCGTGGTCCAGCAATACGATGCCATTCTGGTCCCGCACGGCGACCAGGGATTTATCGAACGAACCGTCGGCCCGGGCGCGTGCCGCTTTTTGCTGGGAGTGCAGCGCGTAGCTGTCGACATCCTCGCGGCTGAAGCCTTCCAGGGTGGCGATCAGATCGGCGCCGATGCCCTGGGGAATGAAGTGGCCCTGCAGGTTGGATTGCGGGTCCAGCGCCCACGCACCGCCATCGCTGCCCATGGGCACCCGGGACATGGATTCGACGCCGCCGGCCACCACCAGGTCTTCGAACCCGGAACGCACCTTCATCGCCGCCAGATTCACAGCTTCCAGGCCCGAGGCGCAAAACCGATTGAGTTGCACCCCCGCCACGCTGACATCCCAGTTGGCCACCAACGCTGCGGTCTTGGCGATATCGGCACCTTGCTCGCCCACGGGCGTCACACAACCGAGCACGATGTCGTCGACCTGGCTGGTGTCCAAATCCATGCGCTGCTGCAATGCACTGAGCAGGCCACCCACCAGGTTCACCGGCTTGACGCTGTGCAGGGCGCCATCAGCCTTGCCCTTGCCACGAGGCGTGCGTAATGCGTCGAAAATCAAAGCTTGAGTCATGACATCCTCGAAACCACGGGGTAATGCGATGCCTCCAACCATAAGCCCAGCGGCGCCGGATTCAATGACCACAGCGCTCAATGGTGTTGACGGCCACGCTCAGACGAACGGTAGCGAGCTATCGGGTTAACCGATTCAGGAGGGCAAGCTGTCTAGCAAAAGGGCCAGCAGGAAGGTGGCAATAGGCCTCATACCGCTTTAATAGCGATATTTGCCAAGTTGATACGAATTGGATCTAAGTCAAGGCGGCCGCGGCCCCTAATGTAATCCTTGTACAAGTTAGTCGTCGGGTTTTGCCGAGGCACTTGTCGAACAGGAAGTGCAACGCCAGCCGTCATGGATATGCAGGCTGGTTTTCAGGACATAACAAAAAAGGCGGATCAGCCATGTTCAAACATTCGAAAGTTCGTCAAGCCGGACTCATTCTCTTTGCCACGACGCTGCTGTTGATTTTGCCGAATATCACCAAGGTGATTGGCTGAATCCTGCGCGGAGGCCCCTGCTTCATCCAATACGTTGTGTCGCCAAAAAAATGTGATGGGTTCACTGTTCGAGCTGCGATGGCTGTGCCAACCTTTGCGGCCCCCCCTCGACATGGAAGGCGATCGACTTGAAAGCTCTCATTGTGTTCGGGGCGTTGCTGCTCAGCACGCCCCTTTATGCCGCGCAACTGGTGCTGGAGTTGGGCGCGAGCACGCGTACCTGGCAAACCGAAGAACTGCTCAAGCATCCAGACGCTCAAACGGTCCAGATTGCTGAGGACGTTTCCTACAAGAAACCCATGAGTTATCGAGCCGTGCCGCTGACGTCCCTGTTGACGGGCATCCACCCGGACGACCACCTGCAGGCCGTTGCCCTGGACGGCTTCGCTGCCGAGATGCCCGCGGCGCCATTACTCAACAAGAACGGGGCCCGGGCCTGGTTGGCGATCGAAGACCCGGCCAAGCCGTGGCCGTCGCTGGGGGAAGGCAAGTCCAGTGCCGGGCCTTTCTATCTGGTCTGGACCGACCCGCAGGCAGGCCGCATCAGCCCGGAACAATGGCCCTATGCGGTGGCGAGCATCAAGCACCTGTCGGCGGTGGCTGAACGCTTCCCGGCCCTGCTACCAGCGCCCAACCTGGCCAAGGACGACCCGATCAATAAAGGTTTCGAGCTGTTCCAGAAGAACTGCCTGGCGTGTCATCGGCTCAATGGCGCTGGCGATGCACAGTTCGGCCCTGACCTGAACATCCCTTTCAATCCCACCGAATACTTCTCCGGGGATTTCCTCAAGCGCTACATTCGCGACCCGCAAGGCCTGCGACACTGGCCCCAGGGCAAAATGCCTGGCTTCTCGGCAGCGGTGTTGCCGGATTCGGACCTGGATTTGCTGGTGGGTTACTTGAAGCATATGGCGGGGCGCAAGCAGCCTCTGGCTCCATGAGATCGCTTTTGTGGCGAGGGAGCTTGCTCCCGCCGGGCTGCGCAGCAGCCCTTGACGAGCTCGCGAGCACTTCGCACTCGAGCAGGAGCAAGCTCCCTCGCCACAAAAGCTCGTTCGCCAGGTGATTACTGGATTTGCACAGTGATCGCTGGGGCGCCGGGGGTCTCGATCATCCTGGCATGCATCTGCTCGCCACCACCGCCGCGGCGCATGCCACGCACCGGGCAGGCGTCAAGGTAATCCAGGCCCACGGCCAGTTTCAGGTGGCGCTCCGGGCGAGCCAGTTGATTGGTCACGTCGAAGCTGTACCAGGCGTCGTCCAGCCAGGCCTCTGCCCAGGCGTGGCTCGCCAGGTGCTCGCTCTCTTCGCTGAACAGATAACCCGACACATACCGCGCCGGCACGCCCAGGCTACGAGCGCAGGCCAGGAAAGCATGGGTATGGTCCTGGCACACCCCGCTACGACCGGCGAACGCCTGGGCTGCACTGGTCTCGACTGCCGTGGTGCCAGGGGTGTAGATCATGTGCTGGTTCAACCCATGCATCAGGTCGATCAACGCTGTGCGGTCGCGACGCTGCTGGCATTGCTGCGCGGCGAAGGTTCGAAGCGCCTCGTCCGCCTCGGTCAACCGGGTGAAACGCAGGAATGGCAGTGCGGACTGGCTCTCGTGTTCGGCTTCGCGCAACGGATCGATATCCACCTGTCCGCGGGCGCCGATGATGACCGTTTCGTGGGGCTCATCCAGGGTCAGCACGTGCAGGATGTTGCCAAACGGATCCAGTTGCGCCCGCACCGGCCGTGGCAAATCAAGCTGCCAGCTCAGCACATGCTGGCGTTCACTGTCGTGGGGCGTCAGGCGCAGGTACTGGATGCTGGCACGAACCTGATCTTCATAGTGGTAGGCCGTTTCGTGGCTGATCGAGAGTCTCATATGACCTCCAGGTAGGAACTGTGAATGGTGTTGCCCAGTTCACGGACCAGTGGGATGAATTCGGTGAGCCAGGCATGCAGGCCCCCATCGAGGATTTCGTTGATGCCGGTGTAGCGCAGGCGCGCGTCCATTTCCGCCGCCAGCCGTTGTGCCTGCCGACCGTTGGTGCCAGGCAGGCTCGCGAGGATCTGGTCGATTTCTTCAGTACAGGCACGCAGCGAGCGCGGCACGTCGGCGCGCAACAGCAGCAACTCAGCCACATGGCGAGCGCCCGGGGCCTCACGGTAGATCTCGGTGTAGGCCTCGAAGGACGACAAGGCCCGCAACAAGGCGCTCCATTGGTAGTAGGCGTGGGCCGTGCCGTCGCTGACGGCGTCGGCCTGGTCGCCGGCCATTTCGTAGCGGGCATCGAGCAAGCGCAGGGTGTTGTCGGCCCTTTCGATAAAGGTCCCCAGGCGAATGAACCGGAACGCGTCGTTACGCATGATGGTGCCGTAGGTCGCGCCACGAAACAGGTGCGAGCGCTCCTTGATCCACTCGCAGAAACGGCTCATGCCGTAGCGATTCAAGCCTTGCTCGCCGATACCGCGAATTTCCAGCCAAGTGGCATTGATGTTTTCCCACATGTCGGCGGTGATCCGGCCACGTACCGCATGGGCACTGGCCCGCGCGGAACCGAGACAGCTGTAGATGCTGGCCGGGTTGGCCGCTTCCAGGGCAAAGAAATGCAGCAGGCGCTCGGCGTGCAGATCGCCGTGTCGCTCCCGGTAATCGTCCAGGGTGCCAGTGATCAGCAATGGCATGGCCAGTTCGTGCAGACCGTCGCCACGCCCGTCCTGGGGCATCAGTGACAACGAATAACTGACGTCGAGCATCCGCGCGAGGTTTTCCGCCCGCTCCAGGTAGCGCGACATCCAGTACAGGTCCGAGGCGGTTCTACTCAGCATGGCAGCTCCTCAATCCTCGACCACCCACGTGTCCTTGGTACCGCCGCCCTGGGATGAATTCACCACCAGGGAGCCTTCGCGCAGCGCCACCCGTGTCAGCCCGCCAGGGACCACGCGGGTCTCGCGGCCGGCGAGCACAAACGGGCGCAAGTCAATGTGACGTGGGGCGATGCCGTTTTCGACAAAGGTCGGGCACGTCGAGAGCGACAGCGTCGGCTGGGCGATGTAGGCGTGCGGCTTGGCCTTGATCCGCTCGCGAAAGGCATCGATTTGCGCCGTCGTCGCGGCCGGCCCCACCAGCATTCCATACCCGCCGGAGCCCTGGGTCTCCTTGACCACCAGGTCGGGAAGATTCGCCAGCACATGGGAGAGCTCTGCAGGATTACGGCACTGCCAGGTGGGAACGTTCTTCAGGATCGGCTCTTCGTCCAGGTAAAAACGGATCATGTCGGTGACGAACGGATACACCGACTTGTCGTCCGCCACCCCCGTGCCGATGGCATTGGCCAGCACCACGTTGCCGGAACGGTAGGAGGACAACAGCCCCGGTACGCCGAGCATCGAATCCGGATTGAAGGCCAGTGGATCGAGGAACGCGTCGTCGAGGCGACGGTAGATCACATCCACCGCTTTCGGCCCGTCGGTGGTGCGCATGAACACTTTGTCATCCCGCACGAACAGGTCAGCGCCTTCCACCAGCTCCACACCCATCTCCCTGGCCAGGAATGCGTGCTCGAAAAATGCACTGTTGAAACGCCCCGGCGTCAGTACCACGACGCTGGGGTCGTCCAGCGGACTGGAGCTTTTCAAGGTGTCGAGCAGCAGGTTCGGATAATGATCGATGGGGGCGATGCGCTGGGCGGCGAACAGTTCGGGAAACAGGCGCATCATCATCTTGCGGTCTTCGAGCATGTAGCTGACACCGCTGGGCGTACGCAGATTGTCTTCGAGCACGTAGTAGGTGCCGTCACCGTCGCGTACCAGGTCGACACCGCAAATGTGCGCGTAGATGTCACGGTGCAGATCGAGCCCTTGCATCGCCAGTTGGTACTGCTCGTTGGCCAGCACCTGTTCGGCGGGGATGATGCCGGCCCGGATGATCCGTTGTTCGTGGTAGAGGTCGGCCAGGAACATGTTCAGCGCCTTGACCCGTTGAATGCAGCCACGTTCGACTACCCGCCATTCGCTGGCCGGGATGCTGCGCGGGATCGTGTCGAACGGGATCAGGCGCTCGGTGCCCTGCTCGTCCCCGTAGAGCGTGAACGTAATGCCGGCACGGTGAAACAACAGGTCGGCTTCGCGCCTGCGTTGCGCCAGCAGTTCGTCAGGCGTGTCGGCCAGCCAGCGGGCAAACGCCTGGTAGTGCGGGCGGACCTGGCCGTCGGCATCGTACATTTCATCAAAACCGCTGCGGATCATGCCGTGCTCCTTGTCACCCTGGCAGCAAGGCTTCGCAAGCCCCGTGCCATCGGCATAAACGCTTTATGATCAACGGGTTGGAATCTCCATTGAGAGGCCGCGCACTTTTATAGTGCGACAAATGCCCCCAACCCGCTGCCCCCCGCTTCATTGCGACGCAGGGGCGTCGCTCTCCTGAGCATAGCCATGGAAAAACGAAGCGGCTTGGCCTGGATACAGTTAGGTACAAAACCTGGGGGGAGTGATTGCGGTGGGTCAGCTTGCATCCAGGTTGGATGTACCGATGCCATCGCGAGCAAGCTCGCTCCCACAGGATTCGTGGGAAGTTAGACATGAAAACGGCCGACACAAAGGTCAGCCGTTGCTGTGGTTGCGGTGAGTGACTGTCAGGCCTGCAGGCGCCGGATCTCTTGCTTGACGCCCCAACCCTCGATAACACCCCCCAAGGGTTCGACAACTGCCTCGAAGTCTTGCTCGAAGTCGCCAATATCATCGTAAGTGGCGTACATCACCCGGCTCAGTTCCAATGACCAAGCCCCGTCGTCCCGTGCACTGATCTGCGCATTCAACGATTCGCCCCGAAAATGACCTGCCGCCCTGCGCGCCCGCTCCTCGTCCGGGAAAATGGCGTAGAACTCAATGGGATGGAATCGGGAAAAATCGAAACCGCCTTCTTTCATGCGGCGCAATACGCTGGTGCTGATGTCTTCTTGATAGGCTGTGCTCATGAAACGTCCTCCTAAAACCGATGGATAGACTTTCCGTCTTCCCGTGCGTGAAGCCTTCAGGCTGCAAGCGATACGGCATCAAATGGCCGTCGGGACACAAGCATGTAGCTGACAAGACCGGACCTTGGCGATCCTTTCGCTGATCTCAATTGCAGAGTAGCCGCAAGTGATGGCCACTGCCAAGCGAGACCAGCCACCGTTTCATGAAATCGGTGTAATGCTGAGGATTTCGATACTGTTTTGAGACTTGAGATTCTTGACTGTCGGGTCTTCGGTGCGATCCACCAAGTCGTTGAGGTCCAATTGGCTGAGCACTGGGAGCAACCTTTCACGAATCAGTTGGGCGGCCTGCTCCATGGTGGGTTTATGGTCATAGTCGAACTGCTCGACGGTGGTTTCACCGTGATCGTCAATGAAAGTGATTTCCCACTTTTGCATCAGTGTCTCCTTGATCAATTCAGGGCCTGGCTTACCTTTATCTCGACATTGAGGGGCGGACAATCGTTCCGCTGGGTGCTTGGACGGCACACATGAAAAGACCGCCTCGGGGGCGGTCTCTTTTTGTGCGGCCTTGGCCAATCACTTTTCGGCGCGTTCCTTCAGGGCCTTGAGGGTGTTGAACGGCGCGTCCACCACGAACTTGTTCGCCAGCCAGGACGGCACGTCCCCGCCCGGTTCGGTGTGAACCTGATAAACCACTTCAATCTGGTCCGCGCCCTTTGGCGTGAACTTCCAGAAGCCGTCGACCTGGGCCACCCGTACGAAACCTTGCTCTTCAGGCAGGTATGTCGGCACGCCCTTGAGCTTGCGGGTCAGGCTGCCGTCGGCCCCCTCCTCGGTGGTGACTTCCAGCACCGAGTCCCGCGGCGTCACCGGCCATGGCGTGTTGAATTGGGTATAAGTCCAGCTCTTGTCGCCTTCGTGCTTGAGCAGTTTCTGGCTCTTGCACTCATGAATCCAGGCGCAAGCGCCGGGAACGTCTTCCTGCAGGGCCCGCAGCTTGGCCATGGTGGTTTTCATCACCGTCACGCCGCGATAGGCCTTGTACTTGGAGCCCCCCACTTCACTGAGGGAAACCTTGATACCTTCCTTTTCCTTGGCAACCTGCCAGTCCTCTGCCTGGGCGGTGGCCGTCGCCAGCAACACGGTCAACCCACACAACACAGCCATACGATGCAGCGAACCCATAGTTTTTTCCTTATTGTCCAAGTTCGTTCATTTCGGATCTGTTCATTGACCCGTTACGCTGCCGTGACTTGCTCCCACCAACCGATCAAGCGGATGGCCTCTTCACGGCTGCCGCCGCACACCTCGATGTCGGCTTCGAATGCCGAGCACACCGCCGGACGCTCCGGCTGGCCGAAGATCCGGCACAGGTTATCGACCGACAGCTGCACACAACGTTCTCCCGCCGGTTTGCCTCGGGGCATGCCAGGGATAGGTGAGCTGATGGAAGGGGCGATGCAACAGGCGCCACAGCCTTCACGGCACTTCATGACGACAACATCCTCGCGGCGGGTAATGATGAGTAACAGAAGACAGAGTAACGGCTAAAACACTCGTTTTAAATTACCGTCTGCGTGTTTTTTTGCCGCTGGCCAAATGACCGAACGGTCAGCGACGAGCTGCATGCCAGTGAAAGGCTTACTGCTTGAATTCGAAATCCAGCGCTGCGCCTTCCACCTCGTTGCGCTCCTGATTGCGTAGCGGCAGTTGCATTTCATTGCTCAACAACCGGCCATTGAGCTGGAACGGTCCGGGTTTATCTCCGAACATGGACGGCAATAGCGGTTCGCGCTTGAGCGGCGCTACCTTACCCGGTGGCTGCAGGTCCTCGACCAGGTCATGGGGCAGGCTCAGGTCCAGCTTGGCCGGCGGCAATGGAGTCTTGGCGACCTCGCGGGCGGATTTGCTCTTGGAGGCAATGGGCGCACGCTTTTTTTTCTTCGCCGCAGTCGCCTTTTTAGCGGACGGCTTCTTGGCCACTGCGTTTTTTTTCGGCGCATTCTTCGTGGCACTGACGGCCGGTTTTTCCTGCGCCGGAGCCGCCACGACGACGCCTCCCATTTGGAAGGCACTGAACAGGCCGATCAAAACCCAGACAACAGGAACATTGGCTTTCATAGACACAACGGCACTGACGGCAGAAAAGCCCATGCTCGCCTGATAATGAGGCGCTGACAAGCACATCAAGCTAAGCCGCTGATTCCTATAGAAACCCGTTGGCCGTTTCTTGGCACAATTGAGTCGCCAACAACCCCAGCGTCATCAAGGCCCGCTCTGCCTCACGGTTCCAGGGGGTACCGCAGTTCAAGCGAATGCAGTGGTTGAACTGCTCGGTGTTACTGAAAATCAGCCCTGGCGCGATACTGATGCCTTGTTGCAACGCCCGCACATGCAATTCCTGGGTATTGACCCGTCCCGGCAGGCTGACCCACAGAATGAAACCGCCATTGGGACGGCTCATTTGCGTGCCTTCGGGGAAGTACTGTTGCACCGCCAGCTGAAAGGCACTGAGGTTCTTGCGGTACTCCTGGCGGATATAACGCAGGTGCCGGTCATAGCCGCCGTTTTCCAGATAGGCGGCAATGCCCATCTGCGTGACGCTGCACGCCGAGTGAGTGCTGAAGGTCTGGAGCCGCTGGATTTCCTGCTGGAATTTCCCCGCGATCATCCAACCGATGCGCACACCTGGCGACAACGTCTTGGAAAAACTCGAACAGTAGATCACCCGGTCCAGCCGATCATAGGCCTTGAGGGCCTTGGTGCGACCCTGCTCGAACATCAGCTCGCCATAGATATCGTCCTCGACGATCTGGATGTCGAAGTCCGACGCCAGGCGCAGCAGTTGCTTTTGCCGCTCTTCGGGCATGGTGCTGCCAAGGGGATTGCTCAGGCGCGTGGTCAGCACCAGCGCCTTGATCGACCACTGGTTGGCCGCCAATTGCAAGGCCTCCAGGCTCATGCCGGTGACCGGATCGCTGGGGATCTCGATAACCTTGAGGCCCAGCAGATCCGCCAGTTGCAGCAAGCCGTAATAGGTTGGCGACTCGGCGGCGATCAAGTCCCCCGGCCGCGTCAGCACCCGCAAGGACATCTGCAGCGCATCGACGCAGCCGTGGGTGATCACCACTTCGGAAGGGTCCACCACGACACCGGCATCGCGCATGCGAATCGCCACTTGTCGCCGCAACGGCTCGAAGCCCGGACTGAACATGTAGCTGAACGCCCGTGGGCTATGGAAACGCGTGACCTTGGCCAACTGCTGATGCAAGGCCCGGACAGGCAGGTAGTCGACACTCGGCACCGCCGCGCCCAGGGGGAACACCCCTTCGCGACGCGACTCGACCAATACCTGCTGGATGATGCTGCTGCGCGTCACCAGCCCTGGGCGCTCTACCCGGGCAATGTCCGGCGTCGGTGCCGTCAGGGCCGGTGTCTGGTGCACGTAGTAGCCCGATTGCGGCCGTGCGCGAATCAGCCCCTGATCTTCAAGGTTCGCGTAGGCCTGCAACACTGTGGCGTGGCTGACGTTAAGCTGCGAACTCATCTTGCGCACCGAAGGCACGCGTTCACCGGGCTGATACACACCGCGCCGGATGTCTTCAGCCAACTGTTGAGCAATACGTTGATAGAGCAGGAGGTTGGTCATGACGCAGCACTCGATTTCACGGGCATTTTATTCTTGTCGGAAACGATACCGGAACAGTTTAGAAGTGTACTGGGACAGTTGCCAGATTACTCGACAGTACAGTGGAGTGACAGCTCTAACTGTACTCATCGCGCATCGATTGCAGGGCCAAAAAAACCCGGCGCCTTCTACAGGGGCCGGGCTTTCCAGTGACGCAACCCTTAGCGGGCGGCGCCGAGCTGGCCTTTTTCGTCGGAGAACACAATTTCAACGCGACGGTTCTGTGCCCGGCCCCGCTCGGTAGCGTTGACGTCCACCGGGTACTCATCACCGTAGCCTTCGACCTGGATGCGCTTTTCGTCAATCCCCAGGTCTACCAGCACATCCGCGACCGCTTGCGCGCGATCGCGAGACAGCTTGAGGTTTTCCTGCTTGCCGCCCGTGCTGTCCGTGTACCCCTCGATACGCACCACGCGCTTGGGATTGAGCTGCAAGAACTGCACAATCTTGAGCACCACCCGGTTGGCCGAATTCTTCAGTTCCGCTTCGCCGGTGTCGAACAGCACGTCACCCAGGGTCATCACCAGGCCGCGATCGGTCTGGGTGGTCGCCATCGCCATGATCTGTTCTTCGAGCCATTTGCCCTGCTGCTGCACACTCAGCAACTTGGATTCACGCAGGGCCAACTGCAGGCGCTGGCGCTCCAGTTCGAGCTTCGCCGCGCGCTCTTCGTTGAGCACTTGATTGCTGTGCTCCCGGGCGATCGCACTGTAGCGCTGGCTCAGGTAAGCGTAATGCTGCACATCCTCGCCGCTGCCCCAATAGCTGGACAAGCGATCGGCACGGGCCAGGGATTCACCGGCGCGGATCACGTCCCGGGGCGCGGCACGCAATACGTTGGCGTCTTCCTTGACCTTCTGGAAATCGGTGCTGGCCTGCTCGAGCGCCGCTTCGCTGCGTTGGCCGGCGCAGCCATACAGGCTGGCCAGGCCGGCGAGGACCAGGCCGCCCAATACGTGGGAGTGCTTCATTGGGCATCCTCCCTCAGTTGTTTGCGCAAGCGCTTGATGCGGGTGTCGAGCACGTTCAGTTGCTCCTGGCTCTTGAGGGTCAGCACCTTCGCTTCGGCCAAGCGGGCATCGAGTTCAGCCTGTTCGGCCCGCATACGCGCCTTCTTGTAGGATTCGTCGGCCATGTTGGATTTGGCGCGGGCGAATTTTTCTTCAGCCAGTTTCAATTCGGGCACTTCGTCGGCAGTAGCGCCAACGGCCCGGGCTTGCTGCAGTGCCTGTTCGGTCAGGCGGATCTGTTCATTCGGCGCCGGATCGGCTGCGCAGCCCGCCAGAGCCAGAACGGCCAGGGCAGCGAAAAGAGGTCGAATAGTCACTAATGTTCCCTACTGTTTTGGGGCACTGACAGGTGGCTGCAACTGTGTTTTCCAACGCTCGAGATTGCGCTGCAACACAGCCTCCGTCAGCCCGGACGCGGCCAATTCTGTCATCTTTTGCGCCAGCTGTCCGCGTAACCATGGGTCGTTGCAGGCGGAGTTATGGGAAACCGCCACGAACAGCCCGGGTTTATCCACCGGTTGCGGTGCGGCTTGCAGGTCGTTGGCCATCCCCAGCGTCTGCGCCATCGCCAGACCCGAATAGCGCCCCGCCAAGACGTATTCCACCTCTCCCAGCAGCAATTTCTGAAAGGCCTGGGTCAGGTTGGGCGTGCGCACCAGGGATAATTGCTGCTCGGCAAAAACGCCGAACCCCTGGGTCATTCGGGACTTTTCCGACAAGGCACCGGGATGACCATGAAGGTCTCCGGGTTGGTTGATGACCAGCATCGAGTCCTTGCGAGTCCAGACCAGGTAATCATTTTCCAGCAAGGGCGGGTGGACGTAGTCCAGCGCTTCAAGCCCCGTGCTGGTCAGTGGCGCATCGGTGAGCAGGTCCATGCGCCCACTGCGCACTTCGTCCAATGCCTGGGCACGCTTGCCAGCGTAAAGCAGCTCGATCTTGATCCCCAGTTCGCCCGCCACTTGCGCCAGCAGGTCTGCGCCGGCGCCGATCAGGTGCTTGGGATCCTGAGGGTCTTGCCAGAGGTAAGGTGGCGCGTCCGGGCTGCCGGTGGCGATCAGGCGTTCACATTTGCCGGCGGCGACAGACAGGCCCGGCATGATCGCCAACGCCCACAGCAACGACCAGCCGGTCAAACGACGCAGATCCATGGCGATACGCTCCCCTTGCAGCGAAAACAGTGCGAAAAATAAAAAGCCCGGCCAAAGGGCCGGGCTCTTTATAAGTGAAGACGCCGGATTAGACCAGCTTCTCCAGCTCGGGGATGGCTTCGAACAAGTCCGCCACCAGGCCATAGTCGGCCACCTGGAAGATCGGCGCTTCTTCGTCCTTGTTGATCGCAACGATCACCTTGGAGTCTTTCATGCCGGCCAGGTGCTGGATCGCGCCGGAGATACCGACGGCGATGTACAGCTGTGGTGCAACGATCTTGCCGGTCTGGCCGACCTGCATGTCGTTGGGTACGAAACCGGCGTCGACCGCGGCGCGGGAAGCGCCGACGGCAGCGCCGAGCTTGTCGGCCAGGGCGTACAAGTGCTTGAAGTTGTCACCGTTCTGCATGCCACGGCCGCCGGAAACGACGATCTTGGCAGCGGTCAGTTCAGGACGATCGGACTTGGCCAGCTCTTCGTTGACGAAGCTGGAGATGCCAGCGTCGTGGGCAGCGCCTACGGCTTCGATGGCAGCCGAGCCACCTTCGGCGGCAACCGGGTCGAAACCGGTGGCGCGGACGGTGATGACCTTGACCGACGCGTTCGATTGCACGGTGGCAATGGCGTTACCGGCGTAGATCGGACGCTTGAAGGTATCGGCGCTTTCTACCGAGATGATCTCGGAGATCTGGTCGACGTCCAGCGCAGCGGCAACGCGCGGCAGGATGTTTTTGCCGTTGGAAGTGGCGGCTGCCAGGATGTGGCTATAGCCCTTGCCCAACTCGGCTACCAGCGGTGCGATGTTTTCCGGCAACTGGTGTGCGTAGGCGGCGTTGTCGGCCGACAGCACTTTTGCCACACCCGCGATTTTCGCAGCGGCTTCGGCAACGGCGCTTGCGCCCTGCCCGGCCACCAGGACGTGCACATCGCCACCGATTTTGGCGGCAGCAGCAACGGTGTTCAGCGTGGCCGGAGCCAGCACCTTGTTATCGTGTTCGGCGATTACCAAGATAGTCATGATCAGATTACCTTCGCTTCGTTTTTCAGTTTCTCGACCAGTTCAGCCACCGACTTGACCTTGATGCCCGCGCTGCGTGCAGCCGGCGCTTCGACTTTGAGGGTCTTGTTGGTGGAGGCGGTGGAAACGCCCAAAGCGTCAGGCGTCAGCACTTCAAGCGGCTTCTTCTTGGCTTTCATGATGTTTGGCAACGACGCATAACGCGGCTCGTTCAAACGCAGGTCGGTAGTGACGATGGCCGGCAGTTTCAGGGAAACGGTCTGCGCACCGCCGTCGATCTCGCGAGTCACGGCAACGCTGTCGCCGGACACTTCGACTTTGGACGCGAAGGTGCCCTGACCGTAGCCGCTCAATGCCGCGAGCATCTGGCCGGTCTGGTTGTTGTCGCTGTCGATGGCTTGCTTGCCGAGGATCACCAGCGATGGCTGTTCCTTGTCGACAACGGCCTTGAGCAGCTTGGCCACGGCCAGGGAAGTCAGGTCTTCGGCGGATTCGACGAGGATGGCGCGATCGGCACCCAGTGCCAGCGCGGTGCGCAGTTGTTCCTGGGCGGTGGTCGGGCCGATGGAGACGACGACGATTTCCGTTGCCACGCCTTTCTCTTTCAGGCGTACGGCTTCTTCCACGGCGATTTCGCAGAAGGGGTTCATCGACATCTTGACGTTGGCGAGGTCGACGCCGGAGTTGTCCGCCTTGACGCGAACCTTGACGTTATAGTCGACCACTCGTTTGACAGCTACAAGAACCTTCATGGATTCCTCGTTACTCTCCGGTGAAAAAAAGTCGCCTAGGCGAACCTGGCGGTTGATGCTCATGGGCGCAAGGGCACCTCTAAAAACGCCGGCATGAACCACACATGACCCTGCTCACGGGAGTGAAGACCATTCGTCAGTGATGACCGATGGGTCATTCATTATCGCGGCGTGTAAACTGCGCCTCGGAACCGCGCAATACGTCACTTTGTGCTGCCTTCGCCCTGTCTTTAGAGGTGCTCTTGAAACCAACAGTCAGCCTACGGCGAGCGCAAAACCGCCCGTATCTTGACCGGAACGCCTATTCCGGTCAATACGGCAAAATGGTCAGTCATAAGCCGTACGTCAGTGATTTATCTGGGCTGCGGCAATTTCAAACAAACGTTTGTATTGGACCCTGAGAGTGGTGTAGATATAATGCGCCGCTTAAGAGAGACCCGCGGCTCATCCATTGTCGCTTTCGTCGCTTTTCGCGAAGGAAACAAAGGATGCGACGCCAAACCTCCAATTAGAAAAACTGTGAGCCTTGAGTAGGAGATAGCCTGTGGAACGCGAATACATGGAATTCGACGTGGTCATCGTCGGTGCCGGCCCCGCTGGCCTGTCTGCCGCTTGCCGACTGAAACAGAAGGCCGCCGAAGCCGGTAAGGAAATCAGCGTCTGCGTGGTCGAAAAAGGTTCCGAAGTCGGTGCGCACATCCTCTCCGGCGCGGTGTTCGAGCCCCGCGCCCTGAACGAACTGTTCCCGGACTGGAAAGAACTCGGCGCACCGCTGAATACGCCTGTCAAACGCGATGACATTTATGTCCTGAGAAACGCCGAGGCCGCGAGCAAAATCCCTGACTTCTTTGTGCCCAAGACCATGCACAACGAAGGCAACTATATTATTTCCCTGGGCAACCTGTGCCGCTGGCTGGCCCAGCAGGCCGAGAACCTGGGCGTGGAAATCTACCCCGGCTTCGCCGCCCAGGAAGCGCTGTTCGACGAAAACGGCGTGGTGCGCGGGATCATCACCGGCGACCTGGGTGTCGACCGCGAAGGCAATCCGAAGGAAGGCCTCTACACCCCAGGTATGGAACTGCGCGGCAAGTACACGCTGTTCGCCGAAGGCTGCCGTGGTCACATCGGCAAGCAGTTGATCAAGCGCTTCAACCTGGACAGCGAGGCCGACGCCCAGCACTACGGCATCGGCCTGAAGGAAATCTGGGAAATCGACCCGGCCAAGCATCAACCCGGCCTGGTGGTGCACACCGCTGGCTGGCCGCTGGACATCATGGGCACCGAGAACACCGGCGGCTCCTTCCTCTATCACCTGGAAAACAACCAGGTGGTGGTCGGCCTGATTATCGACCTGTCCTACAGCAACACCTTCCTGTCGCCGTTCGACGAGTTCCAGCGCCTCAAGCATCACCCGGTGCTCAAGCAATACCTGGAAGGCGGCAAGCGCGTCAGCTACGGCGCCCGTGCCATCTGCAAGGGCGGCCTGAACTCGTTGCCGAAAATGGTCTTCAAGGGCGGCGCGCTGATCGGTTGCGACCTCGGCACCCTGAACTTCGCCAAGATCAAGGGCAGCCACACTGCCATGAAATCCGGCATGCTCGCCGCCGAGGCCGTGGCCGATCGCTTGTTCGCCGAATCCGAAGGCGGTGATGAACTGACCGCCTACGTCGACAACTTCAAGAACTGTTGGCTGTACGAAGAACTGTTCGCCAGCCGCAACTTCGGTGCAGCGATCCACAAGTACGGCGCGATCGTCGGCGGTGGTTTCAACTGGCTCGACCAGAACATCTTCGGCGGCAAAATACCGTTCACCCTGCACGACAACAAGCCGGACTATGCCTGCCTCAAGCTGGCCGCCGATTGCAAGAAGATCGACTACCCGAAACCGGACGGCAAGCTCAGCTTCGACAAACTCAGCTCGGTGTTCATCTCCGGTACCAACCATGAAGAAGAACAACCCTGCCACCTGAAGCTGACCGACCCGAGCATCCCGATCGGCAAAAACCTGCCGCTTTACGACGAACCGGCCCAGCGCTACTGCCCGGCTGGCGTGTACGAAGTGGTGACCAAGGAAGACGGCGAGAAACGCTTCCAGATCAACGCCCAGAACTGCGTGCACTGCAAGACCTGTGACATCAAGGACCCGGCGCAGAACATCACCTGGGTCTCCCCGGAAGGCGCCGGTGGGCCGACTTACCCGAACATGTAAGCCGACACGCTGAACATCGAGGCTCCCGCAATGGGGGCCTTTTTGTTGCCTGCCATTCCAGAAACACGGCAGTCCAAATGTGGGAGCGGGCTTGCTCGCGAAAGCGGCGTGTCAGTCGACAAAAATGCTGGCAGATACACCGCTTTCGCGAGCAAGCCCGCTCCCACAGGGGTTCTGCTGGGGTTCAGGCGGCGCGCTCTTCCCCGGGGTTGCGCTCGAAGTAGCGCTTGTACTCCCGACTGAACTGCGACGGGCTCTGATACCCCACCTGGTGCGCCACCTGGGCCACCCCCATGCCGTCGATAAGCAGCAGCCGCTGGGCCTTGAGCAGGCGCAACCGCTTGAGGTACTGCACCGGCGACAGCAAGGTGCTGCGCTTGAAATGCTCATGAAAGGTCGATGCGCTCATGTTCGCGCAACTGGCCAGTGTCTCGACGTTCAGCGGCTCGGTGAAATGCGCATGCAGATGGCTCAGCGCCGCGGCAATCCGAGCGAATTGCCCATGCTGCTCCACCAGCGCCCGCAATACGTCGGCCTGAGGCCCACGCAAGGCGACGAACAGCAATTCTCGCAGCCGCGCCTGGCCCATGACCTGGCATTCCAAGGGGTCGTGCAAGCAGTGCAACAGTCGTTCGACACACCCTCGCATAGCACCATCGAGCGCGGCACTGGTCATGGATTCCGGCGTCTGCGCCGCCAGGCTTCGCCCCGGCGTCAACCCCATGGCCAGCACCAACTCCCCCAACATCGCCCGATCGATCGCCACGGAAATCCCGAGCAACGGAGCATCGGGCATGGCATAGGTTTCGCACTCGAACGGCACCGGCAGCGCCTGGATGAGGTAGTGCCCGGCGCCGTACTCCAGCGTGCGCGGTCCCAGGTAAGCCAGCTTGCTGCCCTGGGCAATGATCACCAGGCTTGGCTCGTAGAGCTGCGGACCACGGGCGATGTCCTGGCTGCACCGCAGGACTTGTACACCAGGCAGCGGTGTCGGGATAAAACCATCACGGGTCGCCAGAGGTTCGATCAGCGAAACCAGCGCCGCGTTGGCATCGAGATGGCGGGTCAACAACATGGTAAAAACTTCACGAAATAAGGGCTGGGAACATCATCGCAGGTCTGGCCTCACATAGAACCAATCCACGACCAAGGTCGGAGGATTAGGCATGACACCCGTAGGAATCGTCATCGCCGTTCCCGGAGCGGACTCCCACAATGGAACCCTATCGTTCACTGATTAGCGAGGTCCATCATGTACACAGCCATCGGATATGCCGCCCAATCGCCCACCGCTCCCCTCGCCCCCATGAAATTCGAGCGCCGCAGCCCGCGAGCCGACGACGTGGCGATCGACATTCTCTACTGCGGCGTCTGCCACTCCGACATCCACCAGGCTCGCAACGAATGGGGCATCGCCGTTTACCCGCTGATGCCGGGCCATGAGATCGTCGGCAAGGTCACCGCCGTCGGCGCGGACGTCACGCGCTATAAGGTTGGCGACCTGGTGGGCGTTGGCTGCATGGTCGACTCCTGCCGCGAGTGCGAAGCTTGCCACGCGAACCTGGAACAATACTGCTACCAGGGCATGACCCAGACCTACGCCAGCCCGGATCGCATCAGCGGCGGCCACACCATGGGCGGGTACTCCAACAGCATCGTGGTCAAAGAACATTTTGTGCTGCGCATCCCGGCAGCACTTGACCCGGCCGGCGCCGCGCCGATTCTCTGTGCCGGCATCACCACCTACTCGCCCCTCAAGCATTACGGCGTGAAGGCCGGCGACAAGGTCGGCGTGCTGGGCATGGGCGGCCTCGGCCACATGGGCATCAAGTTCGCCAAGGCCATGGGCGCCGAAGTGACGTTGTTCACCCGCTCGGCCAGCAAGGCCGAAGAAGCCCGTCGCCAGGGCGCCGACCATGTGATCGTATCCACTGACGCCGAGCAGATGGCCGCCGCGGCCGGACGCTTCCACTTCCTGCTGGACACCATTCCGGTGCAGCACGACCTCAACCCCTACCTCAGTACCCTGCGGTTCGACGGTGTACACATCCTGGTGGGCCTGGTCGAGCCGATCGATCCGCCAGTCCATGCAGCCAACTTGATCATGGGCCGTCGCGTCCTGGCCGGCTCGTTGATCGGCGGTATCGCCGAAACCCAGGAAGTGCTGGACTTCTGCGCCGAGCACAACATCAGTTGCGACATTGAAATGCTCGACATCCGCCAGATCAACGAGGCCTACAGCCGCATGATCGCCGGGGACGTGAAGTACCGCTTCGTCATCGACATGGCGACGCTCAAGGCCTGACGTTCGTCAGACCTTGGCGCCCAGCTCCGCCGACAGCCGGGCTGTGACCCCTTTGACCAGGGGAATCAGCTCGGCCATCTTTTCCAGGGGCATGTACGGCACGGTGCTGGCGATGCTGATACCGGCGACGATGCGCTTGCCGGCGTCACGGATCGGCGCCGCCACACAGCGAATCGACGGTTCGTTGTCTTCCAGGTCGAAGGCATACCCCCCCGCCACGTACTCCAGCATCCGTTGCTGGAACTGCTCCCAGGATTGCTCCTGATGCTGAGGCCAGAACTGATTCTTCCCACCCGCCGGCAGGCTGATTTCATACAGCCGCTTCCATTGTTCCTGCGTGTCATCGAGCATCAGCGCCTTACCGATCCCGGTGCGCGCCAACGGCATGCGATGGCCTACGCGCGAGCGCATTTCCGGGCCGTTACGCCCCGGATTCTTCAGCAGGTACAAGACTTCGTCGCCCTCGCGAATCGCCAGGTGAACGGTGTCCCCGGTCAGCGCTGACAGCTCGTCCAAATACGGCCCCGCCAGGCTTACCAACGGCAGTTCTTCCCGGGCCTGGAAGCCCAGTTCGATCAGCTTCGGCCCCAGCAGGTAGCCCACTTGCGGCACCACGCGCAGGTAACGTTCGTCCACCAGGCAACTGGCCAGGCGATGGGTGGTGCTGCGGGTGGTGCCGATCAGCCGGGCGATTTCCTTCAAGTCACGGGCGCCGCTGGCGACCGCCTGGACCACGCCCAGACCACGCAGCAATGTCTGCGTGCCTGTAGGCGCCGCGTCCTTGGTGATTTTTGGATCGTCTTGCTGCATAGCCGGCCTTCTACAGTGAGCGGGGAACGGGCGGCATTATGGTCGCCCGCCCCGTCGGACTACAACTCGATGCGCTCGACCTTCCCGACCAGCAGGATGTAGGACAGCGCGCCAGCCAATGCCAGGACAGAGATATAGGTAATGGCCGGGGCGAACGAATCGCCGCTGGCGAGGAAGCCAATCACGATCGGCGTGGCGATGGCCGCCAGGTTACCGATGAAGTTGAACACCCCGCCGGTCAACCCGAGCAGTCGTGCCGGCGCCAGGGTCGACACCAGCGACCAGGTGATCGACGCCAGGCCATTGCCGAAGAACGCCAGGGCCAGGAAAGCGATCACCAGCGGCGTCGACTCGACAAAGTTGGCGCCGATGATCGAGGTCGAGATCAGCAACCCGCCAATGATCGGCAGCTTGCGGGCGAACCCGACGGTGGCGCCGCGACGAATCAACCAGTCGGAGAAGAACCCGGAGCACAGCACGCCGACAAACGCCGCGAGGAACGGCAACGACGCCAGCAAGCCGGACTTGATGAAGTCCATGCCGCGATACTTCACCAGGTAGGTGGGGAACCACGTCAGGAAAAACCACAGCGTGGAATTGAGGCAGAACTGCCCCAGGTAAATGCCCCACAATTTGCGCTGGGTCAGGACGATACCCAGGTCGGTCCAACTGAATTTCGCCTTGGCCTTCGCCGTATCGGCCTGGATATCCACCAGCCCGCCACCCTCGCGGATCAGCTCGATTTCGGCGGCATTGGCGCCTTTGAAATCCCGGGGCTCGCGATACACCGCGTACCAGATCACCGCCCAGAGAATGCCCACCGCGCCCGTGGCGACAAACACCATGTGCCAGCCGAAGGCATGTTGCAGCCAGGCCAATACCGGCGTCAGGAAGGCCAGCCCGACAAACTGCCCGGAGGTGTAGAAACCGATGGCCGTGGCCCGCTCGCGCTCGGGAAACCAGGTGGTCACCACGCGACTGTTGATCGGATAAGCCGGCGCTTCCAGGGCACCGACCGCCATGCGCAGCACGAACAACGCGATGAAGCTGGCGGCGAACCCCAGCATCACCGTGGCCACCGACCACAACAGCAATGCCACGCTATAGAGAATGCGCGGCGGCACCCGGTCCACCAGCCAGCCACCGGGAATCTGCATGGCGGCGTAGGTCCAGCCGAACGCCGAGAAAATCAGCCCGACGTGGATCGGGTCGATGCCCAGGTCACTGGTCAGCGCGGGGGCGGCAATCGAGAGGTTGCTGCGGTCCAGGTAGTTGATCACCACAGTGATGAACAGCAGGACCATGATGAAAAAACGCTTGCGGCTGGGCGTCACCAACGACGCTTGCGCGCTCAGGGTGTGCGCTTGCATGTGAGGTGCCTCTTCTTATGTTTATTGAGGAAACGGGCGCATCGAAGAAGATCTCCCTGTTGGCGAAGATCAAATTGTGGGAGCGAGCTTGCTCGCGATGACGGTGTGTCAGTTAGCATATGTGTGACTGATACATCGCCATCGCGAGCAAGCTCGCTCCCACAGGGTCAAGCGTGACTCACCACTCGGCAAAACTGCCATCGGCATGGCGCCAGATCGGGTTGCGCCAGCGGTGACCGATGGCCGCGCGTTCGATGACGTATTCCTCGTTGATCTCAATGCCCAGGCCCGGACCGTTGGGAATTTTCACGAAGCCTTTGTCGTAGTCGAACACCTGTGGATCCTTGATGTAATCCAGCAGGTCGTTGCTCTCGTTGTAATGGATGCCCAGGCTCTGCTCCTGGATAAACGCGTTGTAGCAGACCGCATCCAGTTGCAGGCACGCCGCCAGGGCAATGGGCCCCAACGGGCAGTGCAGCGCCAGCGCAACGTCGTAGGCCTCGGCCATGTTGGCGATCTTGCGGGTTTCGGTGATGCCACCGGCGTGGGATGCATCCGGCTGGATGATGTCCACATAGCCTTCGCTGAGCACGCGCTTGAAGTCCCAGCGGGAAAACAACCGCTCGCCCAGGGCAATCGGGGTGCTGGTCAGCGGCGCCAGTTCCTTGAGGGCTTCATAGTTTTCGCTGAGCACCGGCTCTTCGATGAACATCAGTTTGTAGGGGTCGAGTTCCTTCATCAGCACCTTGGCCATCGGCTTGTGCACCCGGCCGTGGAAGTCCACGCCAATGCCGACGTTCGGTCCGACCGCATCGCGCACCGCAGCCACGTTGGCCAGGGCCTGGTCGACTTTTTCGAAGGTGTCGAGAAACTGCAGCTCTTCGGTGCCGTTCATCTTCACCGCCGTGAAGCCCCGCGCCACTGCCTCTTTCGCCGCGCGAGCGGTGTCCGCCGGCCGGTCGCCTCCGATCCACGAATACACACGGATCTTGTCCCGCACCTGGCCCCCCAGCAGGTCGCTGACCGACACGCCCAAGGCCTTGCCCTTGATGTCCCACAACGCCTGGTCGATGCCGGCCAGGGCGCTCATGTGAATGGCCCCGCCGCGGTAGAAGCCGCCACGATAGAGCACGGTCCAGATGTCTTCGATGTTGCGTGGGTCTTTGCCGATCAGGTAGTCGGACAATTCCTCGACGGCAGCCGCCACTGTGTGGGCACGGCCTTCGACCACGGGCTCGCCCCAACCGGTCACGCCCTCGTCGGTCTCGATTTTGAGGAAGCACCAGCGCGGCGGAACGATAAACGTGGTCAGCTTGGTGATTTTCATCTTGTTGTCTCTCTTGTCAGATGCAGCGCACGGAGCGCTGGAAAAGTCTTCAGTTCAAGGCATTCCATGCCGCCACATAGGCCTTGGCGCGCACCGCCACTTCATCCGCTGTCAGGCCCGGCTTGAACAACCCGGAACCAAGGCCGAAACCCTTGACGCCGGCTTCGACGAACACCGCCATGTTGTCTGGCGTAATCCCGCCCACCGGCACCAGCACGGTCCCGGCCGGCAGCACCGCGAGCCAGGCCTTGACCACCGCCGGGCCCATTTGCTCGGCGGGAAACATCTTCAGCACATGGGCGCCTTCGGCCAGTGCGGCAAAGGCTTCGGTGGGTGTGGCGACGCCTGGCGACAGGTACAAGCCCGCCGCTTTCGCCGCACGCAGCACATTCGGATCGCTGTGGGGCATGACGATCACCTGGCCACCGGCGGCTTTCACCTGTTCCACCTGTTCCGGCGTGAGCACGGTGCCGGCACCGATCAGGCAATCGGCGGGCAAGGTACTGCGCAGGATGCGAATACTGTCGTATGGCTCGGGGGAATTGAGCGGTACTTCGATGACGCGAAATCCGGCGCTGTACAGGACTTCGCCGATGGCCGCCGCCTCTTCGGGACGCAGGCCACGCAGGATCGCGATCAGCCCGTTGTGCGCCAGTGCTTGTGTGAGCATGTCAGACCTCCAGTCAGGTTCAGGGGGCGGTGGAATCGAGCAACCCGGCCGCCACGGCCAGTTGCCACAAACCGCGTTCGGTGGCCTGTTCGGCCAGGACCACCCGGGCGAAGCCACAGGCGTCGAGGGCCCGTTGATAACGGACACAGAGTTGGGAATTGCCGATCAACACCACCGTCGGCAGGTGCAGGCTGTCGCGGCGTCGGCGTTGTACTTGGGCCAGCGCCGTCAGCTCATGGCCGATCAACAAGCCCGAGAGGTAATCCGCTTGGGCGCTGGCGCCCAACTCGCCGGTCAAGCCCAGGCTGCGGGCGCTGAACACGGTGGACAACGGGCCGATCTGGCCGTCCACCGACAACGCCACTTGCACGCCGCGATCAAAGGCCGCGCCATCGAAGGTCGCACTCCGTTGCTGGGTGCGGCCGAGAATGCTGTGGTCACTGAGCACGGCGAAGATCTCGCCGGTCATGAAGGTATCGAAATGCACGATGCGGCCATCGGCCACTTCCACCCATTTCGAGTGGCTGCCGGGCAGGCCGATCAGCACCGCTTCGTCCGGCAGGCTGTGCAAGGCACCGAGCACTTGGGTTTCTTCGCCGCGCATGACATTGGGCAAGCGTGAACGCTGAATCACGCCCGGCACGATGTGCACATCGACACCGCGAAGGCTGCGAACGGTTTGTAGGGAATGTCCGAGATTGGCGACGTTGGCGGGTGTGTCGCAGTACGGCGCTTCACACCAGCCCTGAGCACTGCCGACCATGCCACAGGCAATGACAGGCAAACCTGGCTGGGCATCGAGCCAGTCGCCACAGGCCTCGTCGAAGGCCAACTCGAAACCGTCGATGCACACCTGGCCGGCCACGTTTCGCGGCCCGGACGGCAACTGCATGATCCCCGACGACAGCGAACGCTGCTCGAGCACCTCGCCACCGGCTGCGAGTTTGTAAGCCCGTAATGAGGTGGTCCCCCAATCGAGCGCGATCAATTGCGCCTGCATCCGCTTCACCTGTTTTGTTTTTTGGCAGTGAGTGAGACGGACTATAAACCTGGGGGCGATTAAATCTCAATATATAAATATCATTCCCATATATTGGGATTAAAATGCACCACCTATGAAGCTAATCGCCATCCGCCCAAGACCCTGCTACGTTTTCTGACCGGACACCAAACAACTAGGGAAAAAGTGATGGGACAACTGCTGAAAATCCTCGGCCGCACGTCTTCGATCAACGTCAGAAAAGTGCTGTGGACCTGCCAGGAACTGGACATCGCCTACGAGCGCGAAGATTGGGGCATCGGTTTTGCCTCGACCCAGGACCCGGCGTTCCTGGCCTTGAATCCCAATGCCCAGGTGCCGGTGATCATTGATGAGAACGGCGTGTTCTGGGAATCCAATACCATTTGCCGCTACCTGGTGGGCAAGCATGGGCCCAGCGATCTGCTACCTGTCGAGCCTGCCGCCCGAGCGCGGATCGAACAGTGGATGGACTGGCAAGCCACGGAACTCAACCCGTCCTGGGGCTACGCCTTCCACGCCCTGGTGCGCAAGAACCCGGACTTCCAGGACCCGCAGCGCATCGCCGCCGGCATCAAGGGCTGGAACGAGAAGATGGGGTTGCTGGAGCAGCAGTTGAACCGCACCGGCGCCTACGTGGCCGGTACGGCGTTTTCCCTCGCGGACGTGCTCATCGGCCTGTCCGTACACCGGTGGCGCCAGACGCCCATGGAGCGTCCCGACTATCCGGCCGTGACGGCTTACTGCAAACGCCTCGAGCAACGACCGGGGTTCGCCGAGTACGCGTCTGCCGCACACTCATGAAGTGCTCAGTGTCCGTTAGCGAAATCCCGTAGCACCTTGCCGTCCATTCGGTAGCGCACCCATTCTTCCTGGGGTTGCGCACCGAGGGATTTGTAGAACTCGATGGCCGGCGTGTTCCAGTCCAGCACGCTCCATTCAAAGCGGCCGCAATCGTTGTCGCAGGCGATCTTCGCCAGGTGGCGCAACAGTGTCTTGCCCGCCCCGCCACCGCGCTGCTCCGGCGTGATGTACAGGTCTTCGAGGTACAGGCAGTTGCTGCCCAGCCAGGTGGAATAACTGAAGAAAAACACCGCGAAACCAATCGGCACGCCATCCCGCAGGCAGATCAGCCCGTGGGCGGTCGCGCCTTCGCTGAACAGGCTGCGCTCGATGTCGGCCACACTGGCGATGACTTCGTGGCGGGCCTTTTCGTAATCGGCCAATTCGGTGATGAAGGCAAGGATTTGAGGCGCATCGCTGGGTTGCGCAGGACGGATCTCGATGGACATGGACAGGCCTTGTAGCCAATTGAAAGCGCCATACTAAGCCGCTGCGCGGCGCTCGTCACATGCCGATCCAACTATTTGATCGCGGACGCGAGCTTGTTTCAAAAAGTGCCATTCGTCGCGCTCAAGGCACCAACCCCAAGCCACCACGGCCCAAGATCAGGTAAGCATTCTGAAAAATGGAGGCGACACCATGATCACTTCAAGGCTGACTGCATTCACACTCGCCACGCTGCTGTCTTCGGTGGCTTTCGCGGCTTCCACTTCCGGCACCGGCCCCACCGACCCGGTACAGGCACCCAATTCTCCAGCCACGCAAGGCCTGCCCAAGTTGAATACCGACGGCACCGGCGGCGGTCTGAACAATGGCCAGCCACCCGCCACCGGCACCGATCCCCGCGTGCAGGGTAATGACATGGGACGCCAGGGCGGCATGAATACGCCTGACTCCACCGCTCCTGACAACGCCGAGACCGGCGTGGGTTCGAAAACCACTACCGGTGGCTCGGGCTCCGAAGGTGGCGCTGCCAGCCAGTAAGCAGCCTCTGCTCAGACACTTGAGGAGGAAAATCCCATGCCTCGTGGAAGCAAAGACAAATATACCGCCGAGCAAAAACGCAAGGCCGAGCACATTGAAAAGAGTTACGAGAAAAAAGGCGTGTCGCAGAACGAAGCCGAAGCACGGGCCTGGGCGACGGTGAACAAGCAGTCCGGTGGCGGCGAACGTTCCGGTGGTTCGGGAAAGACTAAACCGGCTGTGGAAAAGAAAACCGACCGCAAGGAATCGGCCCGCCGCGCCGCCAAGACCCGCGAAGGCCACCCGCGCAGCAGCAAGGCCTCCCATGGGACCCAGACGGTGGACAGCCTGATGAAAGAGGCCCGGGCGAAAAACATTCCCGGACGGTCGAAGATGCGCAAGCAGGAGTTGGTCGAAGCGTTGCGCAAAGCGGGGTGATTGTTGGCGTCAGGGAGGACGCTATCGCGAGCAAGCTCGCTCCCCCATGGGTTTGCGGTGTATTGCCGAGTTCAAAAACTGTGGGATCGGCGGTGTGTCGCGATGTTGTGCCGGCACAAAAACCTGTGGGAGCGAGCTTGCTCGCGAAAGCGGAGGGTCAGCTTGCATCAATGCTGAATGGACCATCGCCTTCGCGGGCAAGCCCGCTCCCACATTGTTGTGCCTGCATTCGGTCAAAAAACCGGGCTCCCCGTTGGCAGCCCGGCCGGGGCAAGCTTCAGCGTTGCTTCAAGCGGTCGATCACCACCGCCAGCAACAGGATCGAGCCGCGGATGACGTATTGATAGAAGGTGTCAATGTTCTTCAGGTTCATCGCGTTTTCGATGATCGCCAAAATCAGCACGCCCGCAATGACATGGCGAATCATGCCGATGCCACCGCTCAACGACACCCCACCCAGCACGCAGGCCGAGATCACGGTCAACTCGAAGCCCTGGCCGATCATCGGCTGGCCCGAGGTCATGCGCGACGCAAGGATGACCCCGGCCAAGGCGCCGATCAAACCATGTACGGCGAAGATGATGATCTTGGTGCGATCGACGTTCACCCCCGCCAACAACGCCGCCTCCTGGTTACCACCGATGGCCATGGTGTTGCGCCCGTAGGTGGTGTAGTTCAGCAGCCAGCCGAAAAACAGGAAGCAGACGATGGTGATCAGGATCGGCACCGGCACGCCGAATAACTGGCCGTTGCCGAACACGAAGAACGATTCCTGCGAGACCCCCACCGCCTTGCCGTTGGCAAAGATGTAGGCCAGGCCACGGACGATCTGCATGGTCGCCAGGGTGGTGATCAAGGCGTTGACCCGCAGCTTGGCGATGACGATACCGTTGATCAGGCCAACGATCAGCCCCATCGCCAGCGCCGCGCTGACGCCGAGGAACACGCTGTTGGTGTCGCGCATCACCACCGCCGCGACCACGCCGGCACAGGCAATCACCGAACCGACCGACAAGTCGAAGTGCCCGGACGCCAGGCAATACAACATGGTGCACGCGGCGATGCCGGTGGTGGAAATCGCCAGGCCCAGGCCGCGCATGTTCAACGGCGACAGGAAGTTGTCGATCATCAAGGTGCAGAGCACGAAGATACCGATGGCCGCCAGCAGCATGACCCAGTCATCCAGGAAACGGCGCAGGTCCAGGGGTTTGCGTGCCGTTGGCAGTGCATTGTTTTGAATGGTCATGATTTACCTCTCAGTTCGCCGCGTCGGCAACGCGTTGGCGCGGCAGCGCCAGTTGCAGCAGGTTGGATTCGTTGGCCTGGTCACGCGACAGCTCGCCGCGCATGGCCCCTTCGCAAAGCACCAGGATTCGGTCGGAAATGCCCATCACTTCCATCAGGTCGCTGGACACCACAATCACCGCGATGCCGTCGGCCGCCAGGTTGTGGATAATCTGGTAGATCTCCGCCTTGGCGCCGATATCGATGCCACGGGTCGGTTCGTCCAGCAGCAGGACTTTCATCGGCATCGACAGCCAGCGACCGAGAATCGCCTTCTGCTGATTGCCGCCGGACAGGTACATGATTTTCTGGCTGGCCGCCGGGGTCTTCACCTTCAGCGACTTGATCTGCTTGTCGGCATTGCCCCGCTCCCAGTCGCCGCGCAGCAGGCAGCCGAGCGCGGAATGAGCCGGACGGGCACTGATGTTGATATTCTCGCCCACGCTGCCCAGTGGGATGATGCCTTCCTTCTTGCGATCTTCCGGGCACAGCAGCACGCCAGCGGCGATGGCATCCCGTGGCGAACGCAGCTTCAATTCCTTGCCGTGCAGCACGAGACTTCCCTCGCTCTGGCGCTCCAGGCCACTGAGCAAGCGAAACAGCTCGGTACGACCGGCACCGACCAGCCCGAACAAGCCGAGGATTTCACCCTTGTGCACCTGGAAACTCACCGGTTCGCGCAACCCCGGCCCCAGCAGGCCCTTCACCTGCAGCGCCACATCGCCGCGCTCCCGAGGGCGGTAATCATAGATGTCCTGGATATCGCGACCGACCATGCACGTGACTAACTGATCGTGGGTCAGCTCGCTCATGTTTTCGAAGGTCCGGACATAACGACCGTCCTTGAAGACCGTCACCGCGTTACAGATACGGAACACTTCTTCCATGCGGTGGCTGACGTACAGCACCACTTTGCCCTCGTCTCGCAAGCGAGCGATGATCGCCATCAAACGGTCGATTTCCCGCGCCGACAGGCTACTGGTGGGTTCGTCGAAGGCAATGACGTGGGCGCCACGGGACAAGGCCTTGGCGATTTCCACCAATTGGCGCTGACCGAGGGACAGGCGACCGACTTTTTCCTGCGGATCGATTTCGTCGGCCAGGCCTTTGAGCAGCGTCAACGCCTGCTGGCGCAGCACGCCACGGTTGACCAGGCCGAAACGCGCCGGCAAATGGCCGAGAAACAGGTTTTCGGCGACGGTCATTTCCGGCACCAGGTGCAGCTCCTGGTGAATCACCGCCACCCCGCTGGCGATGCTGTCGGCGGTGCCTTTGAAGGCCATCGTCTGCTCGCCGATCTGCAGGTCACCGCTGCTCGGGATATAGGCACCACCGAGGATCTTCAGCAACGTGGACTTGCCCGCGCCATTCTCGCCCATCAAGGCATGCACTTGCCCCGGATGCGCGACGAAACTGATATTGGCCAGCGCCTGCACACCGGGAAAGGATTTGCCGATCCCGTTGAACCGCAAGCTGCCGCCGATGTTGTGTTGCCGTGTCGCTGTTTGCGCTTGCATAACCACCTCGAACTTACAGAGATCAAGCGACCCCGCCACTCATGTGGCCAGGGCCGCTTTTGAATCAACCGACCGTCAGTTCCACAGGCCGATCTTTTCCAGCTCCTGCTTGAAGTTCTCCCGGGTGATCAGCGTCACCTCGTCCATGGCGGTGTACTTCGGCGGTTCCTTGCCGGTGGTGATCCACTCGTACATCATCTCGGCGGTCTTGTAGCCTTCGATGTGCGGGCTTGGCAGCATCGAACCGAAGAAGCCGCTTTTCGGTTTCTTCAGCTCACCGATGGCATCGGTGCCGTTGATGCCGATGCCGATCACGTTGTCGGCCTTGAACCCGGCCGCTTCGGTGGCGCGCACGCCGCCCAGCACGGTGTTGTCGTTCATGCCGCCGATGATCAGGTTTTTCGCGGCGCTTGGCAGCTTCACCAACGCCGAGTTGGTGGAGTCCATGCTTCCGGGTACGTCGAGGGTCTTGAGCGCCGAATAAAGGATATGGTCTTCGGGCATCCCGGCCTTCTTCAAGGCATCGACCGAACCGTCGGTGCGCTTCTTGCCGGTGTCCAGCTCGTTGAAGGTGTTGATCACCGCGTAGGTATCTTTCCACTCCCAATTGCGCTTTTTCGCTTCAGCGGCCATGGCGGCGCCCTGCTTCTGGCCCACCTCGAACGCAGCCATGCCCAGGTACGGCACGTCCTCCATGAATTTGCCGTTGGCATCGACAAACCGGTCGTCCACGGCAATCACTTTGAGATCGTTGAGCTTGGCCTTGGCCATGATGGCCGGGCCGAGGGACACATCCGGCGGGCAGATCACGAAGCCCTTGGCACCGTTGGCGGCCAGGCTGTCGATGGCCGAGAGGGTTTTCTCGCCGTCAGGCACGGCGATCTTGATCAACTCGAAGCCTTTGTCCTTGCTCGCCTTCTCGGCGAACGCCCATTCGGTCTGGAACCAAGGCTCCTCGGCCTGTTTGACCAGAAAACCGATTTTCACGGGATCAGCCGCCAGCAAGCTGCTGCTGAGGCTGACCGCGGTTACCGCCAGGGCGGCGCGACACAGGGAACGGATCCCACGACGATGATTCATAGTTGACTCCTTGTTTTTTTTATTGAAAGCCAAACGTCCAGGGTCTGCTCCACCGACGGTGGAAGTGCGCAGGCTGGGCGGTTACATCAAGTTGCTACACAGCATAGGCCTAAATAGTCATATCGTATGATGATTGGATTACAGGCGAAGTTTCCCACTGCAATCCAGGAATATTCAGTCGTGGTACATGACCGAACGTCCTCCATCGATGGTGATGCATGAGGCATTGATAAACGGTGCTTCGTCACTGGCCAGGAACACGGCCGTCATTGCCACTTCGATCGGTTGCCCGACGCGCCGTGGCGGGTGCAGATCCAGCGCACGCTGGCGTTCGGCATGGGGATCGGCAAAGCCGTTCCAGTAGTCGACGTTCAGTTGGGTTTCGATGTAACCCGGGGCGATGGCATTGACGCGTACCCCTTTGGGCGCATATTCGATGCCCAGGGCGCGGGTCAGGCCGAGCAGGCCGTGCTTGGCCACCGGGTAAGGGAAACAGCCAGGAATGATGTGGGACGAATGGACGGAGGCAATGTTGATGATGCTGCCCACGCCCTGCTCGATCATCTGTGGCAGCACCGCCTTGCAACCGTACCAGGCGCCATCCAGGTCGATGGCGAAGCAGCGGCGCCACTCTTCTTCGGTCATTTCCAGCGGGTCACGGAAGACATTCACACCCGCGCAGTTGACCAACACATCGATGCGGCCGTGCAGCTCGACGGCACGACGGGCCATGGCCTGCAAATCCTGCTGCTTCGACACATCGGCCTGCAGTGCGTGCACATCGGCGCCGCGTTCACGCCAATGGGCGGCCACCGCCTCGACCTTCTGCGCCTGGATATCACTGATCACCAGCCGGGCCTGTTGCGAAGCGAATGCCGCGACGATGGCTTCGCCAATGCCTTGGGCGGCGCCAGTCAACAGCACAACCTTATCCTTCAGGCGTTCGCCCATGGGAGGCTCCGGCACGGGTGGCAAGACCAAGGGCTCAGCCATGGCTCAAGGCTCCTGTGCCCAGCACGACGAAAACCGGGCATCCACAGATGACCGGCGCGAAGGCGCTTCAAAGAACAGTGGCCGGCGTACGCCACCGGGGCGTACGGGGAAAGATCGTTGCATCACTTCACCTGTTTTGTTTTTTTAGTGTGAGTGCGTATTGCCGATGGAGCCGACTATAAACCCGGCCGCCAAACAATCTCAATATATATATTTACATCCCATATTTTGGGATTCAGCCAGCAAACCTTGCACAGGTCGCACCAGGCACGTCGACACGCATCGACAGCACGGCACCGTCCAGCGGATGACCCAATGGGCTCGCCGCGCTGGTGATGTACAACGTCTTGAGGTCTTCACCGCCGAATACACAACTGGTCGGACGGCTGACGGGCAATTCGATCACCCGATCAACCTGCCCGTCCGGGGTCAGCCGCAACAGGCAACTGCCGTCCCAGCGAGCGTTCCAGATATGCCCTTGGGCATCCATCGCCGAACCATCCGGACCGCCACGCGGGTGCGGGCCGAACCAGACCTCGGCAGGCGCCAGATTGCCTTCCGGGTAAATAAAGTGCCGATACAACGTGCCATCCAGACTGTCGCCGAAATACACCGTGGTGCCATCGGGGCTCCAGAGCAAGGTGTTCGGGATGCCCAGCCCGCGCAACAGGGGCAAGACCCGGCCATCACTCCCGACGCGAAACAGCCCGCCGGACCGATGCTCGATCGGCAAGTCCTCGCCTTCGGCACCGATGTTGTTCTGCATCGTACCGAGCCAGAGTTGACCCAGGGGGTCGCAACGGGCTTCGTTGGCGCGATTGCCTGGTTGGGGGTCGGCCATGCACAGCAGTGTCAGGCGCGGTTCCAGGCCCGGCGAATCAAGATCGAGACGGTAGACGCCACTGCTCAGGGTCACCAGCGCGTCGCCACTTTGGGTCGGTATAAAGGCGGAGACATGCTCGGGCATCTGCCAGATCTCCACATTGGCGCCGATCAGCCGCAGGGCCTGCTTGCCAGCGATATCGACCCAATACAACGCTTGGGTCGGCACATCCCAGAACGGCCCTTCGCCCAATTTCGCCCGGTGTTCCGTCACAGCCGTCCACTTCATTGAAACCTCCCGTTCCCGACTTGCCCGGCGGCGTCTGTTCGACCCGCCATGACATTGGGGTAAAAGCGTTTGATCGCCAGGTCAGCGTTATCGATCAGGGTCATGCAGGCCCAGACGCCCCGCGCCGCGTCACGGGCGGCGATGGCGTCGGCGATGTCCTTGTGGATGGGCAAGGTGCGGCGCAGCTCATCCGGGTCGGCCGCCGATACCTCGAATGACACCGCCAGCAGCGCCCCCAGGGCCGGGACCATTTGTTCGATGAATTGATTATGGCTGGCGGCCAGAATGCACTCGTGGAAAAACTGGTCTGCGCGGTTGTAATCGGCGCCGCTGTCCACCGCCCGTTCCAGCGCATGGTAGGCCAGGCGGATCGCCTGCACCTGATCGGCAGTGGCCCGCTCGCAGGCCCAGCGCACCGCCATCGGCTCGATGGTACGGCGCAGGTCCAGCAAGTCATCGACGAAGTTTTCCGGCAAGCCGCTGCGTGACAGCCAGCCCACCACTTGAGGATCGAACAGGTTCCAGCGGCGCACCGGCAACACCCGCGTGCCGACTTTCGGCCCGACTTCCAGCATCCCTTTGGCCACCAGGGTCTTGATCGCCTCGCGAATCACCGTGCGACTGACGCCCAGTTGCTCGCCCAAGTCCGCTTCGACCTTGATGGTTTGCCCAGGCTTGACCTGGCCGGCGGCTATCCAGCCCCCCAGCCAATCGACGGTCGATGCATGAAAACTGCTGGACATGAAAACCCCGCGGGCCACTCTTATTGGAGGCCCACGCTAATCATCATACGATTGGGTGTCAATTTTAATTTTACGCCTCCCCTTGCTCGCGATAGCGGTGGGTCAGCTTAGGAGATGTTGATGCTGCTGCCGTCATCGCAAGCAAGCTCGCTCCCACAGGGTTTGGTGGCGTAAACAGATATTGCAGCCCCCCAAATTCACTGTGGGAGCGAGCTTGCTCGCGATAGCGGACGTCCAGCCCACAGATACTGATTCAACCATCGCCCCACAAGGGCTCAGGGTTCCAGGCCGATCGGGAAGAACACGCCGCCGCTCCACACGCCCAGCCAGCGCTGCCCGTCGATCTCGCGACTGACCGCCAGCTCCACCAATTGGTAGAACACATTGCGATGGACCAGCGCTTCGAGGTTGCTGCGCACATGCACATAGGGCGCCGGTTCCTGGGTCTGGGGATCGATCACCACCCGCAGCGGATGCTCGGCGCCAGCCTCAGTGGTTTCCTCGACATTGGTGGTGAAGCGCAACAACTGCCCTTCCCCCTGCCCTTCAACCTCAAGGGTCACGGCCACGAACGGGGCGTCATCGACCTTGATGCCGACTTTTTCCACAGGGGTAATCAGGAAGTAATCATCGCCGTCGCGGCGGATGATGGTGGAGAACAGTTTGACCATCGGTTTTCGCCCGATGGGCGTGCCCAGGTAATACCAGGTGCCGTCCCGGGCGATGCGCATGTCGATGTCGCCGCAGAAGTCAGGGTTCCACAAGTGGACCGGCGGCAGCCCTTTGGTCTTGGGGATCTGCCCCAGCAAGTCATTGGCTTTTTGCGGTCCGCTCATGGTGACTCCTTGTAATTACTCGTCGCTCATCCCCAGCAGGCTGCGGGCATATTCACGCAACGGTGTGGCGATGAGGTCTTGGGGCTGCTTGTCGTGCAACGTCAGTAAACCGCCACGACTCTTGATCCGTGCAGTATCAATCAAATACTGGGTACTGGTCTCGATCAACATGATTTGAATCACGCTGGTATCGACACCGAGGCGATCCACGGCTTCTTCATCCAGCCATTCGTCGGAGTTGCCGATGCGGTTATCGGCCTTGGCGAAGCGGGTGTACAACAGGTAATGGGCACCCGCGGCACGGGCTTCGCCCATGGCCTGGTCGAGGCCTTCGGGAACACGGGCGCGACGGACCATGGGGAAATATTCGATGAAGCCATTGAAGGCTTCTTCGGCCACCACGTTGGGACGCGGATAGGCACTGCCCGGCGGAGCGAAGGCGCCCTGGGCGATGTAGATGAACGAGTCGGGCTGAATACGCAGGTTGTTCACACGACGGCTGTCGCTATGGTCCAGCAGGCCGGCGTCGCTCATGTGATAACGAACGCCCTCTCCCATGTCGCTGACATTCATGCAACCGCCAAGCACCAAAACGGCCAGCAGCAAAACCAGGCTACGCATCCTACCCTCCAGAAACCGGTGTCGGAAAACCGGCGAATGGCCAGTGGATGCAGCTTTTGCGCCAGCTCGGTCAGCCGCCGATGATCTTCATGATGGTCGCACCACCGGAGAACGCCACTTCCTGCTTATCTCCCAAGGCCTTGACCAGCAATCGCTGAAGAGCGGGCAACGCCTGGTGACGCGGTTTGTCCAGAAGATCGCCGACAAAGTGACGGTTGCTGGAGGACAAGCAGCCATGCAACCACCCCGTAGAGGACAGCCGCAGGCGCGAGCAGGTCCGACAGAAAGGCACGCTTTCATTGGCGATCACGCCGAAATACCCTAGCCCCGGGATTTCATAGCGCACCGCCGTGGCATCCACCGGTGCGTCGGCTTGCAGGTATTCGTACTGGTCGCCGATCAGGCTGAGCAGTTGCTGGAGGCTGACAAACTGCTGCAGGAAGGCGTTGGAGTCGCTGGCCAGGTGGCCCATGCGCATCAACTCGATGAAACGCAACTCATAACCACGTTCCAGGCAGTATTCGAGCAACGGCATCACCTGGTCCAGGTTCTGTCCGCGCAACGGCACCATGTTGACCTTGATCTTCAACCCGGCGGCCCGAGCCTGTTCCATGCCGTCGAGCACGGTCGCCAGGTCACCGCCACGGGCGATGCTGCGAAACGCAACGGGGTCCAGGGTGTCGAGGGAAACGTTGATGCGACGAATACCGGCGTCCACCAGCAAGGGCAGTTTTTTCGCCAGCAACTGGCCATTGGTGGTCAGGCTGATGTCTTCCAGGCCCATCTGCCCTACAGCCGTCATGAAACGCTCGAGCTTGGGGCTGACCAGCGGCTCGCCCCCCGTGATGCGCAGCCGCTCGATACCGGCGGCCTCGATCAAATAGGCCACGCCGCGCGCCATGGCGTCGGCCGACAATTCATCCTGCGCAGCCACCAACCGCTTGCCATCAGGCACGCAATAGGTACAGGCGTAATTGCAGGCTGAGGTCAGGCTGATCCGCAAATTACGGAAACGCCTGCCTTGACGGTCAACGATCATGGATCACTCCGGCACAAGAAAAATCGGACTCGCGATAATTGACCTGGAAATCAAGATTTCGCAAGACCCAAGCCTGAGTATATTACTGGGGCACTGCGCCATGTAAGCGGACATGGCGCAATAAGGCAGCTGAATGTCTTGTTGCCTTGCGGCCAATCAGTTGCTCGGGACGTCGGTGTCGCGCTTGCGCTTGTTGCCCATGCGCACGCCGATGTCCATCAGGAACTGGAAGAAACCTTCCTGGTCTTCCAGCACGTTGCTCCAGAACGGCGAGTGATATAGCGCCACCGCGCCATGCACCAACGCCCAGGCAGCGCAATAGTGGAAATAAGGCGGCACGTCCTCGAGCTTGCCCTCGCTGATCCGGCCTTTGATCAGCAGGGTCAGCCGTTCGAAGTTCGAAGCGCGGATCTTGTGCAGCTCCTCGACCATCTCCGGCACCTGGTTGCCCTTGACCACCTTCTCTTCCAAACGGTCGAACAAGCGGTAGCGCTGCGGGTCGCGCATGCGGAACTCGAAGTAGGCCCGGGACAGGGCCTCCTTGTCCTTGTCCACATCGGCCGAATGCAACAGCTCGTTCAAATCGCGCTCGTAGTCGAGCATCAGGCGCAGGTAGATCTCCGCCTTGGATTTGAAATGTTTATAAATCGTGCCTTTGCCGATACCCACGGCATCCGCAATCATCTCGACGGTGACGCTGTCTTCACCCTGGTCGAGGAACAACTTGAGCGCGGTGTCGAGAATTTCCTGCTCGCGGCGGCGAAACTCACGGACCTTACGGGGTTCTTTGTGCATAAGAAAAAGGTCTGAAGGGTCAAAATTCGAAGCCGGGTATTATGCCTAACTTACGCAAAAATGCACGGATCATCCGTTCTCGGCCACTGTTCTTCACAAAACCGTACACACCCGGCTCGCCGTTTCCCGCAGCCATGTGCCGCGTTGGCGAGCTTTGGCGCCAGTGAGAACTTATCCGAAGCGAGCGTATTCCAAATTTGTTTAAAAACCGCCCCGGCCAGACTGGACGCGTTGGCATAGTGATCAATACTTGAACTGTCGGCGCGACATCTCCCCCAAGTGACGCGCTGATAAAGGTACCAACGGACCGCGTGCCTTTGTTTTACTCCTAATGGTCTTAACCCGGATTCACCCCCCAGAACCCGGGTTTTTTTTGCATGAAATTCAGGCAGCCACCGAACGGACGTGAGCCAGCGGAAACAATTGCTTAAAGTTTTCCGTCGTCTGCTCGGCAAACCGTTCGTAGGACTCACCGCGCAACATTGCCAGAAATTCTGCCACTTCCCGTACGTATTGCGGAAGGTTCGGCTTGCCGCGATACGGAATCGGTGCCAGGTAAGGCGAATCGGTTTCCACCAGCAGCCGATCAGCCGGCACTTTGCTCGCGACGTCGCGCAAGGCATCGGCATTGCGGAACGTGACAATCCCGGACAAGGAAATGTAATAGCCCATGTCCAAGGCAGCCTTGGCCATGTCCCAGTCTTCGGTGAAGCAATGCAGCACACCGGCCTGGGGCAGCGCGGCGTCACGCAGCAGGGCCAGGGTGTCGGCCCGGGCGCCACGGGTGTGGATGATCACCGGTTTGCCGGTCTGCCGGGCAGCTTCCAGGTGCAGCCGGAACGAGGCTTGCTGCACGTCGGCGGCTTCTGGCTCGTAGTGATAGTCCAGGCCGGTTTCGCCAATGGCGACCACTCGTGGATGATCGAGCTCACGCAACAGCCAATCGAGCGCCGGCGCGGCGTCGGGCTGGACATCCAGTGGATGGACACCGACTGAACAATCGACATCGGCATAACGCTCGGCCAAGGCCTTGACGTCGGCGGCGTTGTCGGCGCTGACGCCGATGCACAGGAAGTGCCCCACACCCCGCTCTCGAGCTGCGTCCAGCGCAGCATCCAGGGAGCCGCCATGGGCAGCGAGGTCGAGACGGTCAAGGTGACAATGGGAATCTACAAGCATAAAAGGCCAGGCTACATCGTATGGGTGGGACGGTCGGACTTCAGGGAGCCGGCCAAGTGGGTTTCGATCTGATTGCGAGCCGCATTGTCGCCGTCGTTGAACTGCACGCCTACGCCGGCGGCCCGATTGCCCTGGGCGCCCTTGGGGGTCAGCCAGATCACCTTGCCGGCGACCGGGATTTTCTCCGCCTCGTCCATCAGGCTCAAGAGCATGAACACTTCATCGCCCAAGCGATAATTCTTGTTGGTCGGTATGAACAGGCCTCCATTCTTGATGAAAGGCATGTAGGCGGCGTAAAGCACCGACTTGTCCTTGATGGTCAGGGACAGGATGCCGTTACGTGGGCCGGGACTGACAGGTTCGTTCATGCTGATCTCCGCTGCGGTTGAGCTGAGTTTAGTAGCTAGGCCGTGTCTGTCAGTTTCGACCAGGCAAACTCGCCCACTGCACCAACAATGCCTCGAGCAACAGCACCCGATTGAGGTTCGCCTTGCTCAGCACCTTCTGCCGTTGGGCAAGAATCCAGTCCTGGATGTTCAAGATTTTATCCTGGCTGCTTTTTTGCGCCAGGTACTGGATCACCTTGCGCATATCCGCCAGCCCCAGGCCCGCCTCGTCTTCGGTCAACTGGTAACGCAGGATCAGGCTCGACCAGTCGCAGAACCAGTCAAACAGCAGGAGTAGCGGAATGGCGTTCCAACCCTCGGCCAACTGCGTGGGGGATTGCTGCTGCTTGAGCAGTTTCTTCACCCCATCCACCACCAAGGCCCGCTGTTCACGCACGCCTTGGGCCTGAAGGCTGACAGCCGCCAGGGGCGAACCGGCCGCGAGGGTCAGCAGCTCGATACGTTCTTCATCGGTGTTGTCAGGCAAGGCCTGGGCCAGCCATTGCAAGCTCATCGTTTCGCTCGGCAACGGACAGGCCTGTTGCACGCAGCGACTCTTGATGGTCGGCAACAAGCGACTCGGCTGGTGGCTGACCAGCAGCAGCACGGTATCGCCGGAGGGTTCTTCGAGGCTCTTGAGCAAGGCGTTGGCGGCGTTGATGTTCATCGACTCGACTGGCTCGATCAGCACCACTTTGCGCCCGCCCATCTGCGAGGTCTGAACCACGAAGCTGACCAGGTCCCGGACCTGGTCGACCTTGATCGCCTTGTCCGCCTCTTCCGGTTCCAGCACGTAATTGTCGGGATGGCTACCAGCTTTGAGCAGCAGGCAGGATTTGCATTCTCCACAGGCGTTCGAAGCACCGGGACGCAGGCACAGCAGGCTGGCCATCAGGCGTTCGGCCAGTGCCCGCTTGCCGATGCCGACCGGGCCGTGCAGCAGATAGGCGTGGGCATGCTGGGCACGACCGGCCAGTTGCTGCCAAAGACCGTCTTGCCAGGGATAGGCTTCAGCCACGGACACGCTCCAGCAAACGTGGCAGCAAGCCATCCAGGGATTGCTGGACCTGGCTCAGCGGCTGCGCGGCATCGATCAGCAGGTAACGCGCCGGATCGGCCTTGGCGCGCTCCAGGAAGGCATTGCGCACGGCATTGAAGAAATCCTTGCCCTCAAGCTCGAACCGATCCAGCCGGCCACGGGCGCTGGCGCGGGCCAGGCCAATTTCCACTGGCAAGTCGAACACCAGGGTCAGGTCTGGTCGCAGGTCACCCTGGACGAAGGTCTCCAGCGCGGCGATGCGCTCCACGGACAAACCCCGGCCGCCGCCCTGGTAGGCGTAGGTCGAATCGGTAAAACGATCGCAGAGCACCACCGCGCCACGGGCCAGCGCCGGGCGAATCACCTCGGCCAGATGTTGCGCCCGGGCAGCGAACACTAGCAGCAGCTCAGTGTCAGGGTTCATGACCTCTTCAAGGGGAGCCAGCAGTACCTCGCGAATGCGCTCGGCCAGCGGCGTACCACCCGGCTCACGGGTCAATACCACCTCGATGCCGGCGGCCCGCAGGCGTTCGGCCAGGTATTCGCGGTTGGTGCTCTTGCCGGCGCCTTCCGGGCCTTCCAGCGTTATAAACAAGCCAGTCACGGGGCGATCCTTAATCAAAGTCATTGCGGGCTCGGTGGCTCGCTGGCGTCCGGTTCGGGGGCCGGTACCTGGGGCGGCACCTGGGGCACCGCTTCGGGTGCCGTGTCGGGCGAAGCCGCCGGGATCGGCGCCTGCTCGTCCGGCGCTGCCGGGGCCGGGCTGGAGCGGTAGTCGGCACGGCGCTTGAGCTGGAACTCGCGCACCGCGTTGTTGTGCGACTCCAGGTCATCGGAAAACACGTGGCTGCCATCGCCACGGGCGACAAAGTAAAGGCTGTTGCCCGGCGCCGGGTTCAATGCGGCGTGAATCGCTTCGCGTCCCACCATCGCGATCGGCGTCGGCGGCAAGCCCGGGATCAGATAGGTGTTATAGGGGTTTTCTTCCTTCAAATGGGCGCGAGTGAGCTTGCCCGTGTAACGCTCGCCCAAGCCATAGATCACCGTGGGATCGGTCTGCAGCAGCATGCCCAGGCGCATGCGCCGTACGAAGACGCCGGCAATCTGTCCGCGTTCCTGGGGCACGCCGGTTTCCTTCTCCACCAGGGATGCCATGATCAGCGCCTGATACGGCAAAGTGTAAGGCACATCGGCGGAACGCTGTGCCCACTCTTTGGCGAGCACGTCTTCCAGGCGGTCGTAGGCTTTCTTCAGCAGGTCGACATCCGAGGTACCGCGCACGAAGCGATAGGTGTCCGGGAAGAACCGGCCTTCGGGAAATACGCCCGAATGACCGAGACGGTCCATGACCTGGCTGTCGCTCAGGTTGGCGAGGGTCTGCTGGAGCTTCTCATCCTTGGCCAGCGCGGCGCGCACCTGGCGGAAATTCCAGCCCTCCACCAGCGTCACGCTGTACTGCACCACTTCGCCGCGCTTCCAGACGGCGATCAGGCCTTCCATGGTCATGCCTGGCACCATACGGTATTCGCCGGAGTGCAACGGCTGGTCGGCAAGATTGAAGCGCCAATAGATCCGCAGCCAGAAAGCGTCCTTGATCAAGCCATCGGCTTCGAGGCGCTTGAGGGTTCCGGTCGGGGTGGTCCCGTTGGGCACGTCCAGCAATTCTTCCTGGGTGATGTTCAGCGGCTGTTGCAGCGCCGAATGAATCTTCCAGGCCGAAGCACCCAACAACAGCCCTGCCAGGACCAGTCCGGTCTCCAGCAGCAGCAAGAATTTACGTCTCACGAATCAAACATCCAATAGCGCACGGGCAAGGGTCTGCAGTTTACGGGTGAGCGGGCCAACCGACCAGCGCGCCGAACCGCATCCGCGCACCGGCCACACACCATAAACGCTATTACAGACGAAGACTTCATCGGCCTGGTGCAGTTGTTCGAGGCTGATGTCGCTGATTTGCGTGGCGATGCCTTGTGACTTGGCTTGAAACAATAATTCGGCACGCATCACGCCGGCCACACCGCAACGGCTCAGGTCCGCCGTGAACAAGACGCCATCGCGCACCAGGAACAGGTTGCTGAACACACCTTCGATCACTCGTCCGGACGCGTCCAGCATCAAGCCTTCAGCGTACTGCGTATCGCGCCATTGGGCACGAGCCAGCACTTGTTCCAGGCGATTGAGGTGCTTGAGCCCGGCGAGCAAGGGCTGCTCGGACAAACGCACGGTGCAGGGAAACAGAAGAATGCCTTGGTCGCCATGGACGGCGGGATAGGCGGCTGGCGGACTGCCTTGCAGGATGCGCCTGGCCGGCGTCGAAGGATCAGCGGCATAACCGCGCAGGCTGTCGCCACGGGTCACGATCAACTTCACCACGCCGTCGCCCAGGCAGCGGGCGTAGGCGTCCAGCTCTGCGCTCAACGCGCTCATGTCGACGTTGAGCGCCAACCGCTGGCAACCTGCGTCCAGGCGCTGCAGGTGACGCTCCAGCAACAGCAGGTTGCCACCGCGCACGGCGATGGTTTCGAACAACCCATCCCCGTAAGCCAGGCCGCGATCTTTCAGCGACAGGACGTCGGCTGGCTGACCGTCGACCCAGCTTTCCATCAACCGGCGAACCGGCGGAACACCAGCGAACCGTTGGTCCCGCCAAAGCCGAAGGAATTGGACAGCACCACATCGATGTCCATGCTGCGGGCAGTGTGCGGTACGAAGTCCAGGTCGCAGCCGTCGTCCGGCTCATCGAGGTTGATGGTCGGCGGCGCCGTCTGACTGTTGATCGCCAGTACGCTGAAGATCGCTTCCACCGCCCCAGCCGCACCCAGCAGGTGACCGGTCATGGACTTGGTCGAGCTGACCGCCAGCTTGTAGGCGTGCTCGCCGAACACGGTCTTGATCGCCTGGGCTTCGGCCAAGTCGCCGGCCGGTGTGGAAGTACCGTGGGCGTTGATGTACTGCACCTGCTCGCCGTTGATTTTCGCGTCACGCAAGGCATTGGCGATGCAACGGGCCGCACCGGCGCCATCGGCCGGTGGCGAGGTCATGTGGTACGCGTCGCCACTGGTGCCGAAGCCGATCAGTTCGGCATAGATGGTCGCGCCGCGCGCCTTGGCGTGTTCCAGCTCTTCGAGCACCAGCGCACCGGCACCGTCGGACAGTACGAAGCCATCGCGGCCCTTGTCCCATGGCCGGCTCGCGCGGGCGGGCTCGTCGTTGCGGGTCGACAGCGCACGGGACGCGCCGAAACCGCCCATGCCAAGACCGCATGCGGCCATTTCAGCGCCACCGGCGATCATCACGTCGGCTTCGTCGTACATGATGTTGCGTGCGGCCATGCCGATGCAGTGAGTACCGGTGGTGCACGCCGTGGCGATGGCGTAGTTGGGCCCCTGGGCACCCAGGTGGATGGACAGGAAACCGGAAATCATATTGATGATCGAGCCCGGCACGAAGAACGGAGAAATCCGTCGCGGCCCCGAATCGTGCAGCGTGCGGCTGGTTTCTTCGATATTGGTCAAACCGCCAATACCCGAACCCATGGCCACGCCGATGCGTTCACGGTTGGCGTCGGTGACTTCCAGGCCAGCGTTACGCACTGCCTGGAAACCGGCTGCCAGGCCGTATTGAATGAACAGGTCGAGCTTGCGGGCTTCCTTGACCGACAGGTATTCCTCGACATTGAAGCCCTTTACCGAGCCGCCAAAACGGGTGGAATAGGCAGAAAGGTCGGTGTGTTCGATCAGACCAATGCCACTGCGGCCAGCCAGAATGCCCTGCCAACTGCTCGGCACATCCGTACCCAGTGGCGACAACATACCCATACCGGTGACTACGACGCGTCTACGCGACACAGCACTCTCCTTTTTCTAATGACGACTTTGCATCAGGCCTAAAGAAAAAACCGCACGCCGTGACGGCAGTGCGGTTTTTTCCATGACAGCTAGCGACGACTGAATACGATTACGCCTGGTGGCTGGTAACGTAGTCGATAGCAGCTTGTACAGTAGTGATCTTCTCAGCTTCTTCGTCAGGAATCTCGGTCTCGAATTCCTCTTCCAGAGCCATCACCAGCTCAACGGTGTCAAGGGAGTCGGCACCCAGGTCTTCTACGAAGGAAGCGGTGTTCACAACTTCTTCTTCTTTAACGCCCAGTTGCTCGGCAACGATTTTCTTGACGCGCTCTTCGATGGTGCTCATACCTTGTTTTCACTCCTAATGGACAAATTCAGGCAGCTGGCCGGTGGGTAAGTGTATAGAAGAACTTTTCGGTTTTTCAACCGAAAGCTTCACTCCTCAAACCCCGCGGCCCGCCGTCTATAAATTGATTGCAGCTTTATAACGGATTTTAGACAGCTCGTATGACATTTTTTTGAAGCAATCCGTCACATTTAACTCATGTACATCCCGCCGTTCACCGGGATTGTAGCCCCGGTCACGTATGCCGCACCGTCCGAAGCAAGAAAAGCGACCACGGACGCGATTTCTTGAGCTTGCCCCAGACGACCCAGCGGAATCTGTGTCAACAAGCCTTCGCGCTGTGCTTCCGGCAGTTCACGGGTCATGTCGGTGTCGATGAAACCCGGTGCAACCGAGTTTACCGTAATCGAGCGCGAACCCACTTCACGCGCCAGCGCACGGCTGAAACCTTCCAGACCGGCCTTCGCCGCAGCATAGTTTACTTGGCCTGCGTTGCCCATGGCACCCACAACCGAGCCGATACTGATAATTCGACCCCAGCGAGCCTTGGTCATGCCACGCAGAACGCCCTTGGACAGCCGGTACAGACTGTTCAGGTTGGTGTCGACGACGTCGAACCATTCGTCATCTTTCATGCGCATCATCAGGTTATCGCGGGTGATACCGGCATTATTGACCAGGATTGCCGGCGCACCGAACTGCTCCTGGATGCTTGCCAGCACCGCCGCAACGGATTCGTCGCTGGTGACGTTCAGTTCGAGGCCAGTGCCCTGGATGTCGTTTTCCTTCAGGGTCGCGGCGATACGCTCGGCGCCCGAAGCGGAAGTCGCGGTGCCGATGACGATGGCGCCTTGACGACCCAGCTCCAGGGCGATGGCCTGGCCGATGCCACGGCTAGCACCGGTCACCAGTGCAACTTTACCTTGCAGACTCATGCAAGCTTCTCCTGTTCAGGCCTGCGCTGCACGGGCGGCAGCGAAGGCATCTGGGGTGTTGAGGTTGGAAGTCGACACGCCTTCGGCGCAGCGTTTGTTCAGGCCTGCCAGCACTTTGCCAGGACCGCACTCGACCAATTCGGTCGCGCCCTTGGCTGCCAGGGTCTGCACCGATTCGACCCAGCGAACCGGCTTGTAGAGTTGTTCCAGCAGATCACGCTTCAAGGTCTCGAGATCAGGCGCCACGTCGGCGCTGACATTCTGCACCACCGGAATCTGCGGGGCCTGCCAATCGATGGCCGCGATGGACTCGGCAAAGCGCTCGGCGGCCGGACGCATCAGTTCACAGTGCGACGGCACGCTGACCGGCAATGGCATGGCGCGCTTGGCACCACGGGCCTTGCAGCCCTCGATGGCACGCTCGACTGCCGCCTTGGCCCCGGCGATGACCACCTGGCCCGGAGAGTTGAAGTTCACCGCGCTGACCACTTCGCCTTGCGCCGCCTCGGCACAGGCCGCCAGTACATCGGCGTCTTCCAGGCCGAGGATCGCGGCCATGCCGCCCTGCCCGGCCGGAACGGCTTCTTGCATCAACTGGCCACGACGCTCCACCAGTTTCACCGCGGCACCCAGGCTCAGGCTGCCAGCGGCCACGAGGGCGCTGTATTCGCCCAGGCTATGACCGGCGACGAATGCCGGGCGCGCGCCACCTTCAGCCAGCCACAGGCGCCACAAGGCGATCGAGGCGGTGAGAATGGCCGGTTGGGTTTTATCGGTTTGATTGAGCCGCTCTTCCGGCCCTTGCTGGGTCAGTGCCCACAAGTCATAGCCGAGCGCATCGGAAGCTTCTTTGAATGTTTCGAGGACCAGCGGGTATTGCGCGCCCAGCTCGGCCAGCATGCCGAGGGACTGCGAGCCCTGTCCTGGAAAGACGAATGCGAGGGAAGCAGACATGAAAACAAAGCCCCTAATGATCTTGTCGTCAAAAATTGACGCCCCTGGGGGCGCTAGCAAACTGAAAGTTGGATGGCGGGTTGAACCGACCGGTCACATTTAAGCATTGTCGGACGAAAACGCCTAAGTTAACAAATCCTCGAGGCGACCGTGCAAGCGCTCCGGCAGGTTCTCCTGGATCTCGATCACCGCTCGGTTGATCGCACTTTGGAAACCCTGCACGCCCGCCGACCCGTGACTCTTGATCACGATACCTTGCAGCCCGAGGAAACTCGCACCGTTGTGCCGCGCCGGCGCCAGGTCCGCCTGCAAGCGACGCATCAACGGCAGCGCCAGGGCACCGACCACCCGCGAAGCGAGGCTTTGCCTGAACAAGGTCTCGATGCGCTGGCCGATCATGGTCGCCAGCCCCTCGCTGGACTTGAGCAGGATATTGCCCACGAAACCGTCACAGACCACCACATCGGCCTCGCCACGGTACAAACCGTCGCCTTCGACGAAACCGATGTAGTTGATGCCCCGCGCAGCCTGCAACAACGTGGCCGCCAGCTTGACCTGCTGGTTGCCCTTGATGTCTTCGGTGCCGATGTTCAGCAACGCCACGCGAGGACGGACGATGCCCAGGGTTTCAGCCGCGACCGAGCCCATCACCGCAAACTGCAGCAGATGCTCGGCACTGCAATCGACGTTCGCCCCCAGGTCGAGCAGCTGACAGAACCCACGCTGGGTCGGAATCGCCGCCACCATCGCGGGCCGGTCGATACCCGGCAAGGTCTTGAGCACATAGCGTGACAGCGCCATCAGCGCACCGGTATTGCCAGCACTGACACAGGCCTGGACCTTGCCATCACGCAGCAGCTCAAGGGCCACGCGCATCGAGGCGTCAGGCTTGCCGCGCAGGGCCTGGGCCGGCTTTTCGTCCATGGTGATGATTTCGGACGCCGGGACAATCGTCAGGCGCGCGCGATCCACAGCCGATTGGCCGCTGAGCATGTCTTCCAGGAGGGGGGATTGACCGACGAGGGTCAGGTGCAGCGAGGGTGTGGCATTCAGACAAGCAAGGCTGGCCTGAACAATGCTGCGGGGACCGAAGTCCCCGCCCATTGCGTCAATCGCGATGACTTGAGCGGACAAGTGATTACTCGTCGGCGCCCTTGTCGATCACTTTACGGCCACGGTATACGCCTTCTGGCGATACGTGGTGACGCAGGTGAACTTCACCGGTGGTCTTTTCTACGGACAGGGTGCTAGCCTCGAGAGCGTCGTGCGAACGGCGCATGTCACGGGCAGAGCGGGATTTTTTGTTCTGCTGAACAGCCATAATTGATTAACTCCTAAACGTTTGGGTCACGCTTTAACTGCGCCAATACACTGAACGGGTTGGACCGCGTTACCTCGTCCTCGCTCGGTTCGGGCTCATCTGCTCCCGCCGGCTGCTGGCATTCTTCCGGATGATGAGCAGGCACAATGGGCAAGGCGAGCAGAAGCTCCTCCTCGATCAGTGACTGCAGATCCAATGGATCTTCGCCCAGTTCCAGCACGTCATAACCTTTCGGCAACGACTGGGTATTCGCACCCTCCTTCACCACGGCGTAACTGCATTCGCTGTGGATCGGCAGGGTGACCAGCTCAAGACAACGCTGGCAAACCATTTTGACTTCAGTGTCGATAAAGCTGTGGATAACCACAGATTTACGTTCATCTCGTTCAAAAACGAATTTGGCCTGGACCGTACCGACATCGTCGGAAAGCGGGTCGCAGAGTCTCTTCAAATCGGCCAGCAGCAGTTCACCTTGAAGGGTGGTGCCACGGTCAGCCAATTTGCGCGGGTCAACGTGAGGTGGAATCGGGTCATTCAACATAGGCGCAGCATTATAGGGATGCCCCCGGCCATGTCAAAGGAAATTCAGCCCTGTCCGTCACTTGCGTGCCTCGATAGAATTCGTCGCCGACTCCTGGAGATGCTCATGCTGCCTTTATTACTCGCCTCAAGCTCAGTCTATCGCCGGGAATTGCTCGCCCGCCTGGGACTGCCGTTCGTCTGCAGCTCACCCGATATCGACGAAAGCCATCGCCCCGGCGAACCCGCCCTCGAACTGGTCAAGCGCCTGGCCCGGGAAAAAGCCCTGGCGTTGGCGCCAAGCCATCCAGGGCACCTGATCATCGGCTCAGACCAGGTCGCCGTGCTCGGCGAGCGCATCCTGGGCAAGCCTCACACCTTCGAGAACGCCCGCGAACAACTGCTGGCCGCCAGCGGCGCCAAGGTCACGTTCCTGACCGGCCTGGCACTGCTCAACAGCCGGACAGACGCCTGCCAGGTCGATTGCGTTGCATTTACAGTCAATATGCGCACCCTGGATCCGGAGCGCGTCGAACACTACCTGCGCGCCGAGCAACCCTACGATTGCGCCGGCAGCTTCAAGGCCGAGGGGCTGGGCGTAAGCCTGTTCCAGAGCACCGAAGGACCGGACGCCACCAGCCTGGTCGGGCTGCCGCTGATTCGCCTGGTGGACATGTTACTGGCCGAGGGCGTGCAAATCCCCTGAAGCCTGGCATTGAGAGCAACCCCAGCCAAATACAAAACTTGTAAATACAAAACTTGTGGCGAGGGGATAAATCCCCTCGCCACAGAGGGGCTGTCGGCCTACCCTGCATTGAAACTCCAAGGCAATCAGCGCAACGCCGGCCCCTGGAACCCCATCCACATCGCCAGACGCTCGGCGATGCTGGCGCCCAGCTTTTTCGAGAAACGATCGAGCGGCGACTCTTCAATGGTGAAATCCACCAATTCCTTCTCGCCAATCACATCCCGAGCCACCGAACTGGCGCTGCCCAAGCCATCGATCAAGCCCAGCGGCAACGCCTGCTCGCCCGACCAGACCAGCCCGGAGAAGAGCTCCGGATGCTCCTTGTCCTTCAGGCGCTCGCCCCGCCCCTTCTTGACGCTGGCGATGAACTGCTTATGGGTAGTGTCGAGCACGCCCTGCCAGAACGCCGTTTCCTCAGGCTTTTGCGGCTGGAACGGATCGAGGAAGGATTTGTGCTCGCCGGCGGTATAGACCCGGCGCTCCACCCCAAGCTTGTCCAGCGTCTCGACAAAGCCGTAACCCGCCGCCGTCACGCCAATGGAGCCCACCAGGCTGGCTTTGTCGGCATAGATCTGGTCCGCCGCACTGGCGATGTAATAGGCACCGGAGGCACCGAGGTCGGAAATCACCGCGTAGACCTTGATATCCGGATGCGCCGCGCGCAAGCGGACGATTTCGTCATAGACGTAGCCAGCCTGCACCGGGCTGCCACCCGGACTGTTGATACGCAGCACCACGCCCTTGACCTTCGAATCTTCGAACGCGGCCCGCAGGCTGCCGATAATATTGTCCGCACTGGCCGCTTCCTTGTCGGCAATCATGCCTTCGATGTCGATGACCGCCGTATAGGCCGAACCACCTCCCGGACTCTGCTTGCCATCAACCGCCTGGAAGATCATCGCCAAGCCGAAAAACAGGTAGATGAAGACCAGGCACTTGAAGAAGATCCCCCAGCGGCGCGCACGACGCTGCTCCTCCACCCCGGCCAACAGGGTCTTTTCCAGCAGCTTCCAGCTTTTTTCGTCACCGTTGTCAGCGCTCGCCTTGGCCGGTGCCTTCCATTCATCGGTCATACATGCATCCTCAACAGACTTTAATCGGCGCGCCGGCTCAGCCAGGCGTGCAATTCAGGAAAATGGTCAATCGCCAGTAGCGGCTCGAACGCCTTGAGTGCTTCGATGGACTGCGCACCGTAGCTGACAGCCACCGAACCCATGCCGGCATTGCGCGCCATCTGCAGGTCGAACGAAGAATCCCCCACCATCAACGCCTGCGCAGGCTGCACCCCACAATGAGCCAGTATCTGCTCGAGCATCAGCGGGTGCGGCTTGCTGGCCGTCTCATCGGCGGCACGGGTGATATCGAAATAATCGTCCCAACCATGGGCCTTCAATACCCGATCCAGCCCGCGACGGGCCTTGCCGGTCGCGACCGCCAAGCGATAACCCTCGCCCTTCAAGGTTTCAAGGGTATGAACCACGCCCTCGAACAACGGCGAAGGCTCGGCCTCCAGCGCAATGTAGTGATCGGCATAGTGCTGGCGAAAAACCACCAGCTCATCGTCGTCGATCTCCGGGTACAAACTGCGAATCGCTTCCGGCAATCCCAAGCCGATGATGCCCTTCACCGCAAAATCGTCGCATCGGGCAAAACCCGAGCGATCCGATGCGACATGCATCGACTCCACGATCCGACCGATGGAATTGGCAAGAGTGCCGTCCCAATCGAAGATCAGCAATTTGTAGTCAGGATGCACTCAACCGCTCCACGGTCTTGGCCCACATGTCATCCACCGGAGCCTGCAATTTCAGCTCGCCGCCATCGGGCAGCGGCACGGTGAGCATATAGGCGTGGAGAAACAGGCGTTTGCCGCCCAAGTCGCGGATTTCCTTGGTGAAATCGTCATCGCCGTATTTGCTGTCACCGGCGATGCAGTGGCCGGCGTGCAGGGTATGGACACGAATCTGATGCGTGCGCCCGGTCACAGGCTTGGCCTCGACCAAGGTGGCGAAGTCGTCGAAACGGCGCAATACCTTGAACACCGTCAGCGCCTCCTTGCCCTCCTCATTGACTTCGACCATGCGCTCGCCGGAACGCAAGTTGCTCTTGAGCAGCGGCGCACGCACTTGCTTGATGGAGGTTTCCCAGCGGCCACGCACCAGCGCCATGTAGCGCTTGTCGACGCCATCGCCGCGCAATTGCTCGTGCAGATGGCGCAACATGCTGCGTTTCTTGGCGATCATCAGCAGGCCGGAAGTGTCGCGGTCGAGGCGATGGACCAGTTCCAGCTCCTTGGCGTCCGGACGCAACTGACGAAAGGCTTCGATCACACCGAAATTCAGGCCGCTGCCGCCGTGAACCGCAATGCCCGCGGGCTTGTTGATCACGATCAGGGCCTTGTCTTCGTAAACGATCGAGGCTTCAAGGCGTTGCAACAATCCCTGGGCCAAGGGCACCGGCTCATCGCGCTCGGGCACGCGAACCGGCGGCACGCGCACGATATCACCGGCCTGGAGCTTGTATTCGGGCTTGATCCGACCTTTGTTCACACGCACTTCGCCTTTGCGCAAAATGCGGTAGATCAAGGTCTTGGGCACGCCTTTGAGCCGGGCCAGCAGGAAATTATCGATTCTTTGGCCGGCATATTCCGGCGAGACCTCCAGCAGTTGAACGCCAGGGGTCGAAGGGGCGGTAGTTGTCATGGCGGCGATCATAACAATTTTTTATGGAATTGAAGCACTTAATCATTGCTGCTATAGTCGCGAACGCCGCCAAAAGTGGCTGGACAGTGGACCAGCGGTCAAAAACCGGCCCTGACCAACGCAATTCACGAGGACGAGAGGCCGTCCTACGGGGCTTTCGCTACGTAACGGTAGAGTTTTCAGGTGTAACGAGCGCAGGTGACATGAGGCCTGAAATACGCCGCAAAGCAGAGTTTTGACTCGCCTTGCGCGCCACATTCACGGCCAGTTCACAAAGTGCAGTCAGCTGCGAACGACCCCGAGCGAGAGCTTCGGAAACAACGCCTAAATTAGCCATGATGCGTGACCTCCCCTTCCGGAGCTCACGGTAAATGCCAACCCGCTGCGGATTCTGCGCGCGGCAGCACCCGAATTATCAGGGATACGTGTAGGGTGGAGACGTACAACCGTCGGACTGTGTAGCACTAGGCTTATATTTAGACGCTTCATCTCGTCCACAGACGCCGGTTGATTCCTCCTCCTGACTGAGTGCTTGAGTACCAGCAAGCAGGACGCGTCCGTCGCGACTTCGCCATCATTGGGCCGAACTCGCTGGACACTGGAATGGCCTCGCCATCTCCAGGACGCACCTGACACCGACCGTGAGAAGTCGTGTGTGCCGAACGCCGTTTCCGGCAGCCCGGAAACCGACGGTACTACATGAAAAGAATGCTGATTAACGCAACTCAACCCGAAGAGTTGCGTGTTGCACTGGTAGACGGCCAGCGCCTCTACGACCTGGATATCGAATCCGGTGCACGCGAGCAGAAGAAGGCCAACATCTATAAAGGCCGGATTACTCGCATCGAACCAAGCCTTGAGGCTGCCTTTGTCGATTTCGGCTCCGAGCGCCATGGCTTCCTGCCCCTCAAAGAAATCTCCCGCGAATACTTCAAGAAGGCCCCTGAAGGCCGCGTCAACATCAAGGACGTCCTGAGCGAAGGCCAGGAAGTCATTGTCCAGGTGGAAAAAGAAGAACGTGGCAACAAGGGCGCTGCCCTGACCACCTTCATCAGCCTGGCCGGCCGTTACCTGGTCCTGATGCCGAACAACCCGCGTGCCGGCGGCATCTCCCGCCGCATCGAAGGCGAAGAGCGCAACGAACTGCGCGAGGCCCTCAACGGCCTGGTCGCGCCAGCCGACATGGGCTTGATCGTGCGCACTGCCGGCCTGGGCCGCAGCAGCGAAGAAATGCAGTGGGACCTCGACTACCTGCTGCAACTGTGGACCGCCATCAAAGAAGCCTCGCTGGATCGTTCCGCGCCGTTCCTGATCTACCAGGAAAGCAACGTGATCATCCGCGCCATCCGCGATTACCTGCGCCAGGACATCGGCGAAGTGCTGATCGACAGCGTCGAAGCCCAGGATGAAGCCCTGACCTTCATTCGCCAGGTGATGCCGCAGTACGCCAGCAAGATCAAGCTCTACGAAGACAGCGTTCCGCTGTTCAACCGTTTCCAGATCGAAAGCCAGATCGAGACCGCCTTCCAGCGCGTCGTCGAACTGCCGTCCGGCGGCTCCATCGTCATCGATCCGACCGAAGCCCTGGTGTCCATCGACATCAACTCGGCCCGCGCCACCAAAGGCAGCGACATCGAAGAAACCGCCCTGCAGACCAACCTTGAAGCGGCTGAGGAAATCGCCCGTCAGTTGCGCCTGCGCGACATCGGCGGCCTGATCGTCATCGACTTCATCGACATGACCCCGGCCAAGAACCAGCGCGCCGTGGAAGAAAAGGTCCGTGAATGCCTGGAAGCCGACCGCGCCCGCGTACAGGTCGGTCGCATCTCGCGCTTCGGCCTGCTGGAAATGTCCCGTCAGCGCCTGCGTCCATCCCTGGGCGAAAGCAGCGGCATCGTTTGCCCGCGTTGCAACGGCACCGGCATCATCCGTGACGTCGAGTCGCTGTCCCTGGCGATCCTGCGCCTGATCGAAGAAGAAGCCCTGAAAGACCGCACCGCCGAAGTTCGCGCCCAGGTGCCGATCCCGGTAGCCGCGTTCCTGCTCAACGAAAAACGCAACTCGATCACCAAGATCGAACTGCGCACCCGCGCCCGCATCGTCATCCTGCCGAACGATCACCTCGAGACACCGCACTTCGAAGTGCAGCGCCTGCGCGATGACAGCCCGGAAGCCCACACCAACCAGTCCAGCTACGAAATCGCTGCTGCCGCCGCCGAAGTGGAAGAAGTCCAGCCGGCCGCCGCCACTCGCACCCTGGTTCGCCAGGAAGCCGCGGTCAAGACTGCTCCGGCCCGCGCCAACGCTCCGGTTCCGACCGAAGTGGCCGCTCCGGTTGCCGCCCCGGCCGCAGCCCCCGAACCAAGCCTGTTCAAAGGCCTGGTGAAGTCGCTGGTCAGCCTGTTCGCCACCAAGGAAGAACCCGCTACCCCGGCCGTCGTCGCCAAACCTGCCGCTACCGAGCGTCCTGCCCGCAACGAAGAACGCCGCAACGGTCGCCAGCAGACCCGCAACCGCAACGGTCGTCGCGATGAAGAGCGCAAGCCTCGCGAAGAACGTGCACCGCGTGAAGAACGTGCGCCACGTGAGCCGCGTGAAGAACGCCAGCCGCGCGAAGCCCGTGAGGAAGCGCCAGCCGTAGCCCGCGAAGAACGCGCACCGCGTCCGCCGCGCGAAGAACGTCAGCCACGCGCACCGCGTGAAGACCGCAAGCCACGTGGCGAGCGCGAAGAACGTGTTCGTGAACTGCGCGAGCCACTGGATGCCGCTCCGGCTGTGGCTGCCGCCACCGCTGAAGAGCGTCCAGCCCGCCAGCCTCGTGAAGAACGCGCCCCGCGTCCTCCACGTGAAGAACGCCAGCCACGCGCCGAGCAGGCAGCCGCCGCTGCCAGCGAAGAAGAAGTGCTGAACGCCGAAGAGCAACTGCAGGAAGATGGCCAGGACACCGCCGAAGGCGATCGTCCACGCCGCCGCTCCCGTGGCCAGCGTCGTCGCAGCAACCGTCGTGAACGTCAGCGCGACGCCAACGGCAACGTGATCGAAGGTTCGGAAGAGTCCGAATCCACCGAGAACACCGAAGCGCCAAGCGCCGCGGACCTGGCCGCCGGCCTGGCCGTGACTGCGGCCGTTGCCAGCAGCGCGATCAGCGCCACGGCTGAAGCCCAGGCTCACGAACAAGCCGAACGTGCCACCGCTGCGGTGGAAAGCGCGCCGGTCGAAGCGCCAGTGATCGAAGCCACCACCCCGGTAGAAGCCACCGCCTCGCCAGAAGTGGAACTCGCACCGGCCCATGACGCCCAGCCTGAAGCCGAAGTCGCCGCCGAGCCTGCACCGGTCGTCGAGGCTCCAATCGTTGCTGCTGAACCGGTCGTCGAAGCACCGGCCGAGGAAAAGGCACCAGAGCCTGTCCGCGAAGAGCAGACTGCGTTCAACTGGGCCGCCGAGCCAGCCGCACCGGCACCTGTTGTCGAGCCTGAGCCGGCCCCAGAGCCCGTGAAAGCGGTCGAGCCAGAAGTGATCGCGCCTGCTCCAGTGGTCGAGGCGCCGGTGGTTACCGAAGCCCCTGCCCCGGTGGAAGAGCCTGCACCTGCCAGCGCCCTGACCGCGAATGGCCGTGCACCGAACGATCCACGTGAAGTGCGTCGTCGCAAGCGTGAAGCCGAGCGTCTGCAGAAGGAAGCCGAACAAGCTGCCGCTGCCGCCGCTCAAGCGCCTGCTGCCGAGCCAACTCCAGTCGTGGAAGAAGTCGCCGAGGCAACCCCTGCCCCGGTCGCCGAAACCCCGGTTGAATCAGCTCCGACGTTCGACGAACCTCAGCACACCACTGAAGAAATCGCGCCGCGTCACCCTGAAGCCCTGGAAAAAGAGCACGAGCCTAAACCTCACGCCTGATTCCACCGCCCAGTAAAAAGCCCCGCCTGGTAACCCCAGGCGGGGCTTTTTTATGCCTCATGACTTATCCACATAACTCTGCGGAAGCCGAGTCTTGGCACAAGGCATATCCGCTGAAGATCCAATGTGGGAGCGGGCTTGCTCGCGAAGGCTTGGGTACATCCAACATCTTCGCAAGCTGACACACCGATTCGCGAGCAAGCCCGCTCCCACAGGTATCTGCTGCATCGCTATTACTTGAAGACCAGTGCCTCTGGCACATCCACATCCCACGTCACGCCAGGGTCGTCCACCGGCACTTCGACCACTTGCGCCCCGGCAAACAACACCTTGGCCCCCCGATCGCCGGTCAATGCCATCAGTTTCGGCCCAAACCCACGACCGAATCCAACCGGATGCCCGTACTCACCGGCCAGGACCGGCACGCTGATGCCGTCCGCGCGAATCCCCGCCACCACCTGCTCGATGCTCGACGGCAAGATGAAGGGCATGTCGCCCAGCACCATCAGCCAGCCATCAAGCTCAGGGCAGGCCTGGACACCGGCGGCAATGCTGTCGCCCAAGCCAGGGGAGTCCAGCTCCACGAAATCGCAGCCATAGGCCTGGGCCATGCGAATGGCTTGCGGCCGGTCCTTGCGCGTCACCAGCACGCGCCTTTCCAGAAAGGCCGGCAGATTCACCAGCACGTGCTCGATCACCGAGCGCACGGCACCGTCACGCCCGATGCAATCGACGAGCAATTTATCCTTGCCAGGGCCTGCAATCCGGCGAAAGCGGCTGCCCGTTCCGGCCGCCAGGATGATCACGCCAATCGACTCGCTCATACGCCCTCCTTACCCACGGCTTACGGCGTTTTTTTCTGCCGCAGTTCCACGCCATTCTTGATGGCCACGATTTCGGCCAGCAGCGACAAGGCGATTTCCGCCGGGGTATGGCTGCCGATGTGCAAGCCGATCGGTCCGTGCAAGCGGCCAATCGCCTCCGCAGACAAGCCTAGCTGAGCCAGGTTGTCCCGGCGTTTCTGGCTGTTGACCCGCGAACCCAGGGCGCCGACATAAAACGCCTTGGAGTCCAGGGCCGTGAGCAACGCCATGTCGTCCAGGCGTGGATCATGGGTCAGCGCCACAATGGCCGTGCGCTCGTCGGTCTGGATGCTCAACACGGCTTCGTCGGGCATCCCCGAGACGAAGCGCCCATGCTGCTCCTCCCAACCATAGACGAACTCCTTGCGCGGATCGCAAATCAGCACTTCGAAGTCCAGCAGCCGGGCCATTTCCGCCACGTAGCGCGACAGTTGCCCGGCACCGATCAGCAGCAACCGCCAACGCGGACCGTAAATGGCCCGCAGCACCTGTCCATCGAACACCAGGGCGTCGGTCTTGCTGGCCGGGGTCAGGACCACGTTGCCGCTGGCGACCGTCAGTTCACGGGCAACAATTTCATGGGCTTCGCAGCGCTCCAGCAGTTCGGCGACCCACTGTGGATCGCCCACCCGCTCTTCGGTCAGGCGCAGGGTGCCGCCGCACGGCAGGCCGAAGCGCGCCGCTTCTTCGCGGGTGACGCCATAGGTGATCAGTTGCACCGGCGGACCGTCCGCCGGAATACGGCCGTCGTGCAGCCGGGCGATCAGGTCATCCTCGACACAACCGCCCGACACCGAACCGATCACCACGCCATCTTCGCGCAGGGCCAGCATCGCCCCCGGCGGCCGTGGCGCAGTGCCCCAGGTCTGGACCACGGTGAACAACACCACTCGCTGCCCGGCGCGGCGCCACTCGAGCACGCTGCGCAGGACATTCAGATCGACGCTGTCCATCAGGCCTTGGCCTGTTGCCAGCCTTGCAGCTGGTAACGCACAGGCAGGTTACGGATACGCTGGCCGGTGGCGGCGAAAATCGCGTTGCACAGGGCCGGCGCAATCGGCGGCACGCCCGGCTCGCCAACCCCCCCCAACGGTACCTCACCCGGCGGCGTGACCAGATGCACGGCCACTTCCTTGGGCGCCAGGGACATGCGCGCCACTTCGTACATATGGAAATTGTCCTGCTGCACCTTGCCGTCCTTGAAACTGATTTCGCCCACCATGGCATTGCCCAGGCCCATGACGCAGGCGCCTTCGAATTGGGAGCGGATGCGCTCGGGGTTGATCTGCGGGCCGCAGTCCACGGCGATGTCCGCCTTGTGCACGATCACCGTGCCATCGTCCTTGACCTCCACCTCGAGCACCGCCGCCACGTAGGTGACGAAGCTATAGTGCACCGCCAGCCCCAGGCCACGGCCCTTGGGCAGCTTCCGGCCCCAACCGGCGGCCTTCGCGGCGGTTTCCAGCACCGTGCGGATCCGCGCCGTATCAATCGGGTAACGCTCGGGGGATTCGCCGTAGTTCCATTCTTCGCTCAAGGTACGCGGATCGATCTTACGGTCCGGCCCGAGCAATTTGACCTGGTACTTCAGCGGATCCTGGCCGGCTTTATGGGCCAGTTCGTCAATAAAGCTCTGGATTGCGAAACCGTGAGGAATGTTCGACACCGAGCGATACCAGCCCACCCGGGCATGGGCCACCGCTTCGGGGTTTTCCAGGCGCAGGTTGGGAATGGCGTAGGCCATGTTGGTCACGCCCATGCCTATTTCGAACGGCGCCTCATGCGTCATGCCCGGTGCAAACAGTGCCGTGATGCTCGGCGCTACGGTGCGGTGCAGCCAACCGGACGGCATGCCGTCCTGGTTCAGGCCGGCCTTGAGGTATTCGGCCGATACAGTATGGAAATACGAGTGATGAATGTCGTCCTCGCGGGTCCATTGCACCCGTACTGCCTGGCCGGGAAACTCCTTGGCGAGGACCGCCGCCTCGACGACAAAGTCGGGTTTCGACTTGCGTCCGAAACCGCCGCCCAGCAACGTGATGTTCACCGTGACCTTCTCGAAAGGAATACCCAGGCGTTCGGCGACACGTTCACGGGTCACCTGCGGTGCCTGGCTCGGCGCCCAAGCCTCGCATTGGCCGTCCTTGAACCGGGCGACGGCAACCATCGGTTCCATGGGGGACTGGGACAGGTGCGGCAAGTAATACGACGCCTCCAACGTCGAATCAGCCTTGGCCAGCGCATCGTCGAGGTCACCGCTGCTGCGCACGACTTTTCCAGGCTTGAGGGCGGCCGCTTCCAGTTCCTTGCGATAGGCAATGGAGTCATAACCGGCATTCGGGCCGTCGTCCCACTGAATTTTCAGCGCCTCGCGGCCCTTGATCGCCGCCCAGGTGTTCTTCGCCACCACCGCTACGCCGCCCAACGGCTGGAATTCCGAGGGCAGCGGACGTCCCTCTATCTGGACCACCTTGACCACGCCCGGTACCTTCAGCGCCGCGCCGCTGTCCACGCTCTTGACCTTGCCGCCATAGACCGGCGGACGCGCGATGACCGCATAGAGCATGCCATCGAAATGCACATCGGCACCAAACACCGCACGACCGTTGACGATGTCCGCGCCATCGATGGCCCGGCTCGCTTCCTTGCCAATGTAGCGGAACTCGGATGGCGGTTTGAGACGCAAGCTGTCACGGGGCGGCACCGGCAAGGCACTGGCGGCGGCGGCCAACTCTCCATAGCCCAGTTCACGTCCCGACGGCTGGTGCAGCACTTTGTGCAGTTGGGCACGGCATTCACCCACCGGGACCTTCCACTGTGCGGCAGCGGCCAGTTCCAGCATGGTCCGGGCGGCAGCCCCGCAACGGCGCATCGGCTCGTACCAGTGACGCATGCTGCGCGAACCGTCGGTGTCCTGATTGCCGAAACGCGCCTCATCGGCCGGCGCCTGCTTGACCTTGACGAGCGTCCAGTCAGCGTCCAGTTCGTCGGCGACCACCATGCTCAGGCTGGTGCGCACGCCCTGGCCCATTTCCGAACGGTTGCAGATCACGGTCACGCTGCCATCGCTGGCAATGCTGACGTACACCTTCGGGTCGTCGATCGCGCCGTGGGGCATGCCCTCGGCGCCGAATTTCTTTTCCTCGGCAAAGGCATCCGGCAGGCCCCACGTGGCCGCCAGCACCAGCACGCCGGTAGCACTCGCCCCCTTGAGGAAACCACGGCGGCTGAGGTTGCTCAGCACGAAATCATCGGGCAAGCGGCTCATGCCTTGGCCTCCTTCAGGTGAGTGGAAGCCTGGCGGATCGCGGTCTTTATCCGGTTATACGTGCCGCAGCGGCAGATGTTGCCGACCATGGCTTCTTCGATCTGCTCATCGCTCGGGTTGGGGTTGGTCTTGAGCAATGCGGTGGCGGACATGATCTGTCCGCCCTGGCAGTAACCGCACTGAGCCACCGCCGTATCGAGCCAGGCCTTCTGGACGATTTGCCCGACCGGGTCGGCATGAAGCCCGTCGATGGTGCTGACGTCCTGCCCTTTCACCGAGCCGATGGGTGTGATGCAACTGCGCGCCGGGGCGCCGTCGATGTGGATGGTGCAGGCGCCACACAGGCCCAGGCCACAGCCGAACTTGGTGCCGTTGTAACCGGCCACATCCCGGATAGCCCACAGCAGCGGCATGTCCTCGGTCACATCCAGTTGATGGTCTTTTCCATTGAGTTTCAGGGTAATCATGGGCACGCCCGCATAGTGATCGAGTTATGGGGTCGAGCAATCTGCCGCTTAGGTAACAGGTCGGTTGTCGCAGACTGGCTCAGGCTGATCGGGCTCTCTTATGCAGGCGCACGCAGGCGTCTGCATCGGGCCTTTAGGATGCGATGATCGCATCGTTAGCAAACTAAATTAACCCAGGATCAAGCAAAACGCCCTGCACAATCCTGCACAAATGATCTGTGCGTGATTGTGGCAGGGCGTTGTTCAGTTGATCGCGAGCAAGCTTTGCTCCCACCGCGCTCAGTACCGATTGGGCTCCATTTCCAGCTCGACCTGGAAACGTTCGGCAATGTCTTTCTGGATCCGCAGGGCCAGGTCCAACAGTTGCGGGCCCGTGGCATTGCCGTAGTTGACCAGCACCAACGCCTGCAACTTGTGCACCCCGGCATCCCCCTCGCGAAAGCCCTTCCAGCCGGCCCGTTCGATCAGCCAGCCGGCGGCGATCTTCATCTGTCCTCCAGGCTGTGGATAAGCCACAAGATCAGGGTATTGCTGCTTGAGATACGTTACGTGCGTGGCCGGCACCAGCGGGTTCTTGAAGAAGCTGCCGGCATTGCCCAGCACGGCCGGGTCGGGGAGTTTTTCGCTGCGGATGCTGCAAATGGCCCGGCTCACATCCGTGGGCGTCGGCTGATCGATGCCCTGTTCGGTCAACCGCTGGCGGACCGGGCCGTACTCCAGGTGCAGGTGTGCGGCGCGGCTGAGGGCAAAGCGCACCCGCAGGATCAACCAGCGACCCGCTTGCTGTTTGAACAGACTGTCGCGATAAGCAAACCGACAGTCTTCAAGGGTGAAATCCCTCAGCTCACCGGTCTGGCGATCCAGCGCAGTGAGGCCGGCGAAGACATCCTTGATCTCCACACCGTAGGCGCCGATGTTTTGCATCGGTGCCGCGCCTACGGTACCGGGAATCAGGCTGAGATTCTCCAGGCCCGACCAGCCTTGCGCCAGCGTATGTTGGACGAAGGGATGCCAGGGTTCCCCGGCTTCGGCCTCGATCACCACCCGTTCGCCATCATCGCTGAGCAGTCGGATCCCCTGGCTGGCCATGCGCAGCACCAAGGCGTCGATGTCGCCGGTCAGCAGCAGGTTGCTGCCGCCGCCGATCACCAGCAGCGGCACGGCATGCTCGCGGGCATAAGCCAGCGCCTGGCGGACATCCTCATCGTCGTGGGCTTCGGCGAACAACCGGGCGCTAACGTCCACGCCAAAACTGTTGAAGGGTTTGAGGCTGACGCCCGCCCGTACCTGCCAGGTCATAACCGCCCCTTCAATTCGATCACCAGGCGATCGGTGGCCCGCTCGATCAAGTCCAACACCTGCTCGAAGCCCTGCTCGCCGTCGTAGTACGGGTCCGGCACGTCATCGAGTTCAGCTTCGTAGCGCCGCAGGAACAGATCCAGCTCGGCCTTGGCATTGGCCGGTTGCAGGGCCTGGAGATTGCGCAGGTTGCTGCTGTCCATCGCCAGGATCAGGTCATAGGCGGCGAAATCGGCGCGCGTCACCTGTTGCGCGCGCTGGGCCGACAGGTCGTAGCCACGCTTCAAGGCCGCCGCCTGGCTGCGCTTGTCCGGGGCCTTGCCGACATGCCAGTCACCAGTGCCGGCGGAAGCGACTTCCACCTGCCCGGCCAGCCCGGCCTCTCGCAACTTGTGGCGCAAGATGCCTTCGGCGGTGGGAGAGCGGCAGATATTGCCGAGACAGACGAACAGAACCCGCATCAGGCCTCCAGCAGGCGACGAACGCGCTCGAGGTCTTCGGCGGTGTCGACACCGGTCGGCGGGGCCACCAACGCATCGGCGACGTGGATCCGCACGCCATGCCACAGTGCTCGCAGCTGTTCCAGGGCTTCAGTGTTTTCCAGCCAGCACGGGCCCCAGGCGACGAAGTCCTGAAGGAAGCCGGCGCGGTAGGCGTAGATGCCGATGTGACGACGGTACGGCACGCCTTGCGGCATCACGTCGCGACTTTGGGCGAATGCATCCCGCGCCCAGGGCAACGTCGCACGGCTGAAGGTCAACGCCAGGCCATTAATGTCGCTGACCACCTTGACCACGTTGGGGTTGAACAGGGTCTGCACATCCTCGATCGGCTCAGCCAGGGTGGCCATGCGCGCTTCGGTGTGGGCCGCGAGGTTGGCGGCGACCTGATCGATCACGCTCGGCGGGATCAACGGCTCGTCACCTTGTACATTGACCACAATCGCGTCGGCGGCAAGACCGAGCTTCGCCGCGACCTCCGCCAGGCGATCGGTACCGGAATTATGGTCTTCGCGCGTCAGCACGACCTCGGCGCCAAAGCCTTTGCAGGCCTCGACGATGCGCGCATCGTCAGTCGCCACCACCACGCGCTGGGCGCTGCTTTTACTGGCTTGCTCCCAGACATGCTGGATCATCGGCTTGCCGGCGATCGACAGCAACGGCTTGCCGGGCAGGCGCGTCGAGGCGAAGCGCGACGGAATGACAACGGTAAAGGCGGTGGTCATTTATCCAGGCGCTCGTCGGTAGTCAGGGTGCGGGCTTCGCTTTCGAGCATCACCGGGATGCCGTCGCGAATCGGGTAGGCCAGGCCGGCACCCTTGCTGATCAGTTCGGTCTTGTCCGCGCTGAGCTTGAGCGGACCTTTGCAGACCGGGCAGGCCAGAATATCGAGCAGTTTGGTGTCCATGGAATTCCCCTGGGTAAAAGGTGTTAAGGCAAGAGCCGATCCGGCAACAGGCGCATCAACTGCGTATCGAACCAGGCTGCGAAGGCCGGCGACGGCGCGGCGTCCACCGCCAGGTACCACCAGTCGGGCGCGGCGAAGGCACGGCATTTGACCGCGTCTTTTTCCGTCATGACCACCGGCAGGGATGGCATGAAGTTCAAGGCTTGGGCGCTGTATTCGGCATGGTCGGCAAACCCGTGCGGTATTGGCCGCCAGTGTAGCGTTTCGAGGGTCTTGAAGAAACGCTGGGGGTTGCCGATGCCGGCCACGGCGTGCAGGGCTTGGCCGGGTGGAAAATGGTCGAGGGGGCGGCGTTCGCCACTGGCCAGGTTCACCAGTTCGGTGGGGCGCAATTGGAAGGCGAAGCCATCTTCGCGGTCGGCACTGGCGCCGTTGTACAGCACGGCATCGACCGATTGCAGGCGCTCGACCGGCTCGCGCAATGGCCCGGCGGGCAGGCAACGCCGGTTGCCCAGGCCCCGGGCGCTATCGATCAGCACCAGCTCAAGGTCCCGGGCCAGCCGATAATGCTGCATGCCGTCGTCGGACAGGATCAGGTCCAGCGGCTCGGCCTCCAGCAGCGCCTGGACCGCGCGGCTACGGTCGGGGTCGATCATCAACGGCACGCCCGTGCGCTGGACGATCAACAGCGGCTCGTCTCCCGCGACATCGGCGCCCTGCTCGGCCGCGACCCGCCACGGCAGTTGCGGCGGCTTGGCGCCATAACCCCGGCTGACCACCCCGACTCGCAAGCCACTGCGCTGGCAGTGCTGGATCAGCCACAGGATCAACGGCGTCTTGCCAGTGCCACCCACGGTGATATTGCCCACCACCACCAACGGCACCGGGGGCTGGTAGATCTGGCCTTCACCCGCGAGGAAACGCTCGCGCTTGCCCACCACCACCCGCCGGTACAACCACTCCAAGGGCCGTAGCAGGGTCAGGGCCGGGTGGCCCTCGTACCACGCGGCAAGCAATCGATCGGACATGGCCATCAGGGTGCGGGAGCCGCCTCGACCGTGGTCATGCGCAGATGGCTGAAACCGAGCTTGCCCGCCGCGTCCATGGCGGTGATCACCGATTGATGAGGGGTCTTGCCGTCGGCGCTGATGGACAGCGGCAGGTTGGTATCGCCGCCGGATTCTTTCTGCAGGGCCTCGATCAGGCTCGCCAGGTCGCTCTTGGGCAGCAACTGGTTATTCACCGAGAACGCCCCTTCGGCGCTGATGGTGACTTCCAGGTTCTTCAATTGCTGGTCTTCGGCCGGCGAGCCGCTGACGGCTTGCGGCAATTCAACCTTGAGCTGGGTTTCCCGGGTGAACGTGGTGGTCACGACGAAAAACAGCAGCAGGATGAACACCACGTCGATCAGCGAGGCGAGGTTGATCTCGATGTTTTCCCGTGGCTTGCGGCGGAATTTCACTGCTTGCCCCCAGCCAGATCCACGTCACGGTCACCCTGCACCACCTCGACCAGCTTGATGGCTTCCTGCTCCATGCCAACGACCAACTCGTCGACGCGCCGTTGCAGGAACCGATGGAAGAACACCGCCGGAATACCCACCATCAGGCCGGCGGCGGTGGTGATCAGGGCCTTGGAAATCCCCCCGGCCAGCACCGCGGCGTTAGTGCTCATGCCAGAGCCGGTAAACGCGCTGAAGATGTCGATCATGCCCAGCACCGTCCCCAGCAGGCCCAGCAGCGGGGACATGGCAGCGATGGTGCCCAGGGCGTTGATATAGCGCTCCAGTTCATGGATGACCCGGGCGGCGGCTTCCTCGATGCACTCCTTCATGATCTCGCGACCATGCTTGGAGTTCGCCAGGCCCGCGGCGAGGATTTCCCCCAGCGGCGAACTGGCCCGCAGCTCCTTGAGCTTGTCCTTGTTCAGCTGCTTGTCCTTGATCCAGACCCAGACCTGCCCGAGCAGATGCTCCGGAGTCACGCGGCTGGCCCGCAGGGTCCACAGGCGTTCGGCAACGATACCCAGTGCCGCGATGGAACTCAGAATGATCGGCAACATCATCCAGCCGCCGGATTTGACCAATTCCCACACAGTGACTGCCCCCTCGAAAAAGTGCGCCACTTTATCACACAGACTCGCCTTGCAGACCCGCCCCGCCGATAAGCGCATCAGCCGATTGCCCTGGATCAATGTTGCCCTGGTGGCCCGACAACGGGCGGATCGCGCCAGTAACGCCGGTGCCCGGCCTCGGTGCGCGGCAACTCGAACGCGCCCAGTTGCAGACGAATGGCGCCCTGCTCGGCGCTGTCGTAGATCGCCAGGCCCGAGCGGCGGTAGCGGGCCATCACTTGGGGATGGGGGTGACCGAACGCGTTGCCCTGCCCTCGAGAGATCAACACCGAATGCGGCTTGAGGCGCGACAACATCGCCATCGACGACGAACTGCGGCTGCCGTGATGAGGCGCGGCCAGCCACTGGATCGGTAGCGCCAGGGCCTCGTCGAGCAGGGCGCGCTCGGCAAGGGTGTCGATATCGCCGGTCAACAGCAGGCGCTCGCCGCCGGCCTCCACCAGCAGGACGCAGGACTTCTGGTTGCTTTCGACAGCAGATGCCCAGCGCCACAGCTCGAACCCGACGCCATCCCATTCCCAGCGCCTGCCGCTGTCGCAAGGCCCGGCCTGGAGTTCATCGGGCAGCGCGTCGGGATCGCCACTGATGACTTCCATCGTCGGCAGCCCATTGCGCACCGCTTGGGCGCCGCCGGCATGATCGGCGTCGGCATGGCTGAGGAGCATCAGGTCCAAACCGTGCACACCGAGCTTGCGCAAGGTCGGCAGTACGACGCGCTCGCCCACATCGGCCTCGCCAAAGCGCGGCCCGGCGTCGTAAAGCAGGCTGTGATGCCGGGTGCGTACCAACACCGCCAGCCCTTGGCCCACGTCCAGCTGCCAGACCTCGGCGTGCCCTTGCGGCAGGTGTTCTCGCGGGGGAAACACCATCAGCAGCACCATCGGCCACCCCAGCACACGCAGCGGCACGCCTTTGGGCAGCAGCAGCAAAAAAGCCCCTGAAGCGGCGATGCCCAAGGCCCACGGCGGGACCGCAACGGCGACCCAGGTGGGTACTCGTCCGGCAATCAGCCCCAGTCCTTTGAACAACAGATCGAGCAACCCGCCGGCGATCCACAGCAGGCCTTCGCCGATGAGCGGCAGCGGCAACAATGCCGTGCCGAGCAGCGCTGGCGGCAAGACCAGCAGGCTGATCCAGGGCACCGCGAGCAAGTTCACCAGCGGCCCGCTGAGGCTGACCGGCAAGCCCACGATCAACAGCAACGGACACAGGCCGACCGCAACCAGCCACTGGGCACGGGTCCAGGTTTGCCACCAGCGCCAGGGCCCCAGGCGAGCGCCAAAGGTGAACATCAAGATGGCGACGGCCGCAAACGACAACCAGAACCCTGGCCGCAGGCTGGCGAGCGGGTCGAACACCAGTACCCCGGTGAAAGCCAACAGCCATGCCCACCACGGATCCGGCTGCTTGAAACGCAAGCGCCACAGCAACACCAGGCCAATCATCGCGCAGGCCCGTCGCACCGGCACCTCGAAGCCGGCGAGCAAGCCGTAGCCCAGGGCGGCGCAAAAGGCCAGCGCACAAGCCCAAGGCAACCACGCCAGCCCCGCCGGCCACAGACCATAACGCGCCGCGCCGGCCACCAACAGATACACCAGGCCGGCCAGCAGGCCGATGTGCTGCCCGGAGATCACCAGCAAATGAACGGTGCCGGTGTCTTGCAAAACCTGCCAATCCTCGCGACTCAGCCCGCCGCCGTCGCCCAGGACCAATGCCGCCAGCGCGCCGGAGCGGCCGTGGGCGTCGACCTGTGCCAGCGCCTGGCGCACCTCGTCACGCCAGGCGCCCCGGGCCGCGTGCAGGAGACGCCCGTCCTTGACGGTACCGGTCGCGCCAACGCCACGGCTCAACAACCAGGCGGCATAGTCGAAGCCGTGTGGATTCAATAACCCGGCGGGCCGCTTGAGCTTCACCGCCAATCGCCATCGTTCGCCACTGTTGATGGGCGGCCCCCCGAACCAGGCCAGGCGCATCGTTGTCGGTAAGCGGGTACGACGTGAATGGGCATCGGCCAGTTCGAAGCGCACCACGCCGTCACCCTGTTGCGGCAAACCGACGACGCGCCCTTCAACCCAGCGGGTTTCTCCGTCCAGGGCGGCGGGTAATCGATTGTCCAGCGCCCACTGCGCCGACAGGCAGGCCCAGGCCAGCCCGAACAGGAAAAAACCCAGCGGGTAGGTTCGAAACGGCAACATCATCAGCGCCAGCAGCGGCATGGCTGTCACCAGCCACAACGGCGGTAGTGCCGGTAAACAAATCGGGGCCAACAACCCCAATGCAAGCGCGACCAACCCTGTGCGCATAACCCGTCCTTGAGAGTGCCCCTCTTCAGGCATAGACGCTCAGCGGCACCCCTGGCGTTATCAATTGTCACAAAGTCTGAATCTGCCAGCCGTAGAATCCAGACATACTTGCGGCCTTACTGCGTTGAACCGACCGAGAAGCCTATGCCCCGGCGCCTATTCAAACGTTACATGCCAGACCCAGAGAGCATTCGGGAACATAAGTCCTTACGTTTTCTCGGCACCTTGCTGCACGACCCCAACCTTTGGCACCTCAATCGGCACTCCGTGGCCCGGGCGATGGCTGTTGGCCTGTTTGCCGCGTTCTTGCCGATCCCGTTGCAGATGTTGCTGGCCGCCGCGTTGGCCGTCACGGTGCGCGGCAATATGCCGATTGCGGTGAGCCTGGTGTGGCTGACCAATCCGATCACCATGCCGGCGGTGTTTTTCTGCACCTACCAGACCGGCGCCTGGCTGATGGACGTGCCTGCCCGGACACTGCCCGAAGAACTGACCTGGGAATGGATCAGCGGCCAGTTATCCACCTTGTGGCAGCCATTCCTGCTGGGCTCGGTGGTGACCGGCCTGGTGCTCGGCGCCCTGGCCTACTTCATCACCATGAGTTACTGGCGCTGGTGGGTGGCCCGACAGTGGCGGCGGCGCAAGAAAAGCCGGATGTGAGATGCAAAAAAGGCCTCCTGGGATGGAGGCCTTTTTTGTGGTGCATGGACTGCTTCCACCCCAAATCCCCTGTGGGACGAGCTTGCTCGCGAAAGCGGTGGGTCAGCTTGCATTGATGCTGAATGTGCCGCCGTCATCGCGAGCAAGCTCGCTCCCACGGGGGTCAGGGGTTAAAGGTTAGGTGCGCATGCCGCGCCCGCTGACCAGCAACCGCGCGCAGCCGATGTAGAGCACCACGGTGGCCACCAGCATGAAGGTGATGGCGATGCTGATCTTGATGTCCGACACCCCGAGGATGCCGTAGCGGAACGCATTGACCATGTGCAGCACCGGGTTGGCCAGGGAGACGGTCTGCCAGAACGGTGGCAACAAGGAGATCGAGTAGAACACCCCGCCCAGGTAGGTCAGCGGCGTGAGCACGAACGTCGGGATAATTGAAATATCATCAAAGTTGCGCGCAAACACGGCATTGATGAACCCCAGCAGTGAAAAGATCGTGGCCGTGAGCACCACCACCAAGACCGTCACCCCCAGGTGATGCACCTGCAAATCGGTGAAGAACAACGACAGCAGGGTCACGATCAGGCCCACCGCCAGGCCGCGCAGGACACCGCCCAAGGTGTAGCCGATGAGAATCGTATGGGGCGACACCGGCGAGACCATCAACTCTTCGATCGAGCGCTGGAACTTGCTGCCGAAGAAACTCGACACCACGTTGCCGTAGGAGTTGGTGATCACCGACATCATGATCAGCCCCGGCACGATGTAGTCCATGTACGTGAAGCCACCCATGTCGCCGATCTGCCGGCCGATCAGGTTACCGAAGATCACGAAGTACAAGACCATGGTGATGGCCGGCGGCAGCAGCGTCTGCGGCCAGATCCGCATGAAACGCCGGACTTCGCGGTAAACGATGGTATTGAGGGCGATGAGGTTGGGGCGCAGTTCGGAACTCATGCTCATACCGCCACCTTCGCCAGATTCTTCTCCACCAGGGACACGAACAACTCCTCGAGGCGATTGGTTTTGTTGCGCAGGCTCAGCACTTCAATGTTTTGCAGGGCCAGTTGGGTGAACAGCCCGGTGATGCCCACGGCTTTGTCCACCTGCACTTCCAGAGTATGACTGTCCACCAGGCGGGCCGGATAGCCGATGAGCTGGGGCGCGGTCTTCAGGTCGTGCTTCAGGTCCAGCAGGAAGGTTTCCACATGCAGTTGGCTGAGCAACTGGCGCATGCTGGTGTTCTCGACAATGGTGCCGTGGTCGATGATGCCGATGTTGCGGCACAACTGTTCAGCCTCTTCCAGGTAGTGGGTGGTGAGGATGATGGTGATGCCTTTCTGGTTCAGCTCGGTCAGGAAGCTCCACATCGAGCGACGCAGTTCGATGTCCACGCCAGCGGTCGGTTCGTCGAGTATCAGCAGGCGCGGCTCATGCACCAGCGCGCGGGCGATCATCAGGCGACGCTTCATGCCGCCGGACAGTGAACGGGACGGCACGTCACGCTTGTCCCACAGCCCCAATTGGGTCAGGTACTGCTCGGCGCGCTCGTTGGCGATCTTTGGCGGGATACCGTAGTAACCGGCCTGGGTCACGACGATGTCGAAGGTCTTTTCGAACTGGTTGAAATTGAATTCCTGGGGCACCACGCCGATGCAGCGCTTGAGGGCTGCGGGCTCGCGATCCAGGTCGTGGCCAAAGACGTTCACCGTGCCGCTGGTCTTGTTCACCAAGGTGGAAAGAATGCCGATGGTGGTGGATTTACCAGCACCGTTAGGGCCGAGCAAGGCGAAGAAATCACCTTCGGCGACGTCCAGATCGATACCACTCAAGGCCTGGAAACCGTTGCCGTAGGTTTTGGTTAGCTGCCGGATGGACAGAGCGGAACTCATATCGGATTACGCACCAAGAAGGGAGGGAAGAAAAGAATAGATAAGGGCGGGCGGCGAGCAATGCAACACGGCGCACCAAGGCAATGGTGCTTGGCGTCGCCGCACAAGTACAGTCAAGTGTGTTGATAGTAGGTATTAAGTCAACGCGGTCATGACGGCTTTGCGGTAGGCCGGGCGCTGCTGCAACCGCGCGTACCAAGCCTGTACGGCAGGCCGCTCGGCGCGCTGGATGGGCATCTCGAACCAGGCATAAATGAAACTGCCCAAGGGAATGTCGCCCATGCCGATTTCATCACCCGACAGGTAAAGCTGTTCGCTCAAGGTCCGCTCGACCATCGCCAGCAAATCGTCGCACTCCTTGATCGCCGCATGGATGGCCGTCCAATCCCGTTGTTCGGCCGGGGTGCGCAAGACGCCCCAGAACACCGTGCGAAACGGTGCGGCAAAGCTGGACGTGGTCCAGTCCATCCATTTTTCAGCCTGGGCCCGGGCCTGTACGTCAGCAGGATACCAGGCCGAACCCGACGCATGACGGGCCGCCAGGTAACGCACGATGGTGTTGGATTCCCACAGCACGAAGCCGTCATCCTCGATCATCGGCACGCGGCCGTTGGGGTTTTTCGCGCGGTACTCGGGCGTGTCCACCACACCGAACGCCCCACCCGCGTCGATGGCCTCGTAGGCCAGCCCCAACTCTTCTGCGCACCATAGTGCCTTGCGCACATTCGATGAATTTTTCCGGCCCCATATCTTCAGCATCACGGCGTCCTCGATGGATAAATGCCGCAGCAGCATACGCCGGATCAGGCGCGCCTCAAATCGCCCTGCATGTCGCCGAGCAAGCGCGGCTGCTCTTCGCCGAACAGGTGCGGGTAGCACTTTTCCAGGTGTTCGAAGAAGAATACCTCGGGCACGTCGGCGAACTGGCCGTGGTCGGTGATGTACTCCATCAGCTTCGCCCCTTGCCGATTGAACGGGTGGAAGATGCTGTCGTGGCGACCGTCGAACTCGAGCGGGGCCACGTCGAACAACGCGCACAAGCCCTGGTTGAAGGCCGGTGTGGCCTTGACCCAGCGGTCGTTCAGGTACAGCTCGGTATAACCGTGCATGGCGAACACGTCGCTCCTGAGCAATTCCAGCAAGCGCGGCGTAGACAGGTGATTGCGGACATCCGCCAGGCCGATGCGCGCCGGGATGCCGCAATGCCGGGCGCAGCCGGCCAGCAAGGTGGCCTTGGGCACGCAATAGCTTTCACTCGCAGCCAGCGCGTAACTGCCGCACAGGGTCGCCGGGTCGCGACTGAAGGTATAGGGGTTGTAGCGCACCGCCTCGCGCACGGCGTAATACAGGCTGACCGCCTGGGCCCGCGGATCGCGCTCGGCGCCACGGTGGGTTTCGGCGAAATCGATGACCGCGGGATGATCGCTGTCGATAAAGCGGCCGGGGTTCAGGTATTGCTGCATATAAGGAAAGACCTCTCGGGAAACATCACCGCAGGTAATGCCGAACCAGCTCCCTCGCCACAAAAGTGGTTGGCGAACTGGCATCGGGAAACCACGAGTTTATCCACCGGCCCGGCCCAACGATAACGGCATTCCGGCCAAACAATGGCGTTTTCTCACCTTGTTAACGAACGATTTCCCACGGCTGTTGCCAACCAGACTGGCGCAATGCAACCAGGGTTTCCCACGAAATCAATCACATCGCGCCGACTGCCGGTTTTGCAGATGCCGTCTAAGCTCTGAAGGTCGGTTTTGCCTTGGTTCACGGAGGATTACATATGCTGTTGTTGTGGATACTGGTCCTGGTTGTCGGGATCGCCTGGCTGGCGCATCGGCGCACCGCCCCGCTGCCCGCATTGGGTATCGTCGCGGTCTACCTGTTGGCCATGGGCATTTTCAGCCACGCGCCCGGCTGGCTGATGCTGATCCTCTGGGTGGTGCTCGCGGCTATCGCGGCCCCGCTGCTGCTACCGGACCTGCGCCGCAAGTATTTCAGCGCGCCGATGTTCGACTGGTTCCAGAAAACCCTGCCGCCCATGTCCGAGACCGAGCGCGACGCCATCGATGCCGGCACGGTGTGGTGGGATGGCGAACTGTTCAGCGGCCGCCCGGACTGGGACATGCTGCTGGCCTACCCCAAGGTGCAACTGACCGAGGAAGAGCAGGCGTTCCTCGACGGCCCTACCGAAGCCCTCTGCGCGATGGTCAGCGACTGGCAGATCGGCCAAGCCATGGACCTGCCCCCTGAAGCCTGGGCCCATATCAAGGAACACGGGTTCTTCGCGCTGATCATTCCCAAGGAATATGGCGGCAAGGGCTTTTCCGCCTATGCCCACTCCCAGGTCGCGATGAAACTGGCCACACGCAGCGGCGACCTGGCCTCCACCGTGATGGTCCCCAATTCCCTCGGCCCGGCGGAACTGCTGCTGCATTACGGCACCGACGAACAACGCGACCATTACCTGCCGCGACTGGCCCGCGGCGACGATATCCCCTGCTTCGCCCTGACCGGGCCGCTGGCCGGCTCCGACGCCGGGGCGATGCCCGACACCGGCATCATCTGCAAGGGTGAATGGGAGGGCCAGGAAACCCTCGGCCTGCGCCTGAACTGGGAAAAACGCTACATCACCCTCGGCCCGGTGGCCACGCTCCTGGGCCTGGCCTTCAAGGCGTATGACCCCGACCACCTGCTGGGTGACGAAGAAGACCTGGGCATCAGCCTCGCCTTGATTCCCACCGATACCCCAGGTGTGAATATCGGCCGCCGTCACCTGCCCCTGGGCGCCGCGTTCATGAATGGACCGAACTGGGGCAAGGACGTGTTCATCCCACTGGACTTCCTCATCGGCGGTCAGGCCATGCTCGGCAAGGGCTGGATGATGCTGATGAACTGCCTGTCGGTCGGGCGCTCGATTTCCCTGCCGGCGGTGGGCACCGGCGCTGCGAAGTTCACCAGCCTGGTGACGGGCCAGTACGCCCAGGTGCGCGAACAATTCAACGTACCGTTGTCGGCGTTCGAAGGTATCCAGGAAGCCATGGCGCGCATCGGTGGCAACGCCTGGTTGATGGACGCGGCACGCATGCTGACCGCCAACGCCGTGGACCTGGGGGAAAAACCTTCGGTGCTGTCGGCCATTCTCAAGTACCACCTGACCGAGCGCGGTCGCGAGTGCATCAGCCACGCCATGGACGTACATGGCGGCAAGGGCATCATCATGGGCCCGAACAATTACCTGGGTCGCAGTTGGCAAGGTGCGCCAATCTTCATCACGGTCGAAGGCGCGAACATTCTGTCGCGCAACCTGATGATCTTCGGCCAGGGCGCCATTCGCTGCCATCCGTTCGTCCTCAAGGAAATGGCCCTGGCAACCCGTGAAGACAAGGACCAGGCGCTGGTCGAGTTCGATGCCTTGTTGCTCAAGCACATCGGTTTCGCCGTCAGTAACGCCGCCAGCACCCTGGTACTCAACCTGGGCCTGGGACATTTCGAGAAGGCCCCCGGCAATGCCTTGAGCCAGGGTTATTTCCGCGCCCTCAACCGGCAGGCCGCGGCATTCGCGCTGCTGGCGGACTTGAGCATGATGCTGCTGGGCGGAGAGCTCAAACGCCGCGAACGCTTGTCGGCCCGCCTGGGCGACGTCTTGAGCAACCTGTACCTGGCGTCCGCCGCGCTCAAGCGTTATCACGACCTGGATTCGCCGGACCACATGACGCCGCTGTTCACCTGGGCCATGGAGGAAAGCCTCGGACAGTCGGAACGTGCGCTGGATGAATTGCTGAGCAACTTCCCGAACCGGGTACTGGGTTGCCTGTTGCGCCTGGTGGTGTTCCCCTTCGGTCGTCGCCACAAGGGCCCGAGCGACAGGCTCGACGCCGAGGTGGCTGCGGTCATCGGCCGGCCCAAGGGTGACCCGACTCTCGAAGAGTTGCTGCAGGGCTGCTATCGCCCGCAATCGACCGACGATCCGGTGGGTGCCCTGCAACACGCCGCTGACCTGCTGGCGGCCGCCCATCCGCTGCACAAGAAACTGCACGGTGCGTTCAAGCAGGGTCAGCTCAATCCGGCGCCTGGCGAACCCCTCATCGATGCGGCCCTGGAGGCCGGCGTGCTGCAAGCCGGTGAAGCCCAGACCTTGCGCGCGGCCGAGGCGGCGCGGCGCAAAGTCATCGACGTGGATGATTTCGACAAGGCCGAACTGACGCTGGCGCCAGACAAGGTCCGTTGATACTGACGGCCAGGTACGCTCGTCACCCATAGCTCTTCACTATAAAAGCGAGCGCAAGGGCTTTATACTCCTGCGCCCGTTTTGCTCTTGAGGACTTATCTCGTGTCCAATGTCGTTGCCGATCACCTTGTCTTGCTTGACCACTTGCGCAGCATCCTGGTCGCCGTGGGTGAGGCCGAACAGGTGCCCGAAGAAAGCCACGCCTTGTTCCTAGAGCGCTTTGACGAGTTGCGCGCGCAATTGCCCGTCGACCCGATCGAAAGCCAGTACCTGGGCCAGGACCTCCTGTGCCAAGTGATCGTCCGTTACCCACAGATCGCCCACCTGGTGCCTCGCGACCTGCTCTGGTACTTCGCCGGGGATTGCCTGCACTACATGCCTGACGAAGAAATCGCCCTGTACCAGGCCCTGGAAGAACGTCGTTTCGAAGCCGAGCAAAACGACGAGCCTTTCGACTGGAACCAGGAAAAGCAACTGCTGGCGATGTCGGACCAGGACAGCAAGCACTGATTGCGATCCGTCCTGCAAAAAGGCCCGCACGGTTAAACCGGCGGGCCTTTTTTTTTGGCCTTGTCGAAGGGTGTTGCCTGGACGGGCCTCATCGCGAGCAAGCTCGCTCCCACACTGGCTGCGGTTGATCATGACCTTCTGTGGGAGCGAGCTCGCTCGCGATGAGGCCCGTCAGAACAACCCATCACTTTCCGGCAACTCATAGTGCGCCGCGACCTTGCTGGAACGCTCCCCTCCCCCCACCTTGTTCAAGGTCGGCTCCTTCGCCAGGCACTCCACCAGATAATCAATGAACACCCGCAGCTTCGGTGGCAGGTAGCGGGTCGGCGAATGCAGCAACCACAAGCCACCGTGGTACGAAGCGAGGAACGTCCAGTCGGCCAACACCTGCACGATCAAGCCCTGTTCCAAGGCATGGCGGGCGGTGAAGTACGGCAGGCTACCGATGCCGATGTGCTGCAAGACGGCCCCCAACCGCACCCCCGTGTGATTGGCCGCGTAGCGTCCGCGCACGCCTACGGTGACCGACTTGCTGCCTTTCTTGAATTTCCAACGCGCGTCATTGGGCGTTTCGCCCAAGTAAATGCAACTGTGCTCCAGCAAATCGTGGGGATGCGTGGGAACACCGTGTTCCGCCAGGTATTGCGGCGTGGCGCAGAGCAGGTGGTCAATGGTCAGCAGCTGGCGCCCCACCAACCCGGCTTATGGTTGATCGGTAATCCGGATGGCCAGGTCGACGTGATCATCGATCAGGTCGACCGGCCGATCCTCCAGGAACAACTCCACATCGACCTTCGGATAACGCCGCAAAAATTCAGGCATGTGCGGATGAATCACGAAACGCCCCACTGCCTTGGGCACGCTGACGCGAATGCGCCCTTCCGCTTCCTGGGTGAACTGGCCGCTGATTTCCATCACCGACCGAGCGGCGGCGACCATCTCCTGGCAGCGCTTGAACACCTCTTCCCCGCCATCGCTCAAACGCAACTTGCGAGTGGTGCGCTGCAGCAATCGGGTCGCCAGGGCTTTCTCCAGGCGAGAAATGCTGCGGCTGATGGCCGAAGGCGACGAGCCTGACTGACGGGCCGCTTCGGAAAAGCTGCCGGTCTCCACAACCTTGACGAAGATCGCCATTTCGGCGAGCAACGGCAACGGTAGATTTGTGCTCATGGCGCAACAGTCCTTTGAAATTTGAACGGATTATCACCCTTTTACACCCTACCTATAATCCCGTCACAATTTCTGATGTGGGTATGGACCATGACGCTTCGCCTTTTTTTCCATAGCGATGACCTCAAGGCCAACGTGGAAGTCCTGGACTGCAGCCCCCTGGAAAACGAATTCGCCGTGGTGCTGCGCGCCACCCTGTTCCACCCCCAGGGCGGCGGTCAGCCCTGCGACACCGGATGGATCGGCGACAGCCAAGTACTGCGCGTCGTTCAGGACGGGCAACAGATCATTCATTACGTCGACCGCCCAGTAGCCCCCGGCATGGCCGCGATCCGCGTGGATGAGCAGCGGCGGCTGCTGAATTCACGCCTGCACTCGGCCGGGCACCTGATCGGCCATTTTGCCGAAAGCCGTGGCTGGAAACCGATCAAGGCCCACCACTGGCCCGGCGAAAGCCGTGTGCAGTTCCAGCCTGGGGAACGTCCCGAGGAGCTGGACACATCGATCATCCAGCAGGGCATCGATGCTTGGATCGCCGAAGACTTGCCTCGCCTGATCGCACTTCGCCAAGGCACCCGGGAAGTCGGTTTCGGTGAGCTGACGGCTTATGGCTGCGGCGGCACCCATGTGCGACGGCTGCGAGAACTGGGAGCCGTCACCATCGCCTCGCTTTCGCAAAAGAAAGGCACGTTGTCGGTGCATTACCACGTGGCCTGATACCCGCCGCCCTAGCGACCAGGAACCGCTCGCAGGCCCCTCCCCCTATTCAGACGGACCTGTCTCATGATGCTTGATGTCGAGCACCTCGATCAGTGGTGCATCAAGAAACTGATAGATGGCGAAGTGCTCGCCGTGCGTTTGAAAAACTTCCTGTCGCAATCGTTGGCCATCGAAATTGGCAACAAGATCCTTGCCCCCGGTTTCGAAGGTTATATCAACGCCCCCAGCATCGGGCGCATCGGCATGGCCTTCTACGAAGCCGAGAATCAGCCGCCACTGATCGAGGACTACTTCAGCCAGGCCGGTCGCAATATCGTCGAGCTGCGCAACCGCTGTGCCCCCTACTCCTCACCGGTCGACATGTTGCGCTGCATGCTCGACGAAACCTGGCCGGCGGGAGCACACCTGGAAAGCCTTTATGGCCGGAAGATGTACGTAGGCCTGTCTCGCGTGGTGAAACCCGGCGTGTGCTTCCTGGCCCATCACGATATTTTCGCCAAGGATGCACCCGACAGTTTTCAGGCCCACAGCCTGCAAGCCCAGCTCGCCTGCAACGTCTACCTCAACATGCCCTCTGAAGGTGGCTCGCTGCAAATGTGGGATAAGCATGTCTCGCCAGACCTGTTCGATGAAATGCGCGGCGACAGCTACGGCATCGACCCCGCCCTACTCGGCCGCCCAACCCTGGAAGTACGACCGCAACCCGGCGACTTCATCATGTTCAATTCGCGATGCATGCATTCGGTCAGCCCCGGTGTGGCCGCCCCACGCCTGAGCCTTTCTTTTTTTGTCGGTTATCGCGGCGACTCCTCGCCCCTGACCTTTTGGAGCTGAAATGCTATCCAACTACCTTGGTGAATTCCTGACCCTGGCCACCCTGCACTTTCTGGCGGTGGTCGCGCCCGGTCCGGATTTCGCCGTGACGATTCGCCAGAGCGTTCGTTTCGGCCGATGGGTCGGTATCTGCACTGCGCTGGGCATCGGTGCTGGCATCTCGGTGCATGTCCTCTACACCTTGCTCGGCGTCGGCGCGCTGATGCATACCACCGCGTGGTTATTGACCGCCGCCAAGGTCGTGGGCGGCGCCTACATTCTCTACTTGGGCATCAACCTGCTGTGCAGCCAACCCAAGTCCTCCCTTGAAAAAGAACAGAACAACGAACAGGCCGCTACCGGGCAAACGCCCTTCAAGGCTTTTGTCACCGGCTTCCTGACCAACGCCACCAACCCCAAGGCCACGCTGTTTTTCCTGGCGATCTTCACCACCTTGATCAGCGCGACGACACCGCTGCAAATCCAGGCGTTGTATGGGATCTGGATGTGCATGGTGAATGCATTGTGGTTTGTCGTCGTGGCGCTGTTTTTTTCCAGCGTCAAGGTGCGAGAAGTCTTCATGCGCATGGGCCACTGGTTCGAGCGGACCATGGGGGTGGTGCTGATTCTTTTTGCCGGACGGCTGATCCTTTCCATGTGAACTCGTCAGCCGAAAACCACACAAAAAGACATATTATTGACGCTAACCTGATTGGCTTTTTCCTTCCGTCAGCTTTTAGTCATTTTTTTGTCCTGGAGCGTGGCGCTTTGCCATGCTTGAACTAACGTGAAACAGGAGCGAGGACGGGGCCGGTAAAAAGGGCCTCAAGCGACCTGATCGATACTGTCACTGCCCTCGACAATTCCCGGATGTTCCGGGGCTCAGAAGAGTTGTTCGCCAGTTGCCTGTCGTTCAGTCGGGCCGGTGTAATGCGCCCGTTTGCTTGTAGCGACGAGGCCTGAAGCCGGCATTCATAAAAGGTCTGGCGAGTTGGAAAGGGGTAGCCCGGGCCTCTTAAGTGATCCGAGGCAATGGTAAGCCTAGGGATGGCCTCTTATTGAGGATCACTTCATGACCCAGCGCACCGCCCCCGTTTTAAAACATTTCATTCATGGTCTGTTCTGGATGGGCCTTGGCCTGGATGCGGCTCAGGCCGCAGCGGCGAATTGTTCGCAACTGGACAATTTGCCGGCGACCTTCGAGGTCGGCCAAGGGCTCCAGAACGAATTGCGTATCCTCGCCCCCGTGACAAAATTGGCTGTCGGTGACCCGAAAATTGCCGATGTGCAACCCAGTGGCAGCGATGCCTTCATCCTCACGGGCCTGGCACCCGGCGCCACCAGCCTGATGGTCTGGACCGACTGTTCGAAAATACCGCGCCAGAGCATGGTCTTTGTCAAAGGCCGGGCCACTGAGGCGCTGACGGGCGCCGCGAGCATGCCTTCCGAAGACCCGATGCTGCTCGCCCAGGTACAGACCGACATCCGTTTCGTTGAAGTCAGCCGGACCAAGCTCAAGGAAGCCTCGACGTCGATTTTCGGCACCCGTGGCAATTTCCTGTTCGGCTCGCCGAGGACCTTGCCCACCATCGGCGGTGTTGTCCGGCCTTCATTGCCGGTCAATAACGACATGTTCAACCTGTCTTTCGCCACCGGTAAGACCCTGTTGATGATCAACGCTCTGGAAGGCAGCGGTTTTGCCTATACCCTGGCGCGGCCGAGCCTGGTGGCCCTCAGCGGGCAGAGCGCGAGTTTCCTGGCCGGCGGCGAAGTGCCGATTCCGGTACCCAGTGCCGGCAGTGACAATGTGTCCATCGAGTACAAGGAATTCGGTATTCGCCTGACGCTGACTCCCACCGTCATCGGTAAGAATCGAATCGCCTTGAAGGTGGCACCGGAAGTCAGTGAGCTGGATTTCACCAACGCGGTGAACATCGCCGGAACATTGGTGCCAGCACTCACCGTGCGCCGTACCGATACCAGCATCGCCCTGGCCGATGGCGAAAGTTTCGTCATCAGCGGCCTGATCAGCACCCGCAACAGCGCCCAGGTAAACAAGTTTCCAGGGCTGGGCGACGTACCGATTCTCGGCGCGTTCTTTCGTGACAACTCCATCAACCGCGAAGAGCGCGAACTGCTGATGATCGTCACGCCGCACCTGGTCCAACCGTTGGCGGCCGACGCGCAACTGCCGACCTTGCCAGGTGAGCAACTGCGTAATTACGACCCGAATTTCTACCGAATGTACTTCCTCGAACATGGCGAGTTCGACAACCGCAACGGGCTCTCCCAATGAACCGGCGCCTGGTGTGCAACGCGTGTGACGTCCAACGATTCGCCAAGGGGTATTCCATGAAAACAGTGATCGCATTAGCGGCGACCTTGATGCTTGCCGGTTGTGCCAGCAACGGCGCGGTGGCTTCACGCACGGCCGATTGCGCCAAGCCCGGAGCCGACCAGGAACTGGCCTTGAACATGGCCGAAGACATGGCCAACGAGGGCCGTTTATACGCCAGCCTGGCGAACCTCGAACGCTTGCCCGAGGATTTGGTCCAGGTCCGTCTGCGCAAGGCTCGGGTACTGCGCCTGATGGGCCGCAACGAGGCCGAACCGTTGTACAAAAGCCTGCTGGGGACATGCCTGGCCGCTGACGGTGAACATGGCCTGGGTCAGTTGGCGGCTGCCAAGAATGACAATGCGGCCGCGACGCAATACCTCGAACACGCCGCGAAAATGGCCCCGACCGAAGGCAAGATCCGCAATGACCTGGGGGTCGTCTACCTCAATCAGCGACGCATTCCAGAAGCCCGCTTCGAGTTCATGACCGCCATGGAGCTCCAGCAGTCCGACACCCTGGCCGCGCTCAACATGGTGACCCTACTGATTTACCAGGACAACTGGAAGCAGGCCGCCGAGCTCGCGAACATGGCCAAACTCAGCCCCCAGCAAGTGGCAGATGCCCAAGCCCGTGCGGAAAAAATCAGAGGTTCGGCCACTCAGGCAGCGACGTCACCCGTCAACCACCTGACCGAGGTCGTCGATGCTTCAACCGGCGCGGTCAAGTAGAGCGTTACGAGGAGTACAAGAAATGATGACCAAACAATTGATGATCGTGTGCATGGTGAGCCTGTCCACCGCCGCCTGGGCCATTGAGCCAGGTCCCTCCTCGGCCGCACAGCAAGGCACCGAGAGCTGGATGCAACTGCAGATTCGCGGCGTGGTGGCCTCCACCAACCTGCAAACCGCCTCGGCCGCCGAACGCGAGATGGCCATGCAGCGTTGGCTCAACAGCTTCAACTATCCGATCCCGGAGTTCTTTGACCAGGACTCGGGCGGAGAGATCACCAGCAGCAAATGAAACACGCAGAAAACGAAAAGACCGCAGCCCTCGACAGCGCCTACATTTGATCCGATGTAGGAACTGCCGAGGGCTGCGGTCTTTTTGCTTGCACGGTCGGCGGACCACCGGAAAAACCTGGGGGAGCAAGCTTACTCTCGAAGAGGGCATCACATCCCACACTCATGCAACTGACCCACCGCTATCGCGAGCAAGCTTTGCTCCCACAGGTCCTGCTCAAACAGATGGGGTGTACGACCGCGAGAGCCAGGTCGGCTACTAGGCCGCCTCGGGGTGGATGTTGATCTCGGGCGCCCCGTTAACCACGATGGCCGAACGTAGGTATTGCGTAGTGGGCATCCCGGCATGGATGCCGGGATAGCCGCGCTGGGCCATGGATGGCCCTTCGCGGCGGGCCCACGGAGCAATGCCTTCGTTCGGGCATGCCGAGCCTAGGCGAGGCACCGAGTGGTGGGGCAAAAAGCGCTTTGCTTACTTTCGCCTGGGCCGGCTTCCGGATTTTCGAAAGTGAGTCGCCGTCAGGGCGAAACCCTAAGCAGCCGTTACCGCAGCAATGGATATGTACTCAGTCAACAAGAGCAACTCCAGCCGTCAGGCCGCCTTCGCGAGCAAGCCCGCTCCCACAATGGGCCTGTGGTGAACACAAGACTCATGGACACTCACCGACCTACATATTCCCGAAGGCCCTGAACACACCAATCATGGCCGGGCCGATGGCGACCAGGAAGAAGCTCGGCCACAGGCAGAAGATCAGCGGGAAGATCAGCTTAGTACCAATCTTGGCGCCCATTTCTTCCGCGGCCTGGGTCCGCCGGTCGCGAAACTCATCGGCGTAGATCCGCAGGGTATCGGCCACGCTGGTGCCGAAACGGATACTTTGTGCCAGCAGGCTGACCAGGCCCTGGATATCCTCCAGTCCGGTGCGCACGGCCAGTTGCTTGAGCGCCTCGGTACTGGTGATGCCAGCCCGGATCTGCGCATTGACCAACGCCAGTTCCTCGGCCAACTCAACCTGGCTGACCGACATCTCTTCAGCCACCCGTTCAATCGTCGTGGGCAGGGCCAGGCCCGACTCGACGCAGACCACCATCAGGTCCAGTGCATCCGGGAACGCCGCGCGCAACCGGCCCTGCCGTGCCTGCTTGCGTTTGCCGACGTAGATCGCCGGCAGCAGCCAGCCGATGCCCGCGATGAGGGTCACCGCCAGCAGACCGATAGCCACTGAAACCTTGACCATCGGCAGCAGCAACAACGCAATGCCGACCAGCAACAGCGGCAGCATCAGGCGCACCGCCCAATACATCTGCACCGCCGAGGCAGAGCGGTAACCGGCGTGGGTGAGCAAGGTCTGGGTCGCGGACGTGTGGGCCTGGTCGGTGGAGGCAAAACGTTGGCCGACTCGTTCCAGCAAGAGCTGCAGGTTACCCGGCGCCTCCTGCCCCGTCGTGCTGCCAGCGTAACCACGCTTGATCAGCGCCAGGCGCCGCTGTACCGGATCCTGCAGGCCCAGCATCAAGAGCAGGAGCGCGACGGCCGCCAGCACCGTGCTGAGGCCAATCGCGGCGATGAACAACAGCCGTGCCAGTTCTTCGTTGCCGGTCAACCGACTCAACAATCCGAGCAAAAAGTCCATGACTGAAACCTCTTGGCGCAACAGCGCTTAAACCTGGATCCGGATGATCTTTCTTATCCAGATAATCCCGATCAACATGGCGCAGAACGCGCCGATGATCAGCTTGTGTCCTATGGGGTCATTGATCAGCACTGGCATGTAGCTGGGGCTGGTGAGCACAATGGCGATCGCCAGCACGAACGGGATCGCCACCAGCACCCAGGCCGACATGCGCCCTTCCGCCGACAACGTCTTGATCTTGCGCTGGAACCGGAAACGCCCGCGAATCAGCCGACTCAAACGCTCCAGCACTTCGGTCAGGTTGCCGCCGGTCTCGCGGTGGATGAGGATCGACGTCACCAGCATCATCACCGTCATGCTCGGCATGCGCTCCAGCAGCCCGAGCATGGCCCGGCGCACGTCGTTGCCATAGTTGATGTCGGAAAACGTCATGCCGAACTCCTGGGCGACCGGCCCCTTGTGCTCCTCGGCGACCAGACGCAGGGTTTCATTGAACGGGTGGCCGGCGCGCAAGGCTCGGCACATGGCGTCCAGCGCATCCGGCAAACCTTCCTCGAACGCGGCGAAGCGCTTGTTGCGGTCACGCAGGATTTTCAACACTGGTGCCCAGGTCAGCGCAAAGGTCGCCAGCAGCGCCATCCACCAGACCGGCGAGACCATCAGCACCAAGGCACCGGCCGCCGCCCCCAGGACCAGACCGAGCAGCATGACCCGATAAGCCCGGTATTCATGGCCGGCCTGCTCGATCAGTTGCGTCAGGTTGGCCATGAACGGCAGTTGTTCCAGGCGAGCTTCCAGGGGTGAAAGGCGCGTCAGGTATTTCTGCCGCAACACGGTCTGCATGTTGGGCAAGTGGTTGGCCTTCTCCAGCACGTGCAGGCGCCCGCGAATACGCTTGCGCATCTTGCCGGCTTCGCCGAACACCGGCACCACCACGCCCTGGGACAGCAGGAACACGGCGATGAACACCATGCCAAGGAAAATCAGGATGAACTCACTGGGGATATTGCTCATGACGTGCGGCCCTCCATCCACTCAGGGCGAAACAAAGTCAGCGGCAACTCGATGCCGCGCTTGGCCAGCACATCGCGGAAGGCCGGGATCATGCCGCTGGGCCGATATTCTCCAAGCACCTCGCCGTGCTCGCCGATGCCCTGGCGCACGAAGGAGAAAATTTCGGTCATGGTGATGATCTCCCCTTCCATCCCGTTGATCTCTTGCATGCTGACCACGCGTCGCTTGCCGTCTTCTTGACGCTCCAGTTGGATCACCACATCGATGGCCGAGGCAATTTGTTGACGCATGGCCTTGATCGGAAATGTCGCCCCGGTCATCGACACCATGTTCTCGATTCGCCCCAGCGCATCCCGTGCGGTGTTGGCGTGAATGGTGGTCAGCGAACCGTCGTGGCCGGTGTTCATCGCCGTGAGCATGTCCATCGCCTCGGCGCCACGCACCTCACCGATGACAATCCGGTCCGGGCGCATGCGCAGGCTGTTTCGCACCAATTCCCGCTGGCTCACCTCACCGCGCCCCTCGATGTTCGACGGCCGGGTTTCCAGGCGCACCACGTGGGGCTGCTGCAGTTGCAGCTCGGCCGAATCCTCGATGGTGACGATGCGCTCGTTATGGGGGATGAAACTGGAGAGCACGTTGAGCATGGTGGTCTTGCCACTGCCAGTCCCACCGGAGATCAGCACGTTCAGGCGCCCGCGCACAATTGCCTTGAGCAGCAAGGCAATGGCCGGAGTCATGGTGCCGACTTGGATCAGGCTGTCGGTGTTGAGCAGGTCCACGGCGAAGCGCCGGATCGACATGCTCGGGCCGTCGATGGCCAGCGGTGGAATGATTGCGTTGACCCGCGAACCGTCCTTGAGCCGGGCGTCCACCAACGGCGAAGACTCGTCGATACGGCGCCCCAGGCTGGACACGATGCGGTCGATGATGTTCAGCAAATGCTGGTCGTCGCGAAAACGCACGTCGGTGCGTTGCAGCTTGCCGAAGCGCTCGACATAGACCGAGGCAAACCCGTTGACCAGGATGTCGGACACGCTATGGTCGGCCAACAGCGGTTCCAGCGGCCCGAGGCCGAGCACTTCGTCGGTGATCTGCTTGATGATCAATTGCCGGCTGACGGTACTCACTGGCGCCGAATGTTCTTCCAGCAGGCGCTGGCAGATATCGCGGATCTGCCGCGCGGCCTCGGCCTGCTCGAGGGCATCGAGCAACGACAGGTCCATGACCTTGAGCAGTTGCTGGTAGATCTTTTCCCGCCACTCGGCCTCCACCGGAGTGACCTGGCTGCGGGTTTCGTAAAGCACGTCCGGAATGGCCTGCTCCCAGGCCATCAACGCGTCTGTCGGGTCCGGCAGGCCGTCGCCGGGCTGAGCACCCGCTAAAGTGCCAGGTTTGGCGGGCTGTTTGCGCAAGCGGTTACGAAAGTCGCTGATCATGGGTCATCCCCCGAAAAAACGGTTGAAGGCACGTTTAAGCAGGCCCTTGTCCGTGGCCATCTGGTGACCGACCAGGTCTTCGGTCAAATCGCGCAGGGCAGCGGTGATGGCCGCCTTCGGCGCATGCAGCCCCAACGGTACGCCAGTGTTCTGACTCTGGCTGACCAGGTTGAAGTCATTGGGCAATTTCGACAGGTTCGCGCAGCGCAGGGCCTCGCCGATGTCCTTGAGGCTGACGGCGGCGTTTTTGTCATAGCGATTGATCACGATCTGCAACTGCTCCCCGCGCACACCCAGGTCTTCGCGAAGGATCCGCACCAGAGCGCTGGCATCACGCAGGTGGCTGACGCTCTGTTGCACCACCACGTACACCCGGTCCACCTGTTCCAGTACCGAACCGGTGAGGTGATCGATCTGCCGCGGCAGGTCCACCACCACCCAGTCATAACTGGCGCGGGCCAGTTGCAACAGGGCATCGAGCTGTTCGGGTTGGGCATCCTGGGGCAGGCACAACTCACCGGCCCGGCCTCCCAGGATATGCAGGGTCGGGCTGAAGTGGCTGCAAAAACCCCGCAGCGCGACACTGTCCATCTCATCGATCTGCTGCAGCACTTCCAGATGGCTGTGGGATTGGGCCACATCCAGGTAATGGGTCACGCTGCCAAATTGCAGGTCCATGTCCAGCAACAGCGTATTGCCTGCCCGGGCGCTGAGCTGCTGGGCCAGGTTGCACGCCACCAGGGTTCCACCGGAGCCGCCCTTGGCGCTGATCACCGCGACCAGCTTCCCTTCGTTGCCGTTGCCGAGACGGACTTCCGCCACCAGGCGATTCAGGGCCGCCACCAATTCCGTCTCGGCAATCGGCTCGGGCAGCACATCGCGGGCGCCGGCCTGCATCGCCAGGCGCATGCCTTCCTGTTCACCCAGCGGACCGCAGACCAACAGCGGGGGACGCTCATGGGCCGGGCGCTGCAGCAACGCCGCCAGCTCTTCGCGCCACAAGTGGCTGACCCGCAGTAGCAACAAGTCGGGCATCCGGTCCAGACCGTAGAGCGGATCGACATGGCCGTTGCTGACCAGGCGCGTGCTGACCTCAAGGCCAGGCATGCGCTGGCAGACACATTGCAGGTCGCGCAGGGACGTAGCATCGCGACTGCTGATCAGTATCCGCAGCCCGGCTCTGCCAGTGGTGGTCGAAAGCGGATTTTCCCTGGTGTTCAGCATGGTGTGATCTCCCCGGAATCGGAATGACGCCCAAGGCTTTCGCGTGGCAAGGTTGCCCTGAACGTGGGCAAGGTAATGGGCACGCCCAAGCCGGGAATGAACAGGTTGAAAACAAAGTTCTGCACGCTCAGCCGGACATAGCGAATGGCTCGAAAGCCGGTGGCGCCGGACGTGTCGGCGGGGTTCGCTACCACGGCACCGTTGACGTCCAGGTAGGTCAGCGCCAGGTTCGAGGTCGCCAGGTTACTGATCAGTTGGCTGGTGCCGGCGTCCGTCGCGGCGTTGAAGATGGCCCGGCGCAAGACCACCGGATCGCTGACATTGCACACCGCCGCCAGCCGCGCGCCACGGCGCGCCGCTTCATCCAGCGCATTGACCGTGAAGTACAGCCGGCCCATTTCCACCACGCCGAACAGCAGGATGAACACCAGCAAGCCCACGAAGGAGAACTCCACGATGTAAGTGCCGCGCATGTGTTTGTAATTCATCACAGCGCCCTCATGACAGTCGTCGCCACCAACTGGATGCCCAGTGGAATGGCATTGCCGAAAAAACCCGGGATCGAACCCGCGCAGTTGCCCGCGCCAATCACCGGGCAGAAGGTGTAGGTAATGGTGACGCGCACATGATCGATGCCCTCGGCGGCGACCTGCACATTCGCCGTGGTCAAGCCTGACACCACGGCGGTTCCCGTCGCGCTGGGCACGCCATACACCGCGACGTTTTTCGTCTGGGTCAGGAGCGTGCTGCCCAAGGCGACGGTGCCAAGGGTGGAGTTCCAGGCCTGGCTGGCGACGAAGCGATCGGCATCGCGGCTGGCCTGCAACAGCACGTTGTACTGGTAGAGCATGCGGCCGAACTCGCCGAAGGCCAGCAGCAACAACAGCAACAACGGCAGCACCAGGGTGAACTCCACCAGCGCCACGCCTTGTTGGGCTTGCGCGGGTTTGAACTGAGAAAGTCCCATGACGCCTCCTACGAGTCGGTGCTCGGCGTGCCGCTGCCGTTGAGATAGGTTTTGTAGAGTTGGATGATCTGCGGGCCGGCATCGGTGGACGGCGTAGGGCCGGGTACGTTGTCGCCTTCGCACTCCTGGACGAACTGGCCGAAGATGATGGATTCCGAACCACCGCCGTCCACCGGCTGCACGACGAAATAGCAACCGAACCCCAAGACTGGAATCGACGTCGAGCCGCTCAGTTTCCCGGCGCAATCGCCAATCACGATTTTCAACATCCGACGCTCGAAAACCCCGTTGCTTTGGCAGCCGCTGGCGCCCCCCGCCACACAGGCGGCGACCTGGGCCCGCCAGTCGTTGTAGTCCTGTATCGCCTCGCCGCCCGCCGAAAGATCGCCGTTGCTCGAAGTGACGGCTTTGCCTTTGTATTGCGCCTGGGAGAGCGCATCGTTGTAGGTGATCGCCGGGGTGCCTGACGCTGTGACCAGGTCCGGTGGGTAGTCCGAAGAACTGACCGGGCCGTTGTAGATACCGAAGCGCGTGTTCAAGCCTTGGGAAGTAGGGCCGGCTTTATTACCCGGCGCCGTCTGGACGTCGCTCCCGACACTGCGGCAAACCGAGCCACCGCCGGCCAGGTCCTCCCGGACCGCACTGCCGCCCGAGCCGAAGTCGAGCAATTGGAAGTTGCCCGGCCCAATGGGCGATGTGTTCCCCGCCGCCGTTTTCAAGACCTCCAGGTCGCCAAATTGGTACCCCCAGAAGTTGCCGGCGCCAGGGTTGTATTGAGTGGGATCGCCACACACCATCAACGGCGCCAAGTCACAAGGCGAGGTGGGGCTGGGACCTGCCGTTGCAATCGCCGCCACGCGCTTGTTGCCCAAGCCGGCGCTGCCCATCGTTTGCACGAAACTCCAGAAAAACCCGTTCAATTGATAACTGGCCACCGACACCCGCACGTATTTGGCATCGCTAGGCCCGGGATAGGAGAACGGGCCATAGACGCTGCTGGACAGTTCCACCACGGCAAACGCCCCCGGGTTGCCGGCGACCGCGGTGGCCAGCTCGGTGTTGCCTGAGGCGTTGGCATTTCTGTTCAGCGTGTCCAGGGCCGCCGCGCGGGTGGTGCTGGCCATGTTGATGCCGCCACTCACCTGGCTCAGGGTCTTGGCGCCGCCCAAGGCCGCGGCATCCACCGCATTTTGCAGGCGCGTCTTGTTCAGCAGCATGTGCCCGCCATCCAGGGCCAAGGCCGCCATCATGGAAATCGCTACCAGCGCGATCACCATCAGTACACTCACCGCCCCTCCCTGGCGCCGGATATTGGCATTCATCATCGAGCCCTCATCTACTACGTTGAGGATCGGCATCGCCACGCTCCGCAAGGGCCTGGCGTGGAGGCGTCACTCAGCGGACATTGATCACACTGCTTTCAACCCCTCGGATCAGCGTGATTGCCCCGCCTTGCGGCTTGGCACTGCGCTGCACCACAGGTTTTGGCACCGGGGCGGCCGCCATGGCCATGACCGGCGCAGGGGCTGGCGGCGCAACGGCCACGGCTTTCTTCTCCAGGTTCAATGGGTTGCGCAGCGCCAGTTGCAGCTTGCCTTCGGTTTGCGCAGTGACCAGCGCTTCGGCTTCGGTGACTGACATTTCCAGGGTCACGGCCCGCACCACCACCGGCTGGGTCTTGTCGGTGCCCGCCGTCTGGTCCACCGCCAACACCCGCAGGTTTTCCAGGATGGTCCGGGACGTGGCGCTGTTGCTGCCGGCGCTGGTGGTCTTGGTCGCCAGTACATCGACCCGGTTGCCCGGCAAGAGAAAGCCACCCACGCCGACCACATCATCCACGCGGACCGAAATGGCGCGTTTGTCCGGCGCGATCAGCGAAGCCAGGGTACTGCCGCCCAAGTGCTCACTCAGACGCGCGCCCCGCACGATGTCGCCGCGCAGGATGTCGAAGGTGGCGATCTTGCCCACGGCCTGTTCGCTGGCATCGAAAGCGTCGTCCGGGATCGTGTCCATGGGCATGCGCACGGTGGTGACTTGCTGGGCCTCGACCATTTGCCCGAAGGGGATTTCCACCGTGGCGACCACCACGCTTCGCAAATGATCATCGGGGGACGCGTTGAGTCGTGCGCTCAGCCAGGCGTCAGCCATCCATGCGGCACCAAGGCCCATTACCAGGGAAACGCCAATCAGCGGAAGTGTACGAGAGCTCATGTCGGTATCTCCGGATCAAAGGAAGTCGAGCTGAACGAAGTAGTTGTGCCAGGCCCATTCCAGCTCTTGCGGCAACAGGGGGCCGGAACCGCCCAGGTAACGCTGGCGGTCGAGCGCCATGTTCAACAGGTCACGGGGGTGGCAAGGCACCAGCGGCATGCCTTCGCTTGCATACAACCGCTGCAGGACATGGCGCACCAACAGCGGGTCATACAGGATGCCCAGGCGCTCGCACTCCTGGCGCCAGATGCGTTCGTAATCCTCGGGCTTGAGGTAGCCAAACTGCACTTTGTAGCCAATGCGCCGCAGGAAGGCCTCGTCGGCCAGTTCGAGGGGATTGAGGTTGGTGGAAAACACCAGCACCAGGTCGAAAGGCAGTTCGCAATGCCGGCCACCGCCCAGGTTGATAAAATCGCGCTTCTCCTCCATGGGCACGATCCAGCGATTGAGCAACTCAGCGGGAGCCATGCGTTGGCGCCCCATGTCATCGATGATGAACAGGCCGTTGCTGGCCTTGAGCTGCAGCGCCGCCTGGTATTGCCGGGTGAACGGGTCGTAGCGCACGTCCAACTGCTCCATGCTCAGCTCGCCGCCAGTGATGACAATCGGGCGTTTGCAGCACAGCAGCCGGCGGTCGATGCCTTCGTTGAGCATCAGGTTGTTCGCTTGGCCATTGTCGTCCAGGCGCTGGTGCACCTGCGGGTCGTAGATCTCGATCACCGACTCGTTGATGACGATGGCATGGGGCACCCAGATGGCCTCGGCGAAGAGCCGGATCAATCGGCTGCTGACATAGGTTTTGCCCGTGCCCGCCGGCCCGTAGATCATGATTGCCCGCCCGGAATTCAGGGCGACGCCCAACTGGTCGAGCATGCCTTGGCTCAGCACCAGGCCGGCCAAGGCCTGGTTCATGTCCTTGGCGGTGATGCGACCGTGGTGGATGGTCTGGATCTTGATCAGCGAGCGATACGTGCTCACCGGGAACGGCGCCGCGCCGATGTAGCCACTGCGGGCCAGGGCATCACGGGCCGAACTGCGGCCGCGCTCGGTGAGGCCATAACGCAGCGTCTGCCCACCGGTTTGCCCCAACTGGCCCAGCACTTCGACACGACCGTCTTTGCGCAGGAACGCCAGGACTTCCTCCAACACCGCGCCAGTCAGGGCCAGGCGCTCCACCAGCCGCGACATGTCCAGCACACCGGCGTCGTGCAGATGCTTGCACACCAGCTCACCCAGGAAACTGTCGGTCAGGCCTGTGTCGCGAATGGTGCATGGCTGGGGTGCCAGGCGTTGTACCGCTTCCCGTTCGCTGGGGTAGGCATCGCTATCGTTGATGACGTGCATGACTAGACTCCCCAGCCGCCGGCAACCAGTTGCCAGTAAACGCTGTTCAAAGTGCCGATCAGGATCGCAATCGAATAGGGGAAGGGTTTGCCTGCCACTTCGTCCGAAGTCGGCGCCAGATAGGCCTGGGCTCGTACAATCAACCAGTAGCGTCCCAGGGTCTGGAGCAGTTGGCCCCGAGCCAGGACGATCAGGAAACCGCACACACCGCCGGCGATCAGGCTGAACAGCGCCGCCCACAGTGCGTAATGAAAAGGCAGGAAGCTGCCGACCATGGTCATCAACTTGACGTCCCCGGCGGCCATGCCACCGACGGCGTACATGGGCAGGAACAGCGCGAAACAGATCAACATGCCCAAGAGGCTGTCGCCCAGGCCACCAATGCCGCCGGTATACACCTGACCGGCCAATCCCAAGGCAAGGCCCAACAGGACCAGCGTGTTGGGGATGCGGTGGCGAAGCAGATCGCTCACCACCGCCACACCCAGCAGTCCCAGCAGCAGTACCGTCGACACCAGCAATTCCATGGACATGATGCGTCTCCCTAGTGCGATTATCGTTAGCAGGCGACGTTGCCATTGGCGGCTTGGCACAACGCACGGATCTTGGTATCCACTACACCGCCCAGAAGGACGAATGCCGCTGCCACCAACACCGTGATCAAGCCTCCCGCCACCGCGTATTCAACGATGGTCAGGCCGTCTTCATCTTTGGCGAACTTGTTGATCGAAGTGCTTATTGTCTGGAGAGTCATTTCATGAACCTCACGCGGGTCAGAAGTACTGTTACGAACTTGATTGGAGGGGACAGCGCGAAGTCCATTTGATTGATTCGTTGTACTCACTGCAAAAGAGTCGCAAGCGGTTTTCCTTGAAAGTGACCGTGCCCCCTTCACTGCAAGTTGCCGCCGTCAGCAGGCAACGTTGCCGTTGACCGCCTGGCACAGCGCACGGATCTTGGTGTTCACGGCACCGCCCAGGAGCACAAATGCGGCGGCCACCAACACGGTGATCAACCCGCCGGCCACGGCGTATTCCACAATGGTCAGGCCATCTTCATCTTTGGCGAACTTCAGCACCGAAGCCTTGATTGTTTGAAGAGTCATTTCGCACACCTCATCGGGTTGTTTTATCAAGGGCAGTCCATTGCGAACTGCCTGATGCAACCCTAGTCAGCAGGTGGTCATCGCCGTTAGGAAGATTTTGCACATCGCTAGGATTTTTTTGCGCCGCACAGGACAGGCGCCGCGGCGGGAAATCCAGCCTGGGCAACGCGAACGGGCGTCCCATGACGACGGATGGCGCTAAACGATCGGACTTTTATAAAAATTTATTCGGCGAAATGATGGCACAGTGGCAATACTGCTAGCTAAAGGGCAGCAAGCACCTGTGGGTAGTCGTCCTATGGCGTCCAATCCGACTGCAAAACCAAAGCTGTTATGGGTCGATCTGACCCATGACCGGTCCACCCAGGAACTCGTCTCCCTGTTCCAGGACACGTGCGACTGTACGCTGGCAAAAAATGCCATGCTGCCCAGCGCGGAGCAGGTCGACATGATCTGCATCCATTTCGACCGCCCGGACACGCCGGGCCTGCGACGCCTGTTGGAAATCAAACGAACCGCTCCTGGCACGCCCATCACCATGTTCACCGTGCAGCACTCCGAAGAGCTGGCGGTGTGGGCCATGCGCTCCAGCGTCTGGGAATACATGGTGCTGCCCTTGTCCGGCGCCGAGAGAAAGCGCTACCTCACCGCAGTGGTGCAACTGTGCGAACTGCGCCGCAATGCCAATGGCCGAGCAAAGACCTCACAGATCGACCACTCCCCGACCTTGCCGGACAGCATTCGCCTGACCTCCGGGCACCAGAAGCACCAAGCCCTCAGCCACATCATGTTGTACATCGACCAGCATTTTCGCGACAGCATCGATCAGCGCGACCTGGCTAAGCGTTGCGGCATGACGACGTTTCGTTTCAGCCGGGTGTTCAAGGAAGCCAATGGGCTCGGTTTCACCGACTACGTGCTGAACAAACGCATGAGCTTTGCCAAGGAGCTGCTCGATAACAGCCAGATGCCCATCACCAGCATCGGCTACGAGGCCGGCTTCAAGGACCCGTCCTACTTCGCTCGCGCCTTCAAGCAATACGCCAGTTGCACGCCCAGTGAATATCGTCTCGCATACCAGATGCGCAACGCACATCCAGCAACGTCACCGGATGAGGCCGCCCTGGAAGCGATTGAAAACCTGGTACACAGCCTTGAGGGTTAAAAGATTTTTACCGTTATCGTCATCGTTCTATAAACATCCCCCCGTACCAGAGCTAGACCGGACGTCCATGGCCGGGGAGCGACCTCGTCGATCGACCACTCCCCGCCCCTGCCTGACAGGCGCCCTGGCTCATGGGGCGAGTTTTCTTCTCTCGATAGGAATGGACAGGACAATGCTGGTCCGGGTCTCACCGTACGCATTGATTTTCGCAATAATGTCCTCGATCTCAGCCATGGATCTGGCGTAGATGCGGATCAGGTAGGAGTCATTCCCCGTGATGTGCAGGCACTCGACGACTTCGGGTATGTCGGTGAGTGTCGCTATCAATTTGGCTTTCGCCGGCTTGAGGGTGGTGATGCCGACGACAGCCGATATGCCATACCCCAGCTTGGTTGGATCTAACTGAGCGCAATAGCCCTTGATGACCCCGGAGTCTTCAAGTTTGCGCAACCTGTCATTGGTGGCAGGAATAGAAAGCCCCGCGTGCTTGGAAAGGTCTGTGATGGAAATCCGACCACAGTCCTGTACCTTACCCAGGATTTTGACGTCTATACGATCCATGTGCGTTTTCCCCGGTTAAAAGTATAAATTTTAATGAAAAGCCCGCGTTTTTCATTAAAAAAAGCATGCACCAAAATAAAGCATGGCGCTAGTCTATTTCCAGCCTGAAAAGCCTGAATAGAATCCGGGCAATCAACGACTCTGTTCTTTAGCGTGACGCACTCATAATAAAATATTCTCTCCAGGGATGGTGTTCGCATGGAAGATGAAAAGAAAAAGTGTGAAAAAAAACCTCACCCGCTCGCTCAGCACATTGGCACGCAAGTCCTAAGTCTCCGGCGCTTCAAAAAAGATCAGTTATTGATGTACCTGATGGGTGTGTGTTTCTTTTCGTTGGGTGCCAAGTGTTTCATCATCAGTCAACTGGGTACTGATCCTTTAGATGTCTTGATCATCTCGATCGATCAAGCACTCATGCTGGGCATGGGCGTTTGCTCGGCTATCGTGTCGCTGTTTTTCCTGACATGGTGGGTGCTCTGGAACAAAAAATACCCACCGATAAGTCCCTTCATTACAACGACGTTGACTGGGCTGCTGATTGATCTCTGGTCGTGGCTGGGGCTCGGAGAGTACTTGATCGTCAGAATGAATGAGTACGCGCTATTGGCCTCGGGGCTGATGCTGTGTGCCTATTCCTCCGCATTGATCATCATGAGCGGTATCGGCATCAGGATCATGGACCTGGTGGTATTGACCATGGTATCCAAATGGAACTGGTCGTTCACCAAAGCCAAAATGATTATTGAAATCGGCATCTTTTCGAGCGGTTGGCTTTTAGGCGGGCCCTTCGGTATCGGCACGATTGCATTTCTGCTGGTGATCGGCCCACTTATTCAACCGTTCATGAACATGAATGCCAAGCGCTTTGCACTTAAAAACTATGGATTGATGAGCGCTTCATCCGCTTACTAATAAATCTACAACTATGACTGCCCTGCAGGGCAGCAGGATCGTTTCGCCTCGACTTTTTAAACCGATGCTATTGATGGCAACTTCCGTGATGAGGAGTGAAAGATGGACACTACAAAAAATAAAAACTGGACCTTGGAAAGCAGCCCGGCAAAACTGGAAGAAATACTCCCCGGGGGCGCTGTTAAGTGTCATCTTTCCCCGCGCAACTGTGTTATCCAGGAAGGCAAGTTAGGTTTTTGCAAAGTGCGCGGAAACCGTGGAGGCAGGCTCGTTACATTGAACTACGGTAAAGGCGTTCACAGCACCGAAGAGACAATCGAAACCGAAGCCGTTTTCCACTTTGCCCCAGGGGAGCGGATCTTGTCCCTGGGTAATATCGGCTGCATGCTCAACTGCGGTTACTGTCATAACTGGAAGACATCGCAGGCCAAGTACGTCACCGACAAGGACGTTTACTACTACACCCCCGAGCAGGTGGTGGAAACCGCACTCAAGCACGGCATACGCGTCATTTCCTGGACGTATAACGACCCCGTTGTCTGGCACGAATTCATCCTCGACACAGCAAAGCTGGCCAAGGAAGCGGGCCTGATCAACCTCTATAAATCGGCATTCTTCATCAGTGAAGAGGCCATCGATGAGTTATTGCCGGTCATCGATATTTTCTCGATTTCGCTGAAATCCATCTCCCCGGAATACTACCGCAAGGTCACCACCGGCTGGGTAGAGCCCGTCCTGGCGGGTATCAAGAAAGTCTATGACGCCGGCAAATATGTCGAGGTCAGCACCTTGATGGTGACCGACATCAGCGACGACGAGGAAACGGCCAGGAAAATCAGCCAGTGGGTCCTGGATGAACTGGGCCCGAACGTACCGCTGCACTTCGTCAGGTTTCACCCCGATTACAAGATGAGCAACAGCATCCGTACGCCTGTGGACAGGCTCCTGAAGGCTCGGGACGTTGCTCGGAGCATGGGCGTTGAGCATGTCTACCTGGGTAACGTGAATGACGTCGAAGGGACCAATACCAGTTGCAACCACTGTAACGCCCTGCTCGTCACCCGTTATGGCTTGAACGCTGAAATCATCGGACTGGACAGCAAAGGATGCTGCTCTCAGTGCGGGCATGATGCGCATTTCAAATTGCTGGGTGAACACCAGGCGAACGCCCCTGTGGAGTTGCGCGAAGACGCGTTGAGCGCCTACGAGAAGCGAAAGTTCGAATGGCACGGAGACATTGTCTCGCTGCACGCCCAAGTGCTGAATACCGAAGACTTCGAACAGACCGTCTACCTGCGACGCAATTATACGGACGGCCACAACAGCGATTGGAAATCACTGACCTTGCGCCCCCATGAAAGCTATCGATTCATCATTGCCAAGGCTCGCATTGATGAAACAGGCCCGGAGGTCTGGCTCCCCAACGGCGTGAACTCGAACCTTCACGAAGTCTTCGACAGGGCCCACTTCCCGACAGAGTCGATTGAAGAGATTGGTATTTCGCAAAATGACATCACTCCGACCGTGGGTTACGAGGGCAAGCAAAACATGTATGAACAGGTCATCAAACTGGTCAGCCAAGCATGAAAGTGTCTACTGAAATACTTCATATCAAGGTGGATGACCGGGACGCCCACCCTTCGGTAACGCCTATTTATCAGTGCAGCGCTTTCAACGCCGACTCGGCCTTCTTCTACTCAAGGAAAGCCAACCCCAACGTGACGGAATTGGAACAGGTCGTCGCGTCCCTGGAGGGCAGTGAATATGCCCTGGCCTACAGCACCGGGATGAGCGCGATCTATATGGTGTTGGAACTGTTGAAACCGGGTGCTTCGCTGGTCATCAACAAATACATCTATGGTTGCTCCTATAAATTGTTCCAGCGCTATGCGGCACGTATCGGCGCACACCTGACGATTCTGGATCTCACCACGGCAGAGGGGCTGAAGGCCTTGCCGGCGAACGTCGACATGGTCATTTTCGAAACACCGACCAATCCCTTCCTGAAAGACATTGATATTCATGCGGTCAGCAGGGCCGTCAAGCAATACAACCCGCAGGCGCTGGTGGTCGTTGACAATACCTGGGCCACGCCGATATTTCAGAAGCCGTTGAATTTTGGCGCCGACATCTCCCTGTACAGCGCCACCAAATACTTCTCTGGACACAGTGATGTCATGGGCGGCCTGGTGCTGGTCAACAATGAGACGATTTACAACCGTCTCATTGAGGGCCGCTTTTATTCAGGCACGATACTCACCCCCAATAGCGCCTGGTTACTGCGCAGAAGCCTGCAGACGTTCAACCTGCGCATGGAAAAACACAGCCAGACGACAGCAAGCATGCTCCACTATCTGCGCGAGTTGCCGTTTATCGAGCATGTCTATTACCCACGCATCGATGGCCAGCAATTGACCGGCTATGGCGGCATTGTGTTTGTTGATATTCGGCCCGATCTGGTGCCCTTTTACAAAACGTTCACCAGCGCGCTCAAATGGTTTGGCACAGGCACCGGTATGGCCTGCGTGACCTCGATGGTCGCCCAGCCCTTCAGTGGCAGCCACGCCTCGATGACGGATCAGGAAAAAGCGGACATGGGTATTGAGAAAGGCCTGGTTCGATTGTGCTTTGGCCTGGAGGATCTTGAAGACCTCAAGGAGGACCTGCTCCAGGCATTCGAAACCATGGAAAGCAAGGTCGATCAGAAAAGCTCACTCGATCCTGCCTAGCGTGTCATCACAAGCAACGAGCCTTCAGTGGCTCGTTGCTTTTTTTATGGAGAAGCGAAAAGTGTCCAGCGCATTCGAAAACACGATATTCGAAGACCCCCTCCTGAACGTCATCCACCTTCTGAACTCCATCGCCCAGGAAAACCCGGAGGCCATTTCGCTGGCCTCCGGTCGACCCGATGACCAGCAGTGCGACCCTTCGCTCATCGACAGGGGCCTGGCCCAATACAAACGTCACGTTGCCGGCACTGGGCACTCACTGGCGACGCTGCTTTGCCAATATGGAAAAACCTCGGGAATCATCAATGAAATGATTGCCACTTATTTGCAGACGGATGAAGGGATAACCGTCTCCAACCCTGAAAGCATCGTGGTGTGCCTGGGATTTCAGGAAGCCTGTACCTTGACGCTCCTGTCCATTTTTGAAGGCGGTGGGATTTTACTAGTGCCTGACCCGGTGTTTTCCGGGATCACGGGCATCGCAAAACTGCTGGGCATAAAAATAGCCCCCGTCCCCATGGCGACTTTTCTCGACCCGATCGCCCTTCGCAGAATCATTGAAGAACTTGAATCCAGAGGGGAAAAAATCAAAGCACTGTATGCCGTTCCGGACTTTAGCAATCCGACCGCCGACAGCCTCTCCTATCACGCCAGGACAGCCATGCTTTCCTTGGCCAGTGAAAAGAATTTTTTCGTCCTTGAAGACACGGCCTACCGTTACTTCAGGTACGAAGGCGATGCCATTGCGTCCATGAAGTCTATCGACAGCAATCGAGTGTTCTTGCTGGGCTCCTTTGCCAAATCGATTTTTCCGGGCTTGCGCATGGGTTATGTGGTCGCGCCGGAGGGCGCCGGCGTCACGTCATTCAGTGCCCGATTGTGCAAGGCCAAAAGCCTGATCACCGTGAACACCCCTGCCCTGTGCCAAGCGGTCGTCGCCGGCTTGCTGATCGAGAACAACTACTCACTGACAGGACTGAACCAACCCAGGGTGTTGTCCTATACGAAGAAAAGAAACCACATGCTCGAATGCCTCGAGCGTGAGTTCCCACTCAAGGTCGGCGCCCAAAGAACGGTCAGCTGGAATCAGCCGGCAGGCGGCTTCTTCATCAATCTGCGGCTGCCTTTCGCCTTTGGATACTCTGAAATGCGCGAATGCGCCCAGCAATTCAAGGTGATCGTGTTCCCCACCACTTTATTTTCGCTGACGAATGAGGCGGCTAATCAGGTCCGGCTTTCATTCAGCAATGCCACCGCCCCAGACGTCACCCAAGCAATAAGCCGCTTCAGGGCGTATGTTGAGTCCAGACTGCAGTAAGACCTCTTTTATCAGGTTGCCGTAGCCAGCATGACGCCAGTGGCGACCTGGTAGGCCCCCAGAATGGTGATGGTCGCCCCCGAAAAGTAGTTGATCAGCCTTAGCTTCGATTCGGCAATCCGCGCCTTGAAAATGGAGGAGAACCCGCTCAAGCCCAACCACCAGGCAGCCGAGCCCAGGAATATACCGGTCACCATCGGCAGCAAGGCGTGCTGGCCGCCTTGGTCGCTGGCCATGCCATCACTCAACGCGGCAAATATCGCGATGAACGACAAAATGGTCATGGGGTTCGACAGGGTCAGGAACAGCGTGGTCGAGTAGGCTTTGAACATGTTAGCACGCTCACCCGCCATGGCGGTCGCGCCACCTTTCGATCGTATTGTCTGATAACCAATGTAGGCGAGGAATAGTCCGCCAAAAATACACAACCAAGGTTTGAAGCTGATCAGCGTCGCGATGATGGCCGTGACCCCCAGGGCGCCGATGAATCCGTAGATCGAATCGGCAGTGGCGGCCCCCAATCCCGTTGCGAAACCGGCTCTCCAGCCAAGCATGAGGCTTCTCTGTATGCACAACAGCCCAATGGGCCCCACTGGGGCTGCAATGCACAGCCCAATGACCATCGATTTAACAAAAATCAGCATAAGTGCACCTCCAGGACGGGTACTGGAAGGTTAGGAGAAGGGCTTTTTTTTAGGAATGAACTATTAATCTTCCTGAGCGTTTTTCCTTAAGTTTTGAATGAAGTACTTTCGCTCCACCTTCATTATTAAGGTAAAGGGCGGTAAACCCCCTCAGACAACGAAAATCGTCGGTTAAAGACCTATGCGCGCAGCGAGGCCTTTTCACGCGCATAAAAAAACGCCGCTCGTATGAGCGGCGTTTTTTTGAATTTGGAGCGGGAAACGAGACTCGAACTCGCGACCCCGACCTTGGCAAGGTCGTGCTCTACCAACTGAGCTATTCCCGCAAATGGCGTCCCCTAGGGGACTCGAACCCCTGTTACCGCCGTGAAAGGGCGGTGTCCTAGGCCACTAGACGAAGGGGACACGCTAACTGAAACACATGGTGTGTATTTCAGTGCCCAAATCCGCATCCGAAGATGTCGGCTCTGGCTTCACTCAGTACTGCCCGAAAGCAACACTGTTTAAAATTGGAGCGGGAAACGAGACTCGAACTCGCGACCCCGACCTTGGCAAGGTCGTGCTCTACCAACTGAGCTATTCCCGCATTGGCGTCCCCTAGGGGACTCGAACCCCTGTTACCGCCGTGAAAGGGCGGTGTCCTAGGCCACTAGACGAAGGGGACACACGTACAACATTCACTACTTAGAGCGTTTGGCTGAGTGCTTTACGCTGTAAGTGGCGCGCATTCTATGGATGGATTGAAGGGTCGTCAACCCCCAGATATAAATTTATTTAAATCAATGACTTCGCCCGGTTTGAGGGGCGATCGGCACATTTTGCTCGTCTGGTCTCTGACGCCTATATTCTGTCGCCCGCCGAGGCGCTATAGTCGCGCCCGACAAATGATGGCAATGTGCTCCTACCCGATCATGTGTCCTATAAAACAGCACGACGCCCGTCTAATCACGTCGCTCGGGCCTATGCGCTTAAAAGCCAAGCCACTACACTCATGACATGCGTACCCTAATAAAGAGGTCTTACCGGTGACACCACTCATGATCACCCTGCTCGTCGTAGCTGGGATCGCCCTGTTGATCGCCATTGGCTACATGAACCACGTGGTGGAAAACAACAAGCTGGAAAAGGCCCGCACCAAGGTAGAACTCAACGACCGCATGCGTCGCTGTGGCGAGCTCACCGAAACCTTCCCCGGGCAGTTGATGACCCCTGCCCTGAAGTTGTTGATGACGCGCCTCGAGATGAATGTCTGCCAGCGCCTGCTGAACCTGGAAAAAACCAATTCCGCGGTCAAGGCACGCCTGGATGAACTGAGCGCACTGGCTGCCCAGGGTGAATCGATCCCGGTGAGCAATCCACCGGCACCGATCCAGACCGAAGCCAAGGCCAAGGACGTTCGCTTCCTGCTCGAAGCCTTGCATGGCCAGATCACCCGTGCCGCCCAGGACGGTTTCCTGCCGCCCAACGAAGCCAAGCGCTGGATCCGTGAAGTGCGGCACATCCTGGTGCTGCTGCACATCGAGTTCTTCAACAACCTCGGCCAGCAGGCTTTGCAGCAAGAACAACCCGGGCAGGCTCGCCTGGCCTTCGAGCGCGGCGTGCAGTACCTGCGCAAGCAACAGGAACCACAGGTCTACGCCGAACAACTGGCCTATCTGGAGAAACTCCTGGCCCGCGCCAATGCTCAGGTCCTGGCCAGCACCCAGCCGGTCGAGGGCGAGGTCAACCAGTTGACCGAAGGCTTGAAGGACGACGAAATAAACGACGAGTGGAAGAAGAAGAAGGTCTACGACTGAGGCAACGCAGCCTCATCGTGGCGAGCGTACGAGCTTGTAGGAGCTGTCGAGTGCAACAAGGCTGCGATCTTTTGATCTTTCGCTTGAGACTCAAGCGTTAGGGCAAAGATCGCAGCCTCGTTGCACTCGACAGCTCCTACAGCTCACAAGCTCATACAAGCCCCATAGGGCGCGGCACCCAACGGATGCCCCCTGCGTCACAACTTGAAATGCCCCACCATCCCTTTCAGCTCAATCCCCAACTGCGCCAACTCGATGCTGGAAGCGGCATTGCCGCGCATCGCCAGGGACGATTGATCAGCACTGGCGCGAATGCTGGTGACACTGCGGTTGATCTCTTCGGCCACCGAGCTCTGCTGCTCGGCTGCCGCGGCGATCTGTTGGTTCATCTGCTGGATCAACGACACCGCCGCCGCAATGCTGCCCAACGCGCTCTCGGTCTGCAGTGCGTCGCTGACCGCCATCTTCACCAACTCGCCACTGCTCTGGATCTGCTGCACGGAAGCCTGGGCCGCTGAACGCAAGGCGCTCACCAGTCGCTCGATTTCCTCGGTGGACTGTTGCGTGCGCCTGGCCAGGGCCCGCACCTCATCGGCCACAACCGCAAAGCCCCTGCCCTGCTCCCCGGCACGGGCCGCCTCGATAGCGGCATTGAGGGCCAACAGGTTGGTTTGCTCAGCCACGCTCTTGATCACACTCAGCACCGTGCCGATGTTCTGGATCTCGGCGCTGAGACTTTCGATGCTGGAACTGGCCGACGTGGCCGAATCGGCCAGTTGTTCGATGCGCACCATGCTCTGGCGCACCACCTGCTGGCCGCTTTCGACCTTGTCGTCGGCAGTCTGGGCCGCTTGTGCCGCTTCTTCGGCATTGCGCGCCACATCGTGCACGGTGGCCGTCATCTGGTTCATGGCCGTGGCGACCTGCTCGGTTTCCTCTTTCTGGCTGCTGACTTCCAGGTTGGTCTGCTCGGTCACAGCCGACAGCGATTGAGCCGAATTGGCCAACTGCTCGATCCCGGCCTGCAAACCGCTGACGATACTGCTCAGCCCTGCGCCCATCTGTTGCATCGCCTGCATCAACTGGCCAATCTCGTCCCGGCGCGTCACTTCCACCGTGGCGCTCAAGTCACCCGCCGCGATCCGCTGGGCAACGCGAATGACACTGCGCAGCGGGGTCACGATCAGCCGGGTGATGACCCACGCGGCGATCAATCCCACCAGCAACGCCAAGGCCGACGAACCGATGATCAGCAGCGAGTTCTTCTTCAGTTCGGTCTGCATGGCATGGTCTTCGGCACTGAAGGCCTGGTCGACCCGCGCCACCACTTGGTCGGCACGCTCGTGAAGTTGCTGGTAGACGATTTTCTCCTTCGCCAACAAGCCGGTGTATTCGGCCAGTTGCTCGTTGAACCCGACGATGTGCCCGGCCACTTCATTAAGCACGGTCTGGTAACCCGGGTCCTTGACCGTGGTCTTGAGCGCTTCGGCCTGTTTCATGGCTTGCTCGGCCTGTTCGATGCTGCCTTCTCCGGCGCCTTCGACATTGCCTTTGCGGCTCTGGTCCAAACGAACCCGCGCTTCATTCATGGCCTGCAACATCAACCGCGACACTTCGCTGATCTGGTTGGCCTGCTCGATGAACTCGGCCCCTTCCTTGCCTTCGGAATCCTTCAAGGTATAGGTACCGTCATCCGCCAGCCCGGCCTGCAATACATCGAGGTTGTTGGCCACGCTGGACACCGACCAACTGGCCATTTCCAGCGCTAGGTCCTTGCTCTGGCTCAACCCGACAAACTCGTCGAATGCCTTGCGATAGGCCCCCAGCGCCTGCTCAACGTCGTTCATCACCGGCACGTTGGCAGGCGACTGCGCCTTGAGTTCGTTCGCCAGGGCCAGCAGCCCGTCGACACCCTGGCGCAGGGCATCGGCCGTCTTGGGGTCGGAACGCGAGGCGTATTCCTGCTCCAGTAGCCGGACCTTGAGCAACCCGCTGTTGAGGGACGACATCTGCTTCAGGCCATCGAAGCGATAGCTGATGGTCTGTAGCGACCAGACGCCGATGGCCGCGACCACAGCGGTCAACAGCAGCACCAGGACAAATCCGATACCCAGTTTTTTTGCCATACCCAGGTTGGCAAAACGTCCTTGCACGGCCGAAATCATTGCGCTCAGTCCTCTGCCAGTGTGTGTTGATTGCAGATTCGCAACGAGACGCCCTGCAACACAAGATGCTGGCGTCGGAATAATGGCAAAAAGCTACAGCCGCGTCGTTTTCAGGACACTTGAGGTCGATCCAGAGCCGCGGCCCGGAAAAAACCCAGTGCCCGGGGATCACGGGCATAGGCCACGTTGATCCGCAGCCAGTCGCTGTCGGTGCCCGAAGGGCTGAAGGCCGTGGGCGAAGACAACAACACGCCGAACCGCTTGGCCAGGCGCTGCAATCCAGCGTAGTCACTGATTGGCGGTCTTGCCCAAATGAAAAGCCCGCCGGCCGGTTTGCCAAAGACCTCCCAGTCGGCATCTTCCAACACCTGCAACAACGCCGCCGTATCGACGCCCAAACGCTGGCGCTGGCGCTGGACCAGTTTGCGATAGGCCCCATTGGCCAGGAGATTGGCCAGCACCGCCTCGCAGAACCGCGACCCACCCATGCTGGTGATGCCTTTGACCTCGCTCAGGCGCGCGATGATGGACGGTCCGGCCACCACGAAACCAACACGCAACGAACTGCTCAGGGTCTTCGAGAAACTGCCCACGTAGACCACGTCGGCATCCAGCGCTGCCAACCGGGTCCGCGCCGAGTTCTGGAAGTCGCCATAGGCATCGTCTTCGATCACCAGCACGGCGTGTTGCTTCGTCAGTTGCAACAACCGCTGGGCCACGGCGGGAGCCAGGTTGCTACCGGTCGGGTTGTGACAGGCACTATTGACGAACAGCGCACTGGGCCGGTGTGTCGCCAACAAGTCTTGCAACACATCGACGTCCGGGCCGCGCGGGGTCCTGGGCAGTTCGATCATGTCGATCTTGTGCAACCTGAGCAAGTCGAACAGGCTTGAATAGCCAGGGCTCTCCACCACCACGCAGGCGCCTGGCTGCAACAGTGTCCGCACGATCAGGTCCAGCCCATGGGTCGCCCCGGTGGTGGTCAGGATCAGGTCTTTATCGGCCTCGATATTGAATTGTCTCAGGCGCCTGGACAGCTGCTCACGCAGGGCGGGCAGTCCCAGCGACGTGCTGTAGTTGAACAACCCCGCCATATCGGTGCGGGTGACCTGCCGGATCGCATAACCCAGGTCATCGCTTTCACGCCAGCTCTCGGGCAACCCGCCACACCCCAGCCTCAACGCCCAGGGCGGGGAATCACCACCCTCGGTGGGCATATCCTGTCGCCGCTCCGGGTCGATGCACCCATGCCCGGATGCGGGGGATGGCGCGACAAAAAAGCTGGAGCCATGCCGGGACGCCAGCAGGCCTTGGGCAACCAGGCGTTCACACGCTTCATTGACGCTGGACTGGCTGAGCAGGTTCTGCCGTGCCAGTTGGCGCACGGACGGCAGGCGAGTCCCCGGTTGCACCGCATCCTGTCGGATCCAGCCGGTCAGCGCGTCGACGATTTGCTGCACGACAGGCACCAAGGCCTGCCGGTCGATTCTCAACTCCATGAGTAACCAAACTCCTAAGCGTTTGTTTTATTTCCGGAAACAGTTAAGCACAGGCCACCCGCGAACGATGTACGACAACGTCGCCAAAACCGCCGATTCTCACCCTTTGAAACACATTGATAGGCCGCTCCGAGGATGTTTCCCTCGCCCAAAGAAAAAGCCCGCAACCAGTGCGGGCTTCTTCCTACAAGCTCAGGGAAACGTCCTCAGAACGCCGTGACGCCGCCGTCCACCGCCAGGGAGTGGCCGGTGGTGAACGCCGCGCCATCGCTGCACAAATAGAGCACGGCGCTGGCAATTTCCTCGACCTTGCCGATACGCCCCACCGGGTGCATGGCATTGGCGAACTCGCCCTTTTTCGGATCCGCCTCATAGGCACGACGGAACATGTCGGTGTCGATCACCGCCGGACAGACCGCATTCACGCGGATCTTCTTCTTGGCGTATTCGATGGCGGCCGATTTGGTCAGGCCGATCACAGCGTGCTTGGAGGCAGCATAGATGCTCATCTTCGGTGCAGCGCCCAGGCCCGCCACCGAGGCCGTGTTGACGATGGCACCGCCGCCCTGGGCCAGCAACAAGGGCAACTGGTACTTCATGCACAACCAGACACCCTTCACATTGACACCCATGATCGCGTCGAACTCGTCGAGGGTACCGTCGGCCAACTTGCCCTTCTCGATCTCGATCCCGGCGTTGTTGAAGGCGTAGTCAAGGCGTCCATAGGTCTTGATCGCCTCGTCCATCAGCTGCTGCACATCGCTTTCCAGCGTCACGTTGCAGCGCACGAATACCGCTTCGCCCCCCGCATCGCGAATCGACTGCACCGTACGCTCGCCGCCCGCTACGTCCAGATCGGCCACCACCACTTTCAGGCCCTCTGCCGCGAACGCCTGGGCCGTGGCGCGGCCAATGCCGGCGGCGCCGCCGGTTACCACGGCGACCTGTCCGGAAAACGTCATGCTCATTGTCTGTTCCTCGAAAAATGCGGGGTCGCGCCAGTGTAGCCACAGCCAGGCGTGGCACGGCAGCACTATCCAGATGCCGGTTGGGCATTCATGGGCGCCAGTGATAAGGGGCCCTGAGGGACTATCACTGGGTTGGATCGAAGTGCATTCGCTGAGATGGCGAACCTTGCGACAAACCCCTCGAAGGTCTATCAACAAGTCTTCATTCATCTTGAGTGCCAACCATGACTGCCCAGACCAATCGCCAGTTCCTGCTCGCCAAACGCCCGGTAGGCGCCGCGACCCGCGAGACTTTCACCTATCAGCAAGTACCGGTGGGCGAGCCGGCAGCCGGCCAGATCCTGGTGAAGAACGAATACCTGTCCCTGGACCCGGCCATGCGCGGCTGGATGAACGAGGGCAAGTCCTACATTCCACCGGTGGGCATCGGTGAAGTGATGCGGGCGCTGGGTGTCGGCCAAGTGATTGCTTCGAACAACCCGGGGTTCGCGGTCGGGGACTACGTCAACGGTGCACTGGGTGTGCAGGATTATTTCCTCGGCGAGCCAAGGGGTTTCTACAAAGTCGATCCGAAACTGGCACCGCTGCCACGTTATTTATCCGCCCTGGGCATGACCGGCATGACCGCTTATTTCGCCCTGTTGGACGTCGGTGCGCCCAAGGCCGGCGAGACCGTGGTGCTGTCGGGTGCCGCCGGTGCGGTGGGGAGCATCGCCGGGCAGATTGCCAAGATCAAAGGCTGTCGTGTGGTGGGCATCGCTGGCGGTGCCGACAAATGCAAATTCCTGGTCGATGAATTGGGTTTCGACAGCACCATCGACTACAAGAACGAAGACGTCCACGCCGGCCTCAAGCGCGAATGCCCCAAAGGCGTGGATGTGTATTTCGACAACGTCGGGGGCGACATCCTGGATGCCGTGCTCAGCCGCCTGAACCTCAAGGCCCGCGTGGTGATTTGCGGTGCCATTAGCCAGTACAACAACAAGGAAGCGGTGAAGGGCCCCGCCAACTACCTGTCACTGCTGGTCAACCGGGCTCGCATGGAAGGTTTCGTGGTCATGGACTACGCCTCCCAGTTCGCCGCCGCCGGGCAGGAAATGGCCGGCTGGATGGCCAAGGGGCAGCTCAAGAGCAAGGAAGACATTGTGGAAGGGCTGGAAACCTTCCCCGAGACGCTGAGCAAATTGTTCAGCGGGGAGAACTTCGGGAAACTTGTACTCAAGGTCTGACAAAACAACTGTGGGAGCGAGCTCGCTCGCGATGAGGCCCTGTCAGGTCAACATTGCTATTGACTGACATACCGCTATCGCGAGCAAGCTCGCTCCCACAAGGGATATCAGTTTGCTCAGGCCAGTTCAGCCACAACCGCCGCCAGCGCCTCGGCCGGATCGGCGGCCTGGCTGATCGGGCGACCGATCACCAGGTAGTCGGAACCGGCGTCCAGTGCCTGACGCGGGGTCAGGATGCGACGCTGGTCGTCCTGGGCGCTGCCCGCCGGACGAATCCCCGGGGTCACCAGTTGCAACGACGGGTGGGCCGCTTTCAGGGCGCCAGCTTCCAAGGCCGAACAGACCAGACCGTCCAGGCCGGCCTTCTGCGCCAGCGCCGCCAACCGCAGCACCTGCTCCTGAGGCTCGATGTCCAGGCCGATCCCGGCCAGGTCCTCGCGCTCCATGCTGGTCAGCACGGTCACGCCGATCAGCAACGGTTTCGGGCCGCTGCGCTGATCCAGCACTTCACGGCAGGCCGCCATCATGCGCAGGCCACCGGAACAATGCACGTTGACCATCCATACGCCCATCTCCGCAGCCGCCTTGACCGCCATGGCAGTGGTGTTGGGAATGTCGTGGAACTTCAGGTCCAGGAACACTTCGAAACCCTTGTCACGCAGGGTCCCGACAATTTCCGAAGCGCAACTGGTGAACAGTTCCTTGCCGACTTTGACCCGGCAAAGCGTTGGGTCCAACTGGTCGGCCAGCTTCAGGGCGGCGTCACGGGTGGGGAAATCCAGGGCGACGATTATGGGCGTCTGGCAGGCGGACATGAGCGGGCTCTCAGGCAAGTCGAAATCGGCGCGCATTGTAGCGGAACGAGCGCCCGTGCGGGACCCGATGATCGGTAAATCTCATCGCCCTCCAGCAGCATGGACGATAGCGGCCTTTGTGTCGAAGCCGATACATTCATGACATGCGTACAACACGTCGACGCGCTACCGTCCGCCGCCGCAACCCGCTCTTTCAGCGCTTCACGCCTCGTGGCACGACGCCTATGCTGAAGCCTCCACCTCGCCGCCTTCTTTACGGTTGGCAGCCTACCTGGCAGATGATGCATCCATGCAGAACACTCCTGTTGCAAATTCTGACAATCAAAAAGTGTCCGACGACGACAAGCGCTGGAGTACCCACGCGCTGATCGTTGACGACGACGTGCCGATCCGCGAGCTGCTGATCGATTACCTGGCCCGTTTCAGCATACGGGCCAGCGGCGTGACCGATGGCGCGGCCATGCGCCAGGCGATGCAGGCCGAGCACTTCGACGTGGTCGTGCTCGACCTGATGCTGCCGGGTGAAGACGGTTTGCAGTTGTGTCGCTGGTTGCGCGCCGAATCGGACATCCCGATCCTGATGCTCACCGCCCGCTGCGAGCCCACCGACCGCATCATCGGTCTGGAACTGGGCGCGGATGACTACATGGCCAAGCCGTTCGAACCCAGGGAACTGGTGGCGCGTATCCAGACAATCTTGCGCAGGGTACGTGACGACCGTACCGAGCAACGAACCAATATCCGTTTTGACAACTGGCGGCTCAACAGCGTGTTGCGCCAACTGATCTCGGTCGACGGGCTGGTGGTGCCGCTATCCAATGCCGAGTTTCGCCTGTTGTGGGTCTTCATCGAACGACCGCACCGGGTGCTCAGCCGCGAACAACTGCTGGACGCGGCTCGCGGCCGCTCCATCGAAGCGTTCGACCGCAGTATCGACTTGCTGGTATCGCGCCTGCGCCAAAAGCTGGGCGACGATCCCAAGGCCCCCCAACTGATCAAGACCGTACGCGGTGAAGGCTACTTGTTCGACGCCCGGGACATCGGTTGATGCGATTGCGCCTGGACTCTCTGTTTGGCCGCCTGTTTGGCGTGCTGCTATTGGCGATTGTCCTGGCGCATCTGCTGGCCTTTGCCTGGTTTGTCCATTACGACCAGCCGCCCCCCGGGCCACCGCCAGGAATGAACCAACAAGGCGAAGCCCCCCCGCGCTTCGGCCCGCCCCCCAACCGCCGTCCGCGTCCCTGGTTCGGCGGCCCGGTGGTGCCACTGACCTTTCAATTCGTGTTCCTGATCATCGCGGCCTGGTACGGCGCCAAGCTCCTGACCCGACCGATCCAACGCCTGAGCGACGCTGCCGAGCGCCTGAGCGAAAACCTCGACAGCCCGCCGCTGGATGAAAACGGCCCCCGTGAAGCACGGCAGGCAGCCCATACGTTCAACCTGATGCAGCAACGGATTCGAGAGCAGGTGCAACAGCGTTCGCGCATGCTCGGCGCGGTATCCCATGACCTGCGCACGCCGCTCTCGCGGCTCAAGCTGCGCCTGGAACAGATCGATGACATCAAGCTGCAAGGCCAGATGCGCCAGGACCTGGACGACATGATCGGCATGCTCGATGCCACCCTGACCTACTTGCACGAACAGCGCACCAGTGAAGCGCTGCAATGGATGGACGTGCAGGCCCTGGTGGAATCATTGAGCGAAAACGCCCAGGACCGGGGCGCCGATGTGCAGGTCAGCGGCACCTGCGCCCCATTGCAGGTGCAACCCATGGCACTGCGCTCGTGCCTGAACAACCTCATCGACAACGCCCTGCGCTACGCCGGCCATGCCTTGATTGCCCTGCAAGACCAGCCACATCAGTTATCGATTCGAGTCATCGACCACGGCCCCGGTATTGCGGCGGACAAACGCGAAGCGGTGTTCGAGCCCTTTTTCCGCCTGGAAGGCTCGCGCAATCGCAACTCCGGTGGTGTCGGCCTGGGCATGACCATCGCCCGGGAAGCCACCGAACGCCTGGGCGGGCAATTGAGCCTGGAAGAAACGCCGGGGGGTGGGTTGACGGCGGTGATCAGCCTGCCTCGCCTCTAAGCCCTTATCTCCCCTGTAGGAGCTGTCGAGTGCAACGAGGCTGCGATCTTTCCCCAGACACTTGAGTCCCAAGCGAAAGATCAAAAGATCGCAGCCTTCGGCAGCTCCCACGGCGCAACCCAGCGGGAGCAAGCTCCCTCGCCACAAGTGCTCGGCACTCAGACTACCGCGCCTGGCTCTTGCTCCAGTCCGTCAACAGGCTGTACGCCACCGCCAACAGGGTCGGACCGATGAACAGGCCGATGAAACCGAAGGCGATCAACCCGCCGAACACCCCCAGCAACACGATGACCAGGGGCAGGTTTCCGCCACGGCTGATCAGGTAGGGTTTGAGCACGTTGTCCACGCCACTGATGATGAATGTGCCCCAGATGCCGAGGAACACCGCCATCCCGTATTCCCCCTTCCATACCAGCCATGCCGTGGCGGGGATCCAGACCAGGGGTGGTCCCATGGGGATCAGGCTCAACAGGAACGTGACGATCCCCAGTACCAGCGCCCCCGGCACCCCGGCGATCAGGAAGCCGATCAGCGCCAGCACGGCCTGGGCCGCCGCAGTGCCGATCACGCCGTTGACCACCCGCTGCACTGTACCGGCCACCAGTTCAATGTAGTAACCGGCACGGTCGCCGATCAGGCGTTCCAGCAACCCATGGACGAACGCCGCCAGGCGCGGGCCGTCGCGATAGAAAAAGAACACGAACACAATACTCAGGGTCAGTTCGAGTATGCCGCCGCCAATCTGCGCACTGCGCGCCAACAGCCAGTTGCCGACCTGCCCCAGGTACGGCTTGATGGACACCATCATGGCCGCGCCCTGCTGATCGATGCTGTTCCAGATGCCCACCAGCCGCCCGCCCACCAAGGGGATAGCGGCAAGCCAGTCAGGGGCTTCGGGCAAGCCATCGACTTGGACGTCCCTGATGAACGCGGTGGCATCGCGCACATGGTCGGCCAGGTTGAAACCCAACCACACCAGCGGCACCGCCACCAACAGCATCCAGCCCACCGTCAGTAACGCCGCCGCCAGGGATTCGCGACCATTGACCCAGCGGGTCAGCAGACGCATCAACGGCCAACTGGCGAACGCCAGCACCGCGCCCCAGAACAGCGCCGACCAGAACGGCGCCATGACCCAGAGGCTTGCGCCGAACAACACCAGGAGCAGGATCTGCACCAACAGCCGATCGTTATTGAGCATGTAGGGTCTCGAAAAAATGAACAGGACCGGGGCCCAGGTGTGAAACCGCTGCCCCGAGACAGCTTAGCGCAGCAACTCCAGGTGCAATCCCGCCGCCTCGCCGTCGGCGGCCTCCATGCGCGCCGCTCGGACGCCCTGGCCCGCCAGCGCCTCACGCCAGTCCTCGGCCCGGGGACCGGCGATACTGACCCGCAGGCCCGTGTCCAGGTTCAGCGCCCGGGACAACAGGCGCAACCAGGTGTCGTCCGGTCCATCGGCAAGACGCGGCAAGTCCAGGCCCCCAGTGTCCTTGAGCTGGCGCAACAGGGTGGCCGATGTCGGCAGCAAGTCACCCAACGCAGCATTCGCCTCGAACTGCTCGACATGCAGGTAGGCCTTGCGATTGCCCCGGGTAATGGCATACAGCGCAATCAGCGTGTTGTCCGCGGGCGGCGCCAGGCGCAGCAGCAGGAAGGCCTGGCCGTTGTCGGCGCCATAGAGCTTGGCATTGCCGAAGACGTCGTTGGCCCACAGGCTGCTTTCGCCGCAATCGCGCGCCTGGCACCAGAACAACAGCTCGGCGCCCTGTTTCTGCAAGGCTTCGCGGGCCGCGGTAAAGGCCTGGGTGGCGGAATGTTCCGGCGGCAGCTCATAGGTGACCGACGTGACATTCCCACGGGCATCGACTTGGCCGTCAAAACGCAACTGGCCGCTGATCTTGCGGATCGAGCCCATGGGGTAGACACGTTCCAGGTCGCTGGTTTGCCGATAATCGACGATCTGTGCATCGGGCATGCGTGGCACGCGATCCAGGTCGCGACTGCCCGGCACATCGACGGCGAACGACGCCGGGCTGAAGCAGGCCAGCACCAGCAGGACGAGTAAGTGAACGGATAATTTCATCGGATCGGCTTGGCCTGGGACGCTTGGACGCGATGGGCGTCGCCGATGCACCGCGAAGCTGGCAAACAGAGGTCTGTCATGGTTGTCTCCCTTTCAACCCGCCCAGCCTCGACAGTTGCCCGGCGCAAGTCAAGGAACAGTGAAGAACCGATTGAAACAGTCTGCTACAAGCCCGGCACCGACCTCATCGTTAAGGTGCAGATGATGGCCGCCCGGCAACTGCTCATGGCTGAAGGGTAGACGCTCCAGCAACTCCGGGTGCTGGGCAAGCATGCCGTCGGCCGCCACCACCAGATGCGCCGGACAAGCGACCCGCGCAACGAACGCCATGGCCTGCTCCTCGGTCAGGCGCAAGGGCGATGGCAGGGTCAGGCGATTGTCGGTGCGCCAGGTATAGCCCCCGGGCACCGGCATCAGGCCGCGCTGGGCCAGTAACTCGGCGGCCTCGCGGCTGACCGCTACCAGCCCCTTCATGCGCGCTTCGATGGCCCGGTCGAGGGTTTTGTAGACCGGCTTGCGTTTTTGCTGCAAATCCAACTGGGCTTGCAGGGCCATGCCCATGCGTTCGGCCGCGTTATCGCCTTTGGCGGTAGGGGGAATCACTCCATCGATCAACCCCAGGTGCGTCACCCGTTCCGGCAGGGAACCGGCCAGCACCAGCGAGACAATGGCGCCCATGGAATGCCCCAGCAGGGCGAAGTGTTTCAAGCCCAGTTGTTCGGCCACTTGCAGCACATCATGGACGTAGTCCCACAAGGCATAGCTGGCACCCAGCGGTCGATGCCCGGAATGACCGTGACCGGCCATGTCCAGGGCGATCACCCGCAGCCCCGCGAGCCTGGGCGCCAGGCGGGCGAAGCTGTTGGCGTTGTCCAGCCAACCGTGCAGGGCAATCACCGGCAGCCCGTCTTCCGGACCGAACAAATGAGCCGCCAGTTCGATGTGAGGCAGGCTCAGGCGGACCTCCTCGACCCCACTCATGCGCTGCGCCCTTCCCAACGCTGGAACAGGTTCTTGAGCAGGTTGGCCGTGTCTTGTGGGCGTTCGAGGGGAAACATATGGCCGCCGGGCATGCTCAGGGATTCGCCATGGCGCATACGCCCCACCGAACGGGTGTGATGCCGCATCACCACGCGACTCTGCCGGCCGCGCACCACCGCCAGCGGCACCTTGAGCTTACGGGGCCGTCCTGGGCTGGTGTGCGGCACGCCGCGGTAGATACTGATCTCCGTGGCCGGGTCGAAGCGCAGGCGCAACCGGTCGCCGACTTGTTGCAGGCCGTGTTGCAGGTAGGCGTCGAAGCAATCCGGGTCAAAGCCGCGAAACAGTGTCTTGCCGGCAAAATACTGCCGGGCGGATTCCAGGTCAGCGAACTCCTCGCGCCGCCCCAGCGTCCGGCCCGCCGGGGTCAGGCGATCGATGAACCCCAGGCGCTTGGCGGCCAGGATCACCCACTGGTCGGTACGGGTCAGCACTGGCGAATCGAGCATGACCACGCCGCGATACAACTGGGGGCAGCGCAACGCCGCGTGCAGGTGCAGTACGCCGCCCAGGGAGTGGCCAACACCCCACACCGGCGCCGGTTGCTGCTCCAGGTGATGGATCAGTTCGTCCACCAGGTTGTGCCAGTTATCGTCCACCGGAAAACGCGGGTCATGGCCGTGCAGTTCCAGATGCGCGACCTGGTACTGCGGCGCCAATGCGGCGAACAGCTTGCCGTAAGTGGCCGAGGGAAAACCATTGGCGTGGGCGAAAAAAATCTGTTGCGACATGACAGCCGATCCATTGGGGGAACTGCGGCAGATTGTCCGCAGAACCCGACGGCGCGGCAATGACCGTAACTGACAGGAATGATGACAGTCGGGCTTGGGCTATGGGGTTGAGCCTCACCACCACAGAATTTCATGTTGAACACCGTGGCGAGGGAGCTTGCTCCCGCTGGCCTGCGCAGCAGGCCCAAAATCAGGCCACTCGATGATTCAGGCTGATCGAGTCGGTGGGTTTGGGGCCGCTTCGCGGCCCAGCGGGAGCAAGCTCCCTCGCCACAGGTAGGGCTTCAACGCGCCGGCGGCTGCTCACCCAATGGCACCACCGCCATGGTCAGGCGCGACACGCAGTTGACCTTGCCCTCGTCGTTGACCAGACGGATGTCCCAGACCTGAGTGGTGCGCCCCAGGTGGACCACTCGGGCCGTGGCCGTCACCCGTCCACTGCGCACGCCGCGCAGGTGGTTGGCGTTGATTTCAAGGCCCACACAATAGAATTTGCTGGTGTCCACACAGAGGTAGGCGGCCATGGAGCCGACCGTTTCGGCCAACACCACGGAAGCACCGCCATGCAGCAGGCCGAATGGCTGATGGGTGCGGTGATCGACCACCATGCTGGCGGTCAGCGACTCGTCGTCGAACGATTCGAAGCGGATGTCCAGCACTTCGCTGATAGTGTTTTTACCGGCGGCGTTCAATTGCTCAATGTTGGGGGTGGTGCGCCACAGACTCATCGTTGTCGTTCCTTTATGGTTTTACTCTGCTCAGCCCTGCTGCCAACCTGCCTATGGATGCTGGATACCCTTGAGCGTCATCGCTCCGGCCAGGGGCAGGTCACCTTCCAGCTCAGCCAGGCCAGCCGTCTGCACTTGCTCGGGTTGTTGCAGATGGCCGTGCTGCAGCAAGCCCAGCAGGCTGCCCACCAATGGGTTATGGCTGACCAGCAGCACATCGTCCTGGTCCTCCAGATGCCTTAGCACCTCCGTCGGGCGGGTCTCCGGCGTGAGCCAATCGACGGTGATCAGCTCAGGTTCGAACCCCAGTGCTTCGCGCACCAGTTGCGCGGTCTGTTGGGCCCGCACATAAGGGCTGGCGTAGATGGCTCGCAACGGCTCGCCCATCAACCGGCCGGCGCTGAGCAACACCTCCTCGCGGCCGTGCACCGTCAAGACCCGTTCCGGATCGGGACGGACACCATGGGGCTCTGCCTCACCGTGACGCAATACCCACAGTTTCATAGCTTCGGCTCCTCGTCCCGGACGGGATGCGGGGCCGGTGCCACGGCGTGTGGCGCTTCGCCTTCCGGCGTGCGTGGGGTCGGCCAGTCGGCGAACGGCCAAGGCTTCTGGTCGCTGTGGAAGGTACCGAAGCGGCCGATCTGCGCCAGGAACTGGCTCAGGCTGTCGCCGAAATTCATCAGGCTGGCGCTGGGCGCGCCGTAGATCAGCCGATAAATCAACTGCACCAGCACCACGGCGCCGAGGATGAATTGCGCCACCTGCCAGACCAACAGATAGACCACCATCCACAGCACACGCAGCAGGATGGATTCGTATTGGGGTTGCCCTTGCGGATCGTTCATGGCTCGCTCCTGCTTGCGTTCAATAGCGGTTCAGTTGAAACCGCTGGTGGAAATGAAATCGACGTCGGTCTTCGGTTCGCCACGCATCAGCAGCTCGATCACCTGCTCAAGCGTGCGCCCTTCGAACAGAATCGCGTGCAGCCCGGCGACCAGCGGCATATACACCCCCGCCTCCTGGGACTTGGCCTTGAGCACCTTGAGGGTGTTGACCCCTTCGGCCACTTCACCCAGGCGCGACACGGCCTCGTCCAGGCTCAAGCCTTGGCCGAGGGCAAAACCGACCTGGTAGTTGCGGCTCTTGGGCGAGGAACAGGTGACGATCAGGTCGCCCACCCCGGCCAATCCCAGGAAGGTCATCGGATTGGCACCCTGGCTGACGGCGAAGCGGGTCATTTCCGCCAGCGCGCGAGTGATCAGCATGCTCTTGGTGTTCTCCCCCATGCCCAGCGCCACCGCCATGCCGGCGATGATGGCATAGACGTTCTTCAGCGCCCCGCCCAGCTCCACCCCGAAACGGTCGGCGCTGGCGTAGACCCGAAAGGTACGGCCATGGAGTGCGGCCTGGACCCGTTGGCACAGCGCTTCGTCCTCGCTGGCGACCACCGTGGCGGTCAAGGCGTGCTCGGCGATTTCCCGCGCCAGGTTCGGCCCGGAAATCACACCGATCCGCGCCTTGGGGGCGATTTCTTCGAGAATCTCGCTCATCAGCTTGAAGGTCTGGGCTTCGATGCCCTTGGTCAGGCTCACCAACAATTTGCCGCTCAAGCGCTCGGCATGGGGCGCCAGCACCGAGCGCAAGGCACTGGACGGCAAGGCGACGAAAAACAGGTCGCTGCCCTCCAGGGTGGCCTGCAAGTCAGTCACCGGAACCACTTCCGGGCGGATCTTGATGCCCTTGAGGTAACGCGGGTTCTCGCGGTTGACCCGGATGGCCTCGGCCTGTTCCGGGTCACGCATCCACTGGCGCACCGGGTGACCGTTCTCGGCCAGCAGGTTAGCCACGGCGGTACCGAAACTCCCGCCCCCCAGGACCGCAATCGGGCGCTGTTCAGTCATATGCAATCCGTTCATCCATACCAAGTGGCAATGCGGGGCATTATACGGAGCGGCCGGATGGCGACCAGCCCCGGCAACAATTACCGCCAGCTGTAGGAAGCTGACCATTAATTCCTAGGAAAATGCTGTCAACGTGAATGGAAAAGTCGTTCAGCTCAGTTAACATGCCCGTCACCCACCCATTCCCATAGGCTGTACCGTGTCCGTTGGCCCTTCCCGCTCAGGTTCGTCCCTGCTATTGGCACTGATCATCAGCCCGCCAGTGCTGGCCGACGACTTGTTCGTGGACAGCCAGCCCCTGCCCCAGGTACTGACGGCCACGCGCCTGAAGCAATCGCCAGCGGCGGTGCCGGGCAGCATGACCGTGCTCGACAGCGAGCTGATCAAGGCCAGCGGCGCCCGGGACATCAGCGAACTGCTGCGCCTGGTGCCGGGCATGATGGTCGGCAACATCACAGGCAACCAGGCGGCCGTGAACTACCATGGCACCAACGCCAGCGAAGCCCGCCGCATGCAAGTGCTGATCGACGGCCGCTCGGTGTACCGCGCCGGCCTGGCCACGGTGGACTGGAGCGATATTCCGGTGGCCATGGAAGACATCGAGCGAATCGAAGTCTTCCGCGGCCCCAACACCGTCAGTTATGGCGCCAACGCGCTGATGGCAGTGGTCAACATCATTACCCGTGCCCCGGCCGACAGCCACGGCACCCGGCTGAAAATCACCCGCGGCCAGCGTGGCATCAGTGACTGGTACGCCAACCAGGGCAGCGGATGGGAAGGCGGCGACCTGCGGCTATCGCTGTCCGGCCAGGAAGACGATGGCTTTGACAGCGACCGCAACGGCGCCGACTACCGCGACAGCCGCCGCCTGAACCGCTTCAACCTGTCCGTCAGCCAGACCCTGGACGAACGGCAGACCATCGACTGGCAATTGAACGCCAAGGATGGGACCAACCAGCGGCCTTATACCTACCATCCCGTGTTCGCCGGGATTACCGCCGCTGGGGATAACTCCGACGTCATCGCCAAGGACTACGCCGGTTCACTGCGCTGGAACCTGGACCTGGACCCCGATCACAGCCTTTATGTACAGGGCTCGATCCAGCACTGGGATCGCCAGCAGACCTGGCGCGCCTGTGACGCCGAGGTGTCCTTCAGCCCGCAACTGACCGACCTGTGGCAGCTCAACCCCAACTATGCCGAGAAGCTGGCGCGCAATATCCCCAGCTACACCAGCACCGGCGCGCCACCCGGCACGCCACAGGAACAGGCGTTGGCCAATCAGGTGCTCGACCAGTGGCGCAACGGCGCCTCGCAAACCCTGTGCGGCGATATCGACCAGAGCGCCCGGGAATCGCGCTACGACCTGGAGATCCAGGACACCCTGAGCCTGTCCGACAGCCTGCGCCTGGTCACCGGGGCCAACTATCGCTACGACCGGGCCGACTCGGAGACGTACTTCAACGGCACACTGGACGACACCACCTGGCGCCTGTTCGGCCAGCTCGAATGGCGGGCCACCGAGCATTGGCTGTTGCAGGGCGGCGCGATGTTCGAAGACACCCGCCTGACCGGCAGCTCGCTGACTCCGCGGATCGCCGTCAATTACCTGATCACTCCACGCCATGGCCTGCGGGCGGTGTACTCCGAAGCCGTGCGCTCGCCGGACATGTTCGAGAACAACGTCAACTGGAGCTATCAGGTCACCAACCTGCAACCCACCGCCTTCGGCCAGAACAGTGCCCGCTACTTCGTCCAGACCCGCGGCCCCGGAAACCTGGAACAAGAACACATGCGCTCCCGGGAACTGGGCTACAACGGTTACTTCGTGGACCTGGGCCTGGCGGTCGATGTGAAACTGTTCCATGACGAAATCACCGGCATGATCAGCGAGCCGCTGCGCAACAATCAGTATATTGCCAGCAACGCCAACGAATCACAGTTCTCCGGGGTCGAGACCCAGTTCGACTGGCGCATGACCAGCGCCGACCGCCTGCGCCTGACCTACGCCTATGTCGACGCCCAGGCCAGCAACCCCCTCGACGAACAACTGACCGCCCGCAACAGCGGCTCGGCCGGCTGGCTAAGGGACTGGGGCCAAGGCTGGAACAGCGCGCTGTTCTATTACGCCGCCGACGATCTCAACGGCTATCGCTTCGAACGGGTGGACACCCGCATCGCCCGGCGCATTCCTCTGGGCAAGGCCAGCCTGGAACTGGCGGGCGTCCTGCAGCAGCGCCTGGACAACCAGCCCATGACCTTCGTCGACAACCGCTACGACGCCCACCATGTCGTGTACTTCAGTGCGGAGTTGTCGTTCTAGATGTCCCGGCACTCCCCTCGCAAGATGCCATTTCATGGCCGCCTGACGCTGGCCCTGTGCCTGGTGTTTGCCGGTTGGCTGACAACCCTCCAGGCACGGGCCGCCGAAATCCTCTTGACCGGCGCCGAGGACAGCCCCGGCGTGCAGTCTTTCACCCAGGCCCTGAAAGCCCTGCGCCCCGAAGACAGCGTGCGGTTTACGCCGCTGGCCAACCTGCCGGCGCCGGACAAGTTGCCAGATAATGTCCGCCTGGTTCTGCTTGACCTGCCCAGCCTGGAGTGGCGCCTGCAAGACGCCCGGGGCCCGGCCACCCTGGTCCTGCGCATCAGCCGCCAGCAAGCCCGCGAGCGCCTGGGCGAGGCCACGCCTGCGCATCTGAGCCTGCTGTGGAGCGATCCACCGATGGCGCGACAATTACGGCTGATCCGTACCATCCTGCCGCAAGTGCGACAGGTCGGTGTGCTGTACGACACCCACAGTGAATTCCTGCTCAAGGACATCCGCCAGGCCGCGGCACCGCTGGGCCTGGTGATCGTCAGCGAACGCTGGGACGACACCAGCGACAGTCGTCCCCTGCAGAACCTGCTGGGCCAGAGCGACGTGCTGCTGGGCCTCGATGACCCCGATTTGTACAACCCCAAGACCGTGAAGAACCTGTTGCTCAGCAGCTATGCCCGGCAACGTGCGCTGATCGGGCCCAGCGCGGCATTCGTCAAGGCCGGCAGCCTGGCCAGCACCTACAGCGACCAGCAAGACTGGCTGGCGATTCTCGACGACTTGCTCGACCGCCCCGCCACGACCTGGCCGCGCACGCTGTATCCGGACCGCTTCAAAGTCCTGGGCAACCGGCAGGTCTCCCGCTCGCTGGGGATTGAACCGATTGACGCCGAATCCGTCGCGGCAACGTTGGCCGAAGGAGAACACCGCCCATGACCTTGCGTCGTCGTTGGGACATCAATACCCGCACCCAGCTCATCGCCCTCGGCCCGGCGTTGCTGCTGACCGTGCTGCTGATCAGCTTCTTTACCTTCGTGCGGATCCAGGACTTGCGCCAGGAGCTCAATCACACCGGGCAACTGATCGCCAACCAACTGGCCCCCGCCACGGAATACGGGGTCATTTCCGGCAACAACGAAGTGCTGGAAAGCCTGCTCACCGCGACTCTGGCGACCCCTCACGTGCGCTTCCTGGAGGTCCAGGACAGCACCGACAAGGTCCTGGTGTACGTCGAACAACCTGAGCAAGTCCATAGCCGGGCCCAACAGATAGAAGTCTTCCAGGCCCCGGTGCGCCTGCAGCGCATTGCCCTGAACAATGATTTCCTGCAGGGCAATAGCACCGCCGTCGAGGCGTCCGGCGAAGATTACCTGGGCCGCGTGATCGTCGGCATGTCCAGTGACGCCTTCAGCCAGCGGCAGCAGGAAATCCTGCTCAAGGCTGCGATCCTGGCATTGTTCGCCCTGCTGTTCACCTTCCTGGTGGCGCGCCGGCTGGCGACCAACCTGTCCCGGCCGATCCGCGACATCGGCAACGCGGTCAAGGCCATCCAGCAAGGCGACTACAGCACCCCGCTGCCCGTCGTCGATGATGCCGAACTGGGGGCCTTGTCGCGGCACATCAACAACCTGGCCGACGGCCTGGAACAAGCCAGCCGCGAACAGCACCAGGCCATGGCGCAGTTGATCAAGACCCGCGAGGAAGCGGAAAAAGCCAACAGCGCCAAGTCCGAGTTCCTGGCGATGATGAGCCATGAACTGCGCACGCCCATGAACGGCGTACTGGGCATGCTGCAGCTGTTGGAAACCACTCGCATGACCGACGAACAGCACGAGTACACGGCGCTGGCGTCTGAATCCACCGAGCACCTGCTGAAGGTGATCAACGACATCCTCGACTTCTCGCGTATCGAACGCTCGGCCTTGGAATTGGAGCACATCCCGTTCAACCTGGCCGAACTGGTGGGCAGTTGCGCGCAGTCGTTCCAGCACAGCGCCGCGCAGCGCAAGCTGGGCCTGGACCTGCTGGTCCCGGACGACATGCAGGCCTTGCAGGTGCAGGGCGATCCGACGCGGATACGGCAGATCCTGGTGAACCTGATCGGCAACGCGCTGAAATTCACCGAGCAAGGCCGTGTCACCGTGCAATGCCAGTGGCAGGCCCTCGACCACGAACTGCTGTGGTTCACCTGCACGGTACGCGACAGTGGCATTGGTATCCCCGCCGAAAGCCTGGAGCGCATGTTCGACGCCTTCCAGCAGGCCGACAATTCGATTTCCCGGCGCTACGGCGGCACCGGTCTGGGCCTGCCGATCGCCCGCACCCTGGCCGAACGAATGGGAGGGACGCTGCGGGCCCAGAGCGAAGAAGGCCAGGGCTCGGTGTTCACCCTCGAGATCCCGCTGGCCCTGTCGCGCCAGATGCCACCGCCCCTGGCACCGCGCCTGCCCACCGGCAGCGGCGATGGCGAAGGCCGCAACGTGTTGCTGGTGGAAGACAATCCGGTCAACCAGACGGTGATCGAAGCCATGCTGCGCAGCCTGGGTTTCACCGTCAGCGTCGCCACCGATGGCGCCCAGGCCGTACGCAGCGCCGAAAGCCTGATTTTCGAAGCGATCCTCATGGATTGCCGCTTGCCCATCATCGATGGCTACGAAGCCACCCGGCAGATCCGTCAGTTGCCGGGCTGCGGCGAGGTGCCGATTATCGCCCTGACGGCCAACGCCTTGCAGGGCGATCGCGAAGCCTGCCTCGCGGCGGGCATGAACGATTACCTGGCCAAGCCGTTCAAAAGGAATGACCTGCAGCAGATTCTGCAGCGCTGGGTGAACTAGAACCGCTCACCGGACCATCTGTGACTGGCGTGAAAGGCGAAAGTGCGGCAGTCTTAGGCACCCGAACAAGCCTCGATTGGGGCTTGAATAAAAATTTCAGTGCACAGGTGTACATTCATTTCCCGTGTGCTGTGACTTTCACTACAACGCAATAGTCTATGAGTAGGCTGTCGATTCGAGGCATGAACGCTTCGATCGGCCGGGAAGATTTGCCCCACCCTGCCGCATGGGACTATTGAGGAGCTCGCATGACCAAACAAAACGCCTTTACCCGGGAAGACCTGCTGCGCTGCAGTCGCGGTGAGCTGTTCGGCCCAGGTAACGCGCAACTGCCCGCCCCGAACATGCTGATGGTGGATCGCATCACCCATATCAGCGAAGAGGGTGGCAAGTACGGCAAAGGTGAATTGGTCGCCGAGCTGGATATCACTCCGGACCTGTGGTTCTTCGCCTGCCACTTCGAAGGTGATCCGGTGATGCCGGGCTGCCTGGGCTTGGACGCCATGTGGCAACTGGTCGGTTTCTTCCTCGGCTGGCAAGGCCTGCCGGGTCGCGGTCGCGCCCTGGGTTCGGGCGAAGTGAAGTTCTTTGGTCAGGTCCTGCCGACCGCCAAGAAAATCACCTATAACATTCATATCAAACGCGTCCTCAAGGGCAAGCTGAACATGGCCATTGCCGATGGTTCGGTTGCCGTGGACGGTCGCGAGATCTACACCGCCGAAGGCCTCCGGGTCGGCGTTTTCACCTCCACTGACAACTTCTAAGGGTTATCCGCATGCGCCGCGTCGTTATCACTGGTCTGGGCATCGTTTCGTGCCTGGGCAATGACAAAGAGACCGTCTCCGCTAACCTGCGTGCAAGTCGCCCTGGCATCCGGTTCAACCCGGAATATGCTGAAATGGGTCTGCGTAGCCAGGTTTCCGGCTCCATTGACCTCAATCTCGAAGAACTGATCGATCGCAAGATCTACCGTTTCGTCGGCCATGCGGCGGCCTACGCCTACCTGGCCATGAAGGACGCCATCGCTGACGCCGGCCTGACCGAAGAGCAAGTGTCCAACGTGCGTACCGGCCTGATCGCCGGTTCCGGCGGCGCCTCGACCCTGAACCAGATGGAAGCGCTGGATATCCTGCGCGAAAAAGGCGTCAAGCGCGTTGGCCCTTACCGCGTCACGCGGACCATGGGCAGCACCGTTTCGGCCTGCCTGGCTACACCCTTCAAGATCAAGGGCATCAACTACTCGATCTCCTCCGCCTGCGCCACCAGTGCTCACTGCATCGGGAACGCGGTCGAGCAGATCCAGTTGGGCAAGCAGGACATCGTGTTCGCCGGTGGCGGTGAAGAAGAACATTGGAGCCAATCGTTCCTGTTCGACGCCATGGGCGCCCTGTCCAGCAAGCGCAACGACACGCCGGAAAAAGCTTCCCGTGCCTACGACGCCGACCGTGACGGCTTCGTGATCGCCGGCGGTGGTGGCATGGTCGTCGTCGAGGAGTTGGAACACGCCTTGGCCCGTGGCGCGAAGATCTACGCGGAAATCGTCGGCTACGGCGCGACTTCCGACGGCTACGACATGGTCGCGCCAAGCGGTGAAGGTGCCGTGCGTTGCATGCAGATGGCCATGTCCACCGTCGATGCACCGATCGACTACCTGAACACCCACGGCACCTCGACCCCGGTCGGCGACGTCGCGGAAATGAAAGGCGTACGCGAAGTGTTCGGCGACAAGGCTCCGGCCATCAGCTCCACCAAGAGCCTGTCGGGTCACTCCCTGGGCGCCGCCGGCGTTCACGAAGCGATCTACTGCATGCTGATGATGGAAGGCAACTTCATGGCCGGTTCCGCCAACATCGACGAACTGGACCCGGAAGTGGCCGACCTGCCTATCCTGACCAAGACTCGCGAAAACGCCACCATCAATACCGTGATGAGCAACAGCTTCGGCTTCGGTGGCACCAACGCCACCCTGGTGATGAAGCGCTGGCAGGGCAAGTAAGCCCCGCCGCTACGCCACACACAAAAACGCCCCGACTGGTTCGGGGCGTTTTTTTGCCTGCCAATCCACTACAGCGTCCTGTGGGAGCGGGCTTGCTCGCGAATGCGCAGTGTCAGGCGGCATATTCGTCTGCTGACACACCGCATTCGCGGGCAAGCCCGCTCTCACATGAGATCTACAGTGGGATGAAACTCAGCGCACCACAAACCGCTGCTGCGTCAGCAACCGATCCCCCTGGAACACCATGAACCGCCACTCCCCCGGCACCACTTCGTGGCTTTCGGTGAATTCATAGGCCATGACGTCCTGAGGCGCACCGGGTACCAGTTTCTGGATGACTTCGAACTTGTCGTGGCGCACACCATCGGGGGTGCGGATACCAGGAGTGAAGTACAACAGGGTCAACGGCTGGTCGTCTGCGACCTTGCCCGCCAACTGATAACGCATGCCGAACTTGGTGCCCAGCTTCGCCGGCACGCTTTCGGTCTGGCGGATCTGCTCGTTGCTGCGCCGCAGGACCCGCTCCCCCGATTGCAGCTCGGCTTGCGGCCCTTCGAAGACACCATATTCCACCGGACCTTCGACACGGACTTCGGCCTGTGCCAGGCCGCAGGTCAACAACAGCGCGACCAGTGCGCTTGAACGGGTGAGGTGCATAGTGCGCTCCTTGATTGAGATGAGCGCGAGGGTATGACGCCGCAGTGACAGGCTGATGACAAACATGCACAGCGATCATCCCGTGGCGAGGGAGCTTGCTCTCGCTGGGCTGCGCAGCGGCCCCAAGTTCTTGCGGTTGCTGCGCAACCGAACGGGAGCAAGCTCCCTCGCCACAAAGCCAATTCAGCGGGCGACAGAACGCGGCAACACCGCCAGGAAATTATCCCGCGCCACCTTCCTGGCCACCTCTTCCGGCAAGGCATCGAGGAATGGATCGAAGCTGTGCAACTCCTTGCCCAACTTGTTGAAACGCCCGACCACATCCGAGCCCACCATGAAGCGCTCCGGAAAGCGCTCCACCAGCTTTACCCACTCGTCCCGAGGCTTGCCCGCCTCGTCCAGCAAGTACGGCGTGAGCAGGCTCCAGGACAGGTCGATGTACAGATTGGGATAGGCTTCGAGCATGCGGGTCAGGGTCGGCAACAGAAAATCCAAGCGGGTCTGGTGGCGATGGATTTCCATGCTGGTGCCGGCATGGGCCCAGATGAAACGCGTATGGGGGTGGTTGCGCAACGGCTCCTCGATTTCCGCCAGGTACAGGGGATTTCTTTCACGCTTGGAGGTGATGTTGGAATGCAGCATCACCGGCAGGTCGTTCTCGGCCGCCAAGTGATAGATCCGGGTCATGGCTTCGTTGTTGGCCCGCGGGGTATCGCCCGAGGTCAGCGCCGTCAGATCGTCATGGCGGGTGAAGACTTCGCCGATGCCTTGCCACAACCCCGGGTAGAGATCGAGCATGCGTTGGATGTGGGCAGCGGAGTTCTTGTCGTTGGGGTTGAAGCCCGACAGGAAAGGATGGAAGTGCTGGCGTTGCTCCTCGGTCAGCTTGCTCACTGCCGCCGCAACAATCACATCGGTGGCGCTGTACCAATAGGCGTCTGCATCGTCACCGGCGTAATAACGCGGGCGCTTGGGCTCATCCTCATGCCACTTCTTGGCCACCGGCACGCCGGAAATCATCACATGTTCGATGCGATTGTCCGCCATCGCCTGGAGCAGCTTGGGCATGCCGGCGGTTTCCTGAAAGAAATCGACGTAATGCAGGTGCGCATCGCTGTAGGCATATTCGCGAGCCGCGGCGCCGCTGCTCGAAACAACCAGCAGCCAGGCAAAGATCAGACGGGTCAAAGGCACGGGCAGTCTCCAGAAGCCATGAGCAACATAGACCCTCACCGTCCCGCTGGGGTTCAGGCGCATCTGCCGCGTCTGCCGGCGACGGGTTATGCTTCGCGCAACCGTTGTTCAACCTGGAAGACACATGACCACTCCCCTGACCGTTCGCCCCCGCGCCGAAGACGTCGAAGGCCAGCCGATTCTCCGCCCACTGCCGTCCGCCAAGTGCCGCAGCGTCGGGCCTTTCGTGTTTTTCGATCACATGCTGAAAACCACCTATCCGGCCGGTAAAGGCATGAACATCCGGCAACATCCCCACATCGGGCTGTCCACCCTCACCTACCTGTTCGAAGGCAAACTCCAGCACAAGGACAGCCTGGGTTCCGACCAGGTGGTGGACGCCGGGGATGTCAGTTGGATGACCGCCGGCAGCGCCATCGCCCACGTCGAACGCACCCCCGAGTCACTGCTGGGCAGCCCTTTCATCATGCACGGGTTGCAAGTCTGGCTGGCCTCGCCCAAAGCCCACGAACAAGGCCCGGGACACTACAGCCATCATCCGGCACAGAGCCTGCCGGTCAGTGAGAACCTGGGAGTCAGCATCCGCATGATCGCCGGGTCAGGCTTTTGCCTGGAATCGCCGGTGCCGGTGCTCTCGCCCACGCTGTATGCCGAACTGCACCTGCAGACCGCGACGACGCTGCTGATTCCCACCGAGCATGAAGAGCGGGCCCTGTATGTGTTGAGCGGCGAGGCGTTGCTGGATGGCGAGCCGGTAGAAGCCCATTCCCTGGTGATATTGCCCACAGGGGAAGAGATGACGCTGTTTGCCGACAGCGATTGCCATGCCGTGTTGTTCGGTGGCGCGCCACTGGATGGACCGCGACGGATGAACTGGAACTTCGTCTCCAGCGACCCGGCCCGGATCGATGAAGCCCGCCGGCGCTGGGCAGCCGGAGACTGGCCGACCGTGCCTGGGGAAAGCGAGCGGATCGAGTTGCCCTGATTTCAGGATTGCTTGCCAGGCCGCCATCGCGAGCAAGCTCGCTTCCACACTGGATTTGAGTGATCACGGAATTTGCGTTCACAGCGGATCATTGTGGGGGCAAGCTTGCTCGCGATGGCCTTATATCAGACAACAAGAGATTCAAATCCAGAACCCGACTTCAGCCCTTGAACACTTCATCCAGCAGGTTATGCATCGACCGGAACGCGCGTCCGGCGACCTTGGCGTCGTACATCATCTTGCCCGGCACATTGGCCTGCGGATCGGTGAACGAATGCACCGCGCCGCCGTAGCTCAGCAATTGCCAATCCACCCCAGCCGCGTTCATTTCATCTTCGAAAGCCGGTAGCTGCTCTTTCGGCACCAGCGGGTCGGAGGCGCCATGCATCACCAACACCGCGCCCTTGATGTTCTGCGCATCGGCCGGGTTCGGTGTATCCAGGGTGCCGTGGAAGGAGATCGCCGCCTTCAGCGGTGCGCCACTGCGAGCCAGTTCCAGGGCGCAGCAACCTCCGAAGCAGAAGCCGAACGTGGCCAGTCTCGCCGTGTCGACCTGTGCATCACCCTGGCTCTGCAGTTGTTCGAACGCCGCCTGCATGCGCTTGCGCAACAAGGCCCGGTCGTTCTTGAGGGGCATCATCGCCGCGCCCGCTTCGTCGGCATTGCTCGGGCGCACCGCCTGCCCGTACAAGTCGGCGATCAACACCACATAACCATTGGCCGCCACCGACTTGGCGATGTCCTCGGCACCTGCCCCTACGCCCATCCAGTTCGGCGCCATCAGCAAACCCGGGCGCGGGCCCTGCTGGTTGACGTCGAAGGCCAGGCGACCTTCATAACTTTGACCGTCGATCTGATAGACCAGCGAACGAACCGTAACCTGACTCATGACAGACTCCTCCTGATGAAACATTCAAGAAGCCCTTGTGGGAGCGAGCTTGCTCGCGATAACGGTAGACCAGTCAACGTATCTGTTGAATGTTGGACCGAAATCGCGAGCAAGCTCGCTCCCACAAGGGACTTTCCTGCGTCAGATTAAGCTGACAGTTCAACCAACAGCTTGTTCAGGCGACGCACATACGCCGCCGGATCCTTCAGGCTGTCGCCGGCCGCCAGGGCCGCCTGGTCGAACAGGATGTGCGACAGATCGCCGAAACGCTCTTCGCTCTGCTCGTTGTCGAGTTTCTCCACCAGCGGGTGGGCCGGGTTGAATTCGAAGATCGGCTTGGAATCCGGGACCTTCTGGCCGCTGGCTTCGAGGATCTGGCGCATCTGCAGACCGAGGTCCTGCTCGCCAATGGCCAGGATCGCCGGAGAGTCGGTCAAACGGTGCGAGACGCGCACTTCACTGACAGCATCGCCCAGGGCGGTCTTGATCCGCTCGACCAGACCTTCCTTGCTCTTGGCGACTTCTTCGGCAGCTTTCTTGTCTTCTTCCGAATCCAGGTTGCCGAGGTCCAGGTCGCCACGGGCCACGTCGACGAAGCTCTTGCCGTCGAACTCGTTGAGGTAGCTCATCAGCCACTCGTCGATGCGGTCGGTCAGCAGCAGCACTTCGATGCCTTTCTTGCGGAAGACTTCCAGGTGCGGGCTGTTCTTGACCTGTGCATACGTTTCACCGGTCAGGTAGTAGATCTTGTCCTGGCCTTCCTTGGCGCGGGCCAGGTAATCGGCCAGGCCAACGATCTGCTCGCCATCGTCACCCTGGGTCGACGCAAAGCGCAGCAGGCCGGCGATTTTCTCTTTGTTGGCGAAGTCCTCGGCCGGGCCTTCTTTCATGACCTGGCCGAAGTTTTTCCAGAAGCTCTTGTACTGCTCGGGCTCGTTCTTCGCCAGTTTTTCCAGCATGTCCAGCACGCGCTTGGTCAGTGCCGACTTCATGGAGTCGATGATCGGATCTTTCTGCAGGATTTCCCGCGAAACGTTCAGCGACAAATCGTTGGAATCCACCACGCCCTTGATGAAGCGCAGGTACAGCGGCAGGAACGACTCGGCCTGGTCCATCACGAACACACGCTGCACGTACAGCTTCAGGCCACGTGGCGCTTCGCGCTGGTACAGGTCGAACGGCGCACGGGCCGGCACGTACAGCAGCGAGTTGTATTCCAGCTTGCCTTCGACCTTGTTATGGCTCCAGCTCAGCGGGTTCTCGTAGTCATGGGCGATGTGCTTGTAGAACTCCTGGTATTCCTCGTCTTTCACTTCGGTGCGCGGACGGGTCCACAGGGCACTGGCGCGGTTGACGGTTTCCCATTCCACTTCAGGCTTTTCTTCGCCTTCGGCAGCGGTGACTTCCTTCGGCAGCTCGATGGGCAGCGCGATATGGTCGGAGTACTTCTTGATGATGTTGCGCAGGCGCCAGCCATCGGCGAACTCGTCTTCGCCGGACTTGAGGTGCAGCACAATGCGGGTGCCGCGATCAGCCTTGTCGACGGTGGCGACTTCAAACTCGCCCTCGCCCTTGGACGACCAGTGCACGCCTTCGCTCGCAGCGAGGCCGGCACGGCGGCTGAACACTTCGACCTGGTCGGCCACGATGAACGCGGAATAGAAACCGACGCCGAACTGACCGATCAGGTGAGAATCTTTCTTCTGGTCGCCGGACAGGTTCTTCATGAAGTCGGCAGTGCCAGACTTGGCGATGGTGCCCAGGTGCGTGATCACCTCTTCGCGGCTCATGCCGATGCCGTTGTCTTCGAGGGTGACGGTTTTCGCGTCCTTGTCGAAGCTCACACGGATTTTCAGCTCAGCGCCGCCTTCCAGCAGTTCAGGCTTGGAAAGGGCTTCGAAACGTAATTTGTCGACAGCGTCAGAGGCGTTCGAAATCAGCTCGCGAAGGAAAATTTCCTTATTCGAATACAGCGAGTGAATCATCAGGTGCAGCAGTTGCTTCACCTCGGTCTGGAAGCCCAGGGTTTCCTTTTGAGTTTCCACGCTCATGGTCATCAAACTCCAAGTGGATGGTGGTGTCCGCCTCGCTGAGATTGGCGGCGGGATGTCCTCAAGGTGGGGGCAACGCTGATGATTTCAAGGGCGTTCCGGTTTTGAAGGCTCCTGGATCTTGAAATGCGCCCGGGCGGTGGCGATGGGTTCGGCCTCGACATCCTGCCAGGCGGTGATCGCGACATTGGCGACCCGCCGGCCCTGGCGCCAGACCTGGCATTTGGCATAGGTATCGCGAAACTGCCCGGTGCGCAGGTAATCCAGGGAAAAGTCGATGATCTTTGGCACCCCCGGCGTGCCGGTGGCGATCAACAGATGAACGGCGGCAGCCAATTCCATGAAGCCGGCGATGACCCCGCCGTGGATGGCCGGCAGTAAAGGGTTACCAATGTTGTCCTTGTTGGCCGGCAGGCGAAACACCCAGTCATCGCCCTGGCGCGTGCATTCGACGCCGATGAGCTGGGCATAGGGGATCGCGGCGAGCAGCAGCGCGTAGTCGCCCTGCTCACAGGCGCGGCGCAGTTGTTCCTGGGTGGTATCGGTCATGACTGGCCCAAGGCAGCCATCGGACTGGCCTTCCCCATGCCCCTGGCATGCTGGCCCAGGCGCATGAACGTGCCCACCACATGGGCGATGGGTTGCTCGGGGTCGTCCTGATAGGCGAAACCCCGGGTGAAGATCACGTCCGGGGTCACCCGATAGCATTGAGCGAAGCCGTAGACGTCCTTGTGGGGCTCGGCGGCGTGCATGTAGTCGATGCGCAGGTCAAGGGTGGGACAGACTTCGAATTGCGGCAGCACACACAAGGTCGACATGCCGCACGCGCTGTCCATCAATGAGGTCAACGCACCACCGTGGATGATGCCCGTCAGGGGATTGCCAACGATTTGCGGGCTGAACGGCAGGATGAGCGTCAGCCCATCACGACTGGCGCTATGCAACTTCAAGCCCAACACCTGGCAATGCCGCAGCGCGGATAAAAAGCGTGTGGCACGCTCAAAAATGGGATCTTCAGCCATGTCCATCAATGCCCTTGTTTGTTTAGAGGCCTGGCAACAGGCGTGTTCGCTAAAGTTCCGCGACCGTGCAAAGTTATATATCTGTAGCAAAAGAGGAACTTAACCTGAGGGGTGTCGCTCAAAAGGCCAGTAGTTATTTCCATAAGGAGAAACACCCCATGCGTAAGACTTTTGCTATTGCCTTGATGTTGGCCGCCTCCCTCGGTCTCGCTGCCTGCGATAAAAAATCCGAGGACAAAGCTCAAGATGCCGCACAACACGCTGAGCAAGCTCAGCAAGACATGAACAAAGCACAGGATAAAGTGAACGACGCGGCGAAAGAAAACGCCGAAGCCGCCAAAAAGCAGGCTGAATCGAACCAAGCTGCTCAGCAGGAACAAGCGCCTGCTACCGCGCCTAAAACCAACTGATACGGTTTTAGCTGTAAAAGAAAACCCGCCTGGTGCGGGTTTTCTTTTGTCTGCGATTCGGGAAAGCGGTCAGGCCGTTTCCTTGCCAACCTCGGGCGCTGGTGCTTCCGTGGGGGTATAGACCATCACGTCCAGCACATCGGAATGAAACTCGCGCTGGTACAGCACAAACACCACGCCGGCACTCATCAACATGAATAACCAGGGGCTGACGAACCACGCCAACATGGTCATGCCGAAATAATAGGAACGCAGGCCGAAGTTGAATTGGTTGGCTGCCATGGAAATGACTCGCGCCGCCCTTAGCGCAAAGGCCTTGCGCTCCTGCTCCGAGACATGCCGCTCACCGATCATTGGCGCCGAGCCTATCAGCACCGCCGCGAAGTTGTACTGGCGCATGCACCAACTGAAGGTGAAGAACGCATACACGAACACCAGTGCCAGGCACAGCAACTTGACCTCCGCCATGCCCTGGGAAGCCTGTTGCACCATGGGGATGTCCGCCAGCAACGACACCGCCCGATCCGACGCCCCGAGCACCGTCAGGATGCCGGCCAGGATGATCAGCGTGCTGGAGGCGAAGAATGAGGCGTTGCGCTCCAGGTTGCCGATCACGCTGGCATCGGCGATGCGGTTCTCGCGCAACAGCATGCGACGCATCCAGTCTTCGCGGTACAGGTGCATGACACTGGCCAGGCAGGCCGTATCGCGGGCCTTCCAGGAGGCGTAACGGGTGTAGCCCGCCCAGCAGACGATGAACCAGGCGGCGGCAAGCAGATGGATCAGGTTGGCTTGGATGAATGACATTCGATTTCCTGTGACAAAACAAAATCTGGAGCAATAGTCGCGGTGAACCCTGTGGGAGCGGGCTTGCTCGCGAAAGCGGTGAGTCAGTCAATACATGGCTGACAGACAGATCGCATTCGCGAGCAAGCCCGCTCCCACAGAAACTTTCGCAACTTTCAAGACACTGCTTCGACGTTAGCCCACGAAAAAAGACACCGCACTCAAAAAAATGCCCCGTATCGATTGATACGGGGCATTTCGGTTGTGGCCGATGAATCTGCCTGAAGCTGTTTAAGCCAAGGCTTCGCTGCGCTTGCCCAGCAGACGATCACACACCACCGCGACCGCCAAAGTCATCACCGAAGGCACCAGCCAGGCCAGGCCTTGTTCGCTCAGCGGCAGGTGGGCCAGTTGCGTCGGCATCCAGTCCGCCAGCCCGGCGCCCTTGAGCGCATCGATCAGGCCAAACAGGAACGACACCAGCATCACCGGCCCAACGATACGCCCCTGCTCGTGCCAGAATTCCTTGCAGAAGCTCAAGGCCACCAGGGCGATGCACGGCGGGTAGATCGCGGTGAGGACCGGAATCGAGAACGCGATCAGTTTGGTCAGGCCCAGGTTGGACACCAGCAGCGAAAAGGCCGCCAGGATCACCACCAGGGTCTTGTAGGACAGCGGCAGGACGCGGCTGAAGTACTCGGCGCAGGCGCAGGTCAGGCCGACCGCGGTCACCAGGCACGCCAGGGAGATCAGCACCGCCAGGAAACCGCTGCCCAGGCTGCCGAAGGTGTGTTGCACATAGGCGTGCAGCACGGCGGCACCGTTGGTCGCGCCCATGGCCACTTCATGGCTGCCCGAACCGAGGCGGAACAGGCTGACGTAGACCAGCGCCAGGCCCACCCCGGCAATCAGCCCGGCGATGATCGCGTAGCGGGTGATCAAGGCCGGCGACTCGACGCCCCGGGAACGGATCGCGTTGACGATGACGATCCCGAACACCAATGCGCCCAGGGTATCCATGGTCAGGTAACCATTGATGAAGCCCTGGGAAAACGGCGCCGCCACGTATTCGGGGGTCGCCACGCCGATATCGCCGGCCGGCAAGGCAAACGCGGCGATGCCGAGCACAGCCAGGGCGATGATCTTCAGGGGAGCGAGGAAACGTCCGACGGTGTCCAGCAGCCGGCCCGGGTAGAGCGAGATGAAGAACACCAGCAGGAAATACGCGGCGCTATACAGGAACAGTGCCAGCGGGCTTTCGCCAGTCAATGGCGCCAGACCGACTTCAAACGAAACGGTAGCGGTACGCGGCGTGGCGAACAACGGGCCGACGGCCAGGTAGCACACCGCCGCCAGCAACCCGCCGGCGACCTTGCCGATGGGACTGCTCAAGGCGTCCATCGCGCCACCGACCTTGGCCAGTGCAACCACCGTGATGACCGGCAGCCCGACCGCCGTGATCAAAAAGCCCAGCGCCGCCATCCAGACATGAGGCCCGGACTGCAAACCGACGATAGGCGGGAAGATGATGTTGCCGGCCCCGACGAACAGGGCAAATGTCATGAAACCAAGCGCCAGGATGTCCTGGCCTTTCAACACTTTCATTAAGGAAACCACACTACTGAATCGGAATTTAGAGAGGGATTTCCCCGAGGGTAGAGGGAAATGCTGCCGATCCGTATGGGACCGACCCGTTTAGCGCGGCGCTTCCTTGTGGGCAGCGGTCGCAAAAATGGCTGCTAGCCTAACGAATTTGGCGATAAAACGCACTGTAAAGGGGCGAACTATCCGATGCACGACGTCCCCGTGTCGCGTTTTTGCATGTAAATGGGTTGGCGACTGTCATTCCGTCATCGCGAGCAAGCTCGCTCCCACCATGAAATGCGCTCGACTGTGGGAGCGAGCTTGCTCGCGATGAAGCCCCTGACGCCATAGAGACCCAGAAACGACAAAGGCCACCCGAAGGTGGCCTTTGTTGCTGGAACGAAAAGGTCAGCCGAAGCTTACTTCTTCATTTCCCAGCCAGTCAGCTCGGCCAGGGCCTTGCCGATGTCTGCCAGCGAACGCACGGTTTTCACGCCTGCGTCTTGCAGTGCAGCGAATTTCTCGTCTGCAGTGCCTTTGCCGCCAGAGATGATTGCGCCAGCATGGCCCATGCGCTTGCCCGGAGGAGCAGTCACACCTGCAATGTAGGAAACAACCGGCTTGGTCACGTTGGCCTTGATGTAGGCAGCCGCTTCTTCTTCAGCCGAACCGCCGATCTCACCGATCATGACGATCGCTTCGGTCTTCGGGTCTTCCTGGAACAGCTTCAGGATGTCGATGAAGTTCGAACCCGGGATCGGGTCACCGCCGATGCCGACGCAAGTCGACTGACCGAAACCGGCGTCAGTGGTCTGCTTCACAGCTTCGTAGGTCAGGGTGCCGGAACGGGAAACGATACCGACCTTGCCTGGCAAGTGAATGTGACCTGGCATGATGCCGATCTTGCATTCGCCTGGGGTGATCACGCCTGGGCAGTTAGGGCCGATCAGGGTGATACCCAGCTCGTCGCACTTGACCTTGGCTTCCAGCATATCGATGGTCGGGATGCCTTCGGTGATGCAGACGATCAGCTTGATGCCGCCGAACGCCGCTTCAAGGATGGAGTCCTTGCAGAAAGGAGCCGGAACGTAGATCACGCTGGCGGTGGCGCCAGTGGCAGCTACAGCGTCTTTCACGGTGTTGAACACGGGCAGGCCCAGGTGCTCGGTGCCGCCTTTGCCTGGCGTTACGCCGCCAACCATCTTGGTGCCGTATTCGATGGCTTGCTGGGTGTGGAAACTACCTTGCGAACCGGTAATACCCTGGCAGATAACCTTGGTGTCTTTATTGATCAGGACGCTCATTATTTGCCCTCCGCAGCTTTGACGACTTGTTGAGCAGCGTCGGTCAGGCTGGTAGCAGCGATGATGTTCAAACCGCTTTCTGCCAGTACTTTAGCGCCCAGCTCAGCGTTGTTGCCTTCAAGGCGAACAACAACCGGGATTTTCACGCCGACTTCTTTCACGGCGCCGATGATGCCTTCGGCAATCATGTCGCAGCGAACGATGCCGCCGAAGATGTTGACCAGTACTGCGGCGACGTTGGTGTCGGACAGGATGATCTTGAACGCTTCGGTAACGCGTTCCTTGGTAGCACCGCCGCCCACGTCGAGGAAGTTGGCTGGCTTGCCGCCATGCAGGTTGACGATGTCCATGGTACCCATGGCCAGGCCAGCACCGTTGACCATGCAGCCGATGTTGCCTTCCAGGGCTACGTAGTTCAGTTCGAACTTGGCAGCGTGCGCTTCGCGCGGATCGTCTTGCGACGGATCGTGGAAAGTCTTCAGCTTAGGCTGACGGTACATGGCGTTGGCGTCGATGTTGATCTTGGCATCGAGGCAGTGCAGGTCGCCGTCGGCCTTGATCACCAGCGGGTTCACTTCCAGCAGTGCCAGGTCGTGGTCCTGGAACAGCTTGGCCAGACCTACGAAGATCTTGGCGAATTGAGTGACCTGCTTGCCTTCCAGGCCCAGCTGGAATGCCAGCTCGCGGCCCTGGAATGGCTGTGCGCCAACCAGCGGATCGATGGTGGCCTTGAGGATTTTCTCAGGGGTATCGTGAGCGATTTTCTCGATGTCCACGCCACCTTCGGTGGAAGCCATGAACACGATACGGCGGCTCGAACGGTCAACGACCGCGCCCAGGTACAGCTCTTTAGCGATATCAGTGCACGATTCAACCAGGATCTTGGTGACTGGCTGACCGTTGGCGTCAGTCTGGTAAGTCACCAGACGCTTGCCCAGCCACTGCTGTGCGAAGGCTTTGGCGTCTTCTTTGCTGCGAACCAGCTTGACGCCGCCCGCTTTACCGCGACCACCGGCGTGAACCTGGGCTTTGACAACCCACTCGCTGCCGCCGATTTTGTCGCAAGCTTCTGCTGCCGCTTCCGGGGTGTCTACTGCGTAGCCGGTGGATACTGGCAGGCCGTATTCAGCGAACAGCTGCTTACCCTGATACTCGTGAAGATTCATGCTTATTACCGTCTTCGTTAGGTACTGCGCATTCGGTGCTGCACCGTTCTGGTGCCGCACCACCTGTGACTGCTGCTTGCGCAGCGTTCCGGTGAACCGGTGCCGCTACGCAAGGCTGCGTCCAGCGGATATTCCGCGGTGAGTCTTGCTCGCAAGGCTCACGACGGGCCATACCGCCGTGGTTTCTTATTGTCTATTAACGCTTCTTGCGGTTGGCCACGTGGATGGCGCCGCCATTTACGGCCAGGGCCGCTTCGTGCAAGGCTTCGGACAGGGTCGGATGGGAGAAGACCATCATGCCCAGGTCTTCAGCGCTGGTGCCGAATTCCATACCGATCGCGCCTTGCTGTACCAGCTCGGCAGCGCTTGGGCCAATCACGTGAACGCCCAATACGCGATCCGTCTTGGCATCGGCGATGACTTTCACGAAACCACCGGTATCGTTGGCTGCCATGGCACGGCCACTGGCGGCGAACGGGAAGGTGCCGACGTTAACTTCAACGCCTTCGGCTTTCAAGGCCTGCTCGGTCTTGCCAACCCATGCGATTTCCGGGTGGGTGTAGATAACCGATGGGATCAGGTCATAGTTCATCTGGGCTTTGTGGCCCTTGATGCGCTCGACGACCATGATGCCTTCCTCGGATGCCTTGTGCGCCAGCATCATGCCGCGGACTACGTCACCGATGGCGAAGACGCCCGGTACGGCGGTTGCGCAATGATCATCGACCGCAATGAAACCGCGCTCGTCGATTTCCACGCCGCTATCGGCCGCCAGCAGGTCGGTGGTCACCGGACGACGGCCGACCGCAACGATCAGCTTGTCGAAAGTGATGGTCTGTTCGCCGTTGGCGTCGGTGTAGGTCACCACGACTTCTTCGCCGTTGACCTTCGAACCGGTTACGCGAGCGCCCAGCTTGATGTCCAGGCCCTGTTTGGTCAGGGTCTTCAGCGCTTCCTTGGAGACCGCGGCATCGGCGGCCATGAGGAAGGTGTCGAGGGCTTCGAGGACGGTCACTTGCGCGCCCAGGCGCGACCAGACCGAACCCAGCTCCAGGCCGATCACGCCGGCGCCGATCACGCCCAGGCGTTTTGGTACGCTCTGGAATTCCAGGGCACCGGTGGAATCGACGATCACCTTCTGGTCGACCGGAGCCGGTGGAATGTCGATCGGACGCGAGCCTGGCGCCAGGATGACGTTTTCGGCTTCGATCACTTCAACCGAGCCGTCTGGCTTGGTCACTTCGACTTTCTTGCCCATCAGCAGCTTGCCGTGACCCTGGATCGAGGTCACGCCGTTGGCCTTGAACAGGGTGGCAACACCGCTGGTCAGGTTCTTGACGATGCCAGCCTTGCGGCCAACCATCGCGGCGACGTCCATTTTCACTTCACCGGTAGAGATACCGTGAACGTTGAAGCTCTCTTTCGCTTCCTTGTATTTCCAGGAGCTGTCCAGCAGCGCCTTGGAAGGAATGCAACCGACGTTCAGGCAGGTACCGCCGAGGGCCTGTTTGCCCTCGCCATCGGTGTATTTCTCGATGCAGGCAGTGGTAAGGCCCAGTTGCGCAGCCTTGATGGCCGCTACGTAGCCGCCAGGGCCCGCACCAATCACTACCACGTCGAATTTCTGAGTCATGAGTCATTCCTTTTCGAATCAAACCGGACGATCACTTGTGATGACCGTCGAGGGACGAAACCGGTTGTTTCAGCAAGAGGCCGGTCGACAGACCGGCCCTCGCGGCGAAAATCAGATATCCAGCAGCAGACGAGCCGGATCTTCAAGCAGGTTCTTGATGGTGACCAGGAACGTCACGGCTTCTTTGCCGTCGATCAGGCGGTGATCGTAGGACAGTGCCAGGTACATCATCGGACGAATCACGACTTGACCGTTGATCGCCATCGGACGCTGCAGAATGTTGTGCATGCCCAGGATAGCCGCCTGTGGCGGGTTGACGATCGGGGTCGACATCATCGAACCGAATGTACCACCGTTGGTGATGGTGAACGTACCGCCGGTCATCTCTTCGATGGACAGCTTGCCGTCACGGGCCTTCTTGCCGAAGGTGGCGATGCCGCCTTCGATTTCGGCCAGGCTCATCAGTTCGGCGTTGCGCAGTACCGGAACCACCAGGCCACGGTCGCTGGAAACCGCGACACCGATATCGGCGTAGCCGTGGTAGACGATGTCGGAACCGTCGATCGACGCGTTGACAGCCGGGAAGCGTTTCAGCGCTTCGGTGGCAGCCTTGACGAAGAACGACATGAAGCCCAGGCGTACGCCGTTGTGGGACTTCTCGAACAGATCCTTGTACTTCGAACGCAGGGCCATGACTTCGGTCATGTCGACTTCGTTGAAGGTGGTCAGCATCGCCATGTTCGACTGTGCTTCAACCAGACGCTCGGCAACCTTGGCCCGCAGGCGGGTCATCGGAACGCGTTTTTCAACGCGATCACCGGCAGCGAACACCGGAGCGGCGGCGGCAGGTGCGGCTGGCTTGGCCGGTGCGGCGGCTGGCGCGGCTTTCTTGGCGGCAACGGCTGCCACCACGTCTTCCTTGGTCACACGACCACCCTTGCCGGTGCCGGCAACGGAAGCGATGTTGATGCCGTTCTCTTCGGCGATCTTGCGCGCGGCCGGGGCTGCGACTGGATCGTCTTCGCCATCGGCAGCAGGCGCTGCGGCCTGGGCAGCGGCAGGCGCAGCAGCGGCGGCCGGAGCAGCGGCAGCGGCACCGCCCTCTTCGATCGAGCCCAGTACCTGGTTGGACAGGACGGTAGCGCCCTCCTCGGCAACGATTGCGCCGAGCACGCCGTCAGCTTCGGCCAACACTTCCAGAACGACTTTGTCGGTCTCGATGTCGACGATCAGGTCGTCACGCTTTACAGCGTCGCCTGGTTTCTTGTGCCAGGTGGCAACGGTGCCATCGGCAACCGATTCCGGGAATGACGGGGCTTTGATTTCGATAGCCATTATCTGTGGGTCCTTAAAATTCGGTTTCAGTCAGCACGAAGGCTTAAACAGTGAAAGCATCTTGCAGCAGTTTTTCCTGCTGCTCGGCGTGCATCGACGCATAACCACACGCAGGTGCAGCGGAAGCATCACGGCCGGCATATTCCAGGCCCAAGGCCTTGTTATGGTTGCCGATGCTGCGACGCAGGTGATGCTGGCTGCTGTACCAGGCGCCCTGGTTCATCGGTTCTTCCTGACACCACACCACATGGGTGAGGTTGGTGTAAGGCGCGATGGCCTCCATCAGGTCTTCTTCCGGGAACGGATAGAGCTGCTCGATACGCACGATGGCGATGTCTTCGCGGCCTTCGGCACGACGCTTTTCCAGCAGATCGTAGTAGACCTTGCCGCTGCACAGGATCAGGCGAGTCACCTTCGCCGCGTCCAGGGTATCGATTTCCGAAATAACGGTCTGGAACGAGCCTTCGGCCAGATCCTCGAGCGTGGAGATCGCCAGCTTGTGACGCAGCAGCGACTTCGGTGTCAGCACGATCAGCGGCTTGCGCAGCGGACGGATGACCTGACGACGCAGCAGGTGGTAGATCTGCGCCGGCGTCGTCGGTACGCAAACCTGGACGTTGTGCTCGGCGCACAGTTGCAGGTAGCGCTCCAGACGTGCCGAAGAGTGCTCCGGCCCCTGCCCTTCATAACCGTGTGGCAACAGCATGGTCAGACCGCAGAGACGGCCCCACTTGTGCTCGCCGCTGGTGATGAACTGGTCGACAACCACCTGGGCACCGTTGGCGAAGTCGCCGAACTGGGCTTCCCAGATCACCAGCGCATTGGGCTCGGTGGTGGAGTAGCCATATTCGAACGCCAGGACGGCTTCTTCGGACAGCAGCGAATCGTACAGGTCGAAACGTGGCTGGCCCTTGTACAGGTGTTGCAGCGGAATGTAGGTGCTGGCGTCTTTCTGGTTGTGCAGCGCCGCGTGACGGTGCGAGAAAGTGCCGCGGCCTACGTCCTGGCCGGTGATGCGAATCGGGTGGCCTTCGAACGCCAGGGTCGCGTACGCCATGGTTTCGGCGTAACCCCAGTTGATCGGCAGGCCGCCGGCTTGCATCTTCTGCCGGTCCTCATAGATCTTTGCGACCTGGCGCTGGACCACGAAGCCTTCCGGGATTTCCAGCAGCTTGGCGGACAGCTCCTGCAGGGTCTTGAGGTCGAAACGCGTGTCGTGACGCGCGGTCCAGGCGTGGCCCAGATACGGACGCCAGTCCACGAACAGCTCTTTGTTCGGTTCCTTGACCAGGCTTTTTACCACGTGCAGGCCGTTGTCCAGGGCATTGCGGTATTCATCGACTTTTTCCTGGACGCGCTCGGCATCCAGAACACCGCCCTGGATCAGGCGCTCGGCATACAGCTCACGGGTGGTGCGCTGCTTGGCGATCTGCTGGTACATCAGGGGCTGGGTGCCGCTTGGCTCGTCGGCCTCGTTGTGGCCGCGACGACGGTAGCAGACCAAGTCGATCACCACGTCGCGCTTGTACTGCATGCGGTAGTCGATGGCCAGCTGGGTCACGAACAGCACGGCTTCCGGATCATCGCCATTCACATGGAGGATCGGCGCCTGGATCATTTTCGCGACGTCGGTCGCGTACTCGGTGGAGCGCGAGTCCAGCGGGTTGCTGATGGTGAAGCCAACCTGGTTGTTGATCACGATGTGCACGGTGCCGCCGGTCTTGAAACCGCGGGTCTGCGACATCTGGAAGGTTTCCATGACCACGCCCTGACCGGCGAATGCCGCGTCACCGTGGATGGAAATCGGCAGTACCTTCTCGCCGGTCGGATCGTTGCGACGATCCTGGCGGGCACGGACCGAACCCTCGACCACCGGAGAAACGATTTCCAGGTGAGACGGGTTGAACGCCATGGCCAGGTGGACTTCGCCGCCTGTGGTCATCACGTTGGACGAGAAGCCCTGGTGGTATTTCACGTCACCGGAACCCAACTCGACCTTCTTCTTGCCTTCGAACTCGTCGAACAGCTCGCGCGGGTTCTTGCCGAAGGTGTTGACCAGTACGTTCAGGCGGCCACGGTGGGCCATACCGATGACGACTTCCTTGGTGCCGTAGGAACCGGAACGCTGAATCAGCTCGTCAAGCATCGGAATCAGGCTTTCGCCGCCTTCCAGGCCGAAACGCTTGGTGCCCGGGTACTTGGTGCCCAGGTATTTCTCCAGGCCTTCACCGGCGGTGACGCGCTCGAGCAAGTGGCTCTTGATGTCGGCGGAGTACGTCGGACGGCCACGAACGCTTTCCAGACGCTGCTGGAACCACTGGCGCTGCTCGGAATCGGTGATGTGCGTAAATTCAGCGCCGATGGTGCGGCAATATGTCTGCTGCAACGCTTCGTGAATTTCGCGTAGGCTCGCTTCCTCTTTGCCGATGAACAGGTCGCCGGCACGGAAGGTCGTATCAAGGTCGGCATTGGTCAAGCCGTAGTGAGTGATCGACAGGTCTGCAGGTGCAGGACGCTGCCACAGCCCCAGCGGGTCAAGCTGGGCTGCCTGGTGGCCACGCATCCGGTAGGCCTGGATCAGTCGCAATACTTCAACTTGCTTCTTCTCGTGCTCGGAGCTCACGCTGCCGGCAGACACCGGTTGAGCGCGGCGCTGGTTCTTTGCCAGCAACACGAAATGATCGCGAATCGTCGAGTGCGAAACATCAGTGGCAGAGTTACCGTCGGCCGGTAGCTTCTGAAAGTAGGTGCGCCATTCTTCTGGCACAGCGTTAGGGTCGTGCAGGTAGAGCTCGTAGAGCTCTTCCACATAGGCAGCGTTACCACCGGAGAGGTGGGCACTGTTCCACATGCGCTGCATCACGCTTTCTTGCATGCTTGGTCACCCTCGATTAGGGGAACACCACCGGCGAAAACACCGAGCAAACTTGCAGAAGTCCGAGTGCAGCGACTAAAACAAGCCACTTAGGATCACGCTGATAGTCCGGGTACCAGCCCGGATGCCCCTGCTTGTCTCATTTCTTCAAAATAAGAACCGCCGCTTTGTGAGCGGCTGTTCTGGTTATAGCCAAGACGCGGGTTGAAGCCCGCGCCCTGGCCTTTACGGGTACAACGGTCCTACGGGTACAGCAGCTGAATCACACGCCGCTTTGCAGCAGCATGTTACGAATGTGACCGATGGCCTTAGTCGGGTTCAGGCCTTTCGGGCAGACGTTGACGCAGTTCATGATCCCGCGGCAGCGGAATACGCTGAACGGGTCATCCAGCGAAGCCAGACGCTCGGACGTCTTGGTGTCACGGCTGTCTGCCAGGAAGCGGTACGCTTGCAGCAGGGCGGCCGGGCCCAGGAACTTGTCCGGGTTCCACCAGAAGGATGGGCACGAGGTCGAGCAGCAAGCGCACAGGATGCACTCGTACAGACCGTCGAGCTTTTCACGCTCTTCCGGAGACTGCAGACGCTCGATGGCCGGAGCCGGCGTGTCGTTCTGCAGGAATGGCTTCACCTTCTCGTATTGCTTGTAGAAGATGCTCATATCGACGACCAGGTCACGGATAACCGGCAAACCTGGCAACGGACGAACCACCAGCTTGTTGCCCTTGACCACGGCCGACAGCGGCGTGATGCAGGCCAGGCCGTTCTTGCCGTTGATGTTCATGCCGTCGGAGCCGCAAACGCCCTCGCGGCAAGAGCGACGATAGGAAAAACCCTCGTCCTGCTCTTTGATCAGGGCCAGCACGTCCAGCACCATCAGGTCTTTACCACCGGTATCGACCTGGAAGTCCTGCATGAACGGCGCGGCGTCCTGATCAGGGTTGTAGCGATAAACACTGACTTGCAACATAGCGGTCACCCTTAATAAGTCCGGACTTTTGGTTCGAAAGTCGGAACAGTCTTCGGCGAGAAGTTCACGGCACGCTTGGCGACGCGTTTTTCACCCGGGAAGTACAAGGTGTGGCACAGCCAGTTTTCGTCGTCACGGTCTTCGAAGTCTTCGCGGGCGTGGGCACCACGGGACTCTTTACGCACTTCTGCGGCGATGGCGGTGGCTTCGGCCACTTCCAGCAGGTTCTGCAATTCCAGCGCTTCGATACGGGCAGTGTTGAACGCCTGCGACTTATCGTTGATCTTCACGTTGGCGATTCGTTCACGCAATTGCGCCAGCTGGGCAATACCTTTCTGCATGTATTCGCCGGTACGGAACACACCGAAGTAGTTCTGCATGCAGTTCTGCAGCTCGCGACGCAGGGTTGCCACGTCTTCGCCTTCGGTACGCTCGTTCAGGGCGGACAGACGCGCCAGGGCAGCTTCGATGTTGGCGTCGGTGGCATCGTCATATTCGATACCGTCGGACAGCGCTTTCTCCAGGTGCAGGCCGGCAGCGCGACCGAAGACCACCAGGTCGAGCAGCGAGTTGCCGCCCAGGCGGTTGGCACCGTGGACCGATACGCACGCCACTTCACCCACTGCGAACAGGCCAGGGATGATCTCGTCCACGCCTTCGGCGTTCTGGGTGATCGCCTGGCCGTGAATGTTGGTGGCAACGCCGCCCATCATATAGTGGCAGGTTGGAACCACTGGAACCGGCGCGACGACCGGGTCGACGTGGGCGAACGTCTTGGACAGCTCGCAGATACCTGGCAGGCGGCTGTGCAGCACTTCCTCGCCCAGGTGATCGAGCTTGAGCATCACGTGGTCGCCATTCGGGCCACAGCCGTTACCGGCGATGATCTCTTTAACCATCGAACGAGCCACAACGTCACGACCTGCAAGGTCCTTGGCGTTCGGCGCATAACGCTCCATGAAACGCTCGCCGTGCTTGTTGATCAGGTAACCACCCTCACCACGGCAACCTTCGGTCACCAGTACACCGGCGCCGGCGATGCCGGTCGGGTGGAACTGCCACATTTCGATGTCTTGTACTGGCACGCCAGCACGCAGGGCCATGCCGACGCCGTCACCGGTGTTGATCAGGGCATTGGTGGTGGATGCGTAGATACGGCCTGCACCGCCAGTCGCCAGTACGGTGGCCTTGGCACGGATGTAGGTGGTTTCGCCGGTTTCGATGCAGATCGCGATCACACCGACGAAGGCGCCGTCCTGGTTCTTCACCAGGTCGACAGCGTAGTACTCGTTCAGGAACGTGGTACCGGCTTTCAGGTTGCCCTGGTACAGGGTATGCAGCAGTGCGTGACCGGTACGGTCGGACGCCGCGCAAGTGCGCGCGGCCTGGCCGCCCTTGCCGTAGTCCTTGGACTGGCCACCGAACGGACGCTGGTAGATACGACCTTGCTCGGTACGCGAGAAGGGCATGCCCATGTGGTCCAGCTCGAACACCGCGGCCGGGCCTTCCTGACACATGTATTCGATAGCGTCCTGGTCACCGATGTAGTCGGAACCCTTGACGGTATCGTACATGTGCCAGCGCCAGTCATCGTTCGGGTCGGCCGAAGCGATGGCGCAGGTGATGCCACCCTGGGCGGAAACAGTGTGCGAACGCGTCGGGAAAACCTTGGTGATCACGGCAGTCTTGTGACCGCCCTGCGCCAGTTGCAGCGCTGCGCGCATGCCGGCACCGCCACCACCAATGATGATGGCGTCGAAAGAAATCGTTGGAATGTTAGCCATGGATCAGATACCCCAGAGAATCTGCACACCCCAGACGAAGTAAGCGAACATCGCAACGCCGCATACTGCCTGGAAGAGGAAACGTACGGCAGTCGCCGATTTGCCAAGCGCCATCGGCGTCAGGTAGTCGGTCGCGATGGTCCACATGCCGACCCAGGCGTGAGCGCCCAAGGCAACAAGGGCCAGTAGACTGAAGATACGCATTCCGTTGTGGGCGAACAGGCCGTGCCATTGGTCATAACCAATGCCCGGGTTCGCCACGAGGTACCCGATCAGAAAAATGAAATAAGCCGCGAGAACGACCGCAGACACACGTTGTGCCATCCAGTCATAAAGGCCTGAACGCGACAGGTTCGTAACGCTGGTTACCATATCCAAACTCCCGCCAGAACGATCAACACCGCAGACACGGCGATAATGATTTTCGAGCCCAGCTTGCCGCCTTCCAGCGTCTCACCGATGCCCATGTCCATGATCAAATGGCGCACACCGGCAACCAGGTGATACAGCAGAGCGGATAGGAGGCCCCATGCTACGAACTTGGCCAGAGGGCTGGTCAAGGCTGCCTTCACGTCGGCAAAACCTTCCTCAGAACCCAGGGATTGACCCAATGCATATAGCATGAAGCCAAGGCCCAGGAAGAGAATGATGCCGGAAACACGGTGAAGAAACGACGTAACGCCGGTGATGGGGAGTTTGATGGTCCTTAGGTCTAGGTTTACAGGTCGTTGGCTTTTCACGGCTTTTTTTCACACTGAAGAGCCCCTAACAATCAGGGCTAAGTTGTTGGGGCGCGCACTGGTCAGGTACTCACCACCCAGGGAGTGACGACCCCCAAGAAAGCAGGCCCAAAAGCCCCTGGCGGTCGGTGGCCGAGTATAGACAGTTAGGCTACTAATGACAACGCGTTCACCTTCCCCTAATAGCGCATTGCACATATGGCGCAAAAGGCGTAAACGGCAGGCAATTTCGCGGAAAAAGTGCGGTTAAAGCCTTCTGGAGCAAGACTTTAGGCAAATTGACATTCGGATTTATCTCACTATAGTGGTGCGGGCCCTGCGTGGGGGGTCTGTCTGATGATTCCAAGCATTAATAGGAGGCCACATGGCTGACAAAAAAGCGCAGTTGATCATCGAGGGCGCAGCCCCCGTCGAGCTGCCCATTTTAACCGGCACCGTTGGTCCCGATGTAATCGACGTACGGGGCCTGACGGCCACGGGCCGTTTCACCTTTGACCCAGGTTTCATGTCGACCGCCTCGTGCGAGTCGAAAATCACCTACATCGACGGCGACAACGGCATCCTGCTGCACCGCGGCTACCCGATCGAGCAACTGGCTGAAAAATCGGACTACCTGGAAACCTGCTACCTGCTGCTCAACGGCGAGCTGCCAACCGCAGAGCAAAAGGCCCAGTTCGTCAGCACCGTGAAGAACCACACCATGGTTCACGAGCAGTTGAAGACCTTCTTCAACGGCTTCCGTCGCGATGCCCACCCGATGGCCGTCATGTGCGGTGTTGTCGGCGCTCTCTCGGCCTTCTACCACGACTCCCTGGACATCAATAACCCCCAGCATCGCGAAATCTCCGCGATCCGCCTGGTGGCGAAGATGCCGACCCTGGCAGCCATGGTCTACAAGTACTCCATGGGCCAGCCCATGATGTACCCGCGCAACGACCTGACCTATGCAGAAAACTTCCTGCATATGATGTTCAACACCCCGTGCGAGATCAAACCGATCAGCCCGGTACTCGCCAAGGCCATGGACCGGATCTTCATCCTCCATGCCGACCACGAGCAGAACGCCTCCACGTCCACCGTGCGCCTGGCCGGCTCCTCGGGTGCCAACCCGTTCGCCTGTATCGCCGCCGGTATCGCCGCACTCTGGGGCCCTGCCCACGGCGGCGCCAACGAAGCGGTACTGACCATGCTCGATGAAATCGGCGATGTCTCGAACATCGACAAGTTCATCGCCAAGGCCAAGGACAAGAACGATCCGTTCAAGCTGATGGGCTTCGGTCACCGGGTCTACAAGAACCGCGACCCGCGCGCCACCGTGATGAAGCAGACCTGCGACGAAGTGCTCAAGGAACTGGGGATCAAGAACGATCCGCAACTCGAACTGGCCATGCGCCTGGAAGAGATCGCCCTGACCGACCCGTACTTCATCGAGCGCTCGCTGTACCCGAACGTCGACTTCTACTCGGGGATCATCCTCAAGGCGATCGGCATTCCAACCAGCATGTTCACCGTGATCTTCGCCCTGGCGCGAACCGTCGGCTGGATCTCCCACTGGAAGGAAATGCTCTCCAGCCCTTACAAGATCGGCCGCCCGCGCCAGCTGTACACCGGCTACGAGTCGCGTGACATCACTCAGTTGGAAGACCGCAAGTAAGGCCTGCCTTGTAACAAGGTCTCAAGCCGCACCGAAACAGCCCCCGCCTCTTATATAGGAGCGGGGGCTGTTTTGTTTGTGCCTCTTTTCATCTGATCCAGAAGCGGCATTGACAGACCCGACGCCATCGCGAGCAAGCTCGCTCCCACAGTTGACCTGTTGTGAATACAAAGCCCGTGCTCACTGGAGATCCCCTGTGGGAGCGAGCTTGCTCGCGACGACGGCAGACCTGCCAACCTTGAAACCGGCACAAAAAAAATACCCCAGCCTCTCGACCAGGGTATTTCTTCAAGCACTTATCGCTACATCAATGGTTAACCGCCCCACTCGCCCCCAGGCCAGTCTGCGAACGCACGAACTGCGGGAAGAACAGCGCCCGTTCGTTTGCGCCTTCAGCCGACTTGTCGGTGATGGAGAAGAACCAGATGCCGACGAACGCAATGATCATCGAGAACAGTGCCGGGTACTCGTACGGGAAGATCGCCTTCTCGTGACCCATGATCTGCACCCAGATGGTCGGACCAAGCACCATCAGGCCCACGGCACTGACCAGCCCCAGCCAGCCGCCGACCATGGCGCCACGGGTGGTCAGCTTCTTCCAGTACATCGAAAGCAGCAGTACCGGGAAGTTGCAGCTCGCCGCGATGGAGAACGCCAGGCCCACCATGAACGCGATGTTCTGCTTCTCGAACAGGATGCCCAGGCCGATCGCCAGCACCGCAAGGGCGATGGTGGTGATTTTCGAGACGCGAATCTCGTCCTTCTCGTTGGCCTTGCCCTTCTTGATCACGCTGGCATACAGGTCATGGGACACCGCCGAGGCACCGGCCAGGGTCAGGCCCGCTACCACCGCCAGGATGGTCGCGAACGCCACCGCCGAGATAAAGCCCAGGAAGATGCTACCGCCCACAGCGTTGGACAGGTGCACCGCCGCCATGTTGTTACCGCCCAGCAAGGCACCCGCCGCGTCCTTGAAGGCCGGGTTGGTGCTGACCAGCAGGATCGCGCCGAAGCCGATGATGAAGGTCAGGATGTAGAAGTAACCGATGAAGCCGGTGGCATACAGCACGCTCTTGCGCGCTTCCTTGGCGTCGCTCACGGTGAAGAAGCGCATCAGGATGTGTGGCAGGCCAGCGGTACCGAACATCAGCGCCAGGCCCAGGGAGAAGGCCGAAATCGGATCCTTCACCAAGCCACCGGGGCTCATGATCGCCTCGCCTTTAGGGTGAACCTTCACCGCTTCGGCAAACAGCATGTTGAAGTCGAAGTTGACGTGCTTCATGACCATCAAAGCCATGAACGAAGCACCCGACAGCAGCAAGACCGCCTTGATGATCTGCACCCAAGTGGTGGCCAGCATGCCGCCGAACAGCACGTAGAGGCACATCAGGATACCCACCAGGATCACCGCGACGTGGTAGTCCAGGCCGAACAGCAGCTGGATCAGCTTGCCGGCACCGACCATTTGCGCGATCAGGTAGAACGCCACCACCACCAGCGAGCCGCAGGCGGACAGACTGCGGATCTGGGTCTGCCCGAGGCGATAGGACGCCACGTCGGCAAAGGTGTATTTACCCAGGTTACGCAGGCGTTCGGCGATCAGGAACAGGATGATCGGCCAGCCCACCAGGAAGCCGATGGAGTAGATCAGGCCGTCATAACCGGAGGTGAACACCAGCGCGGAAATGCCCAGGAAGGACGCCGCCGACATGTAGTCGCCCGCGATTGCCAGGCCGTTCTGGAAGCCGGTGATCTTGCCGCCGGCTGCATAATAGTCGGCCGCCGAGTTGTTTTTCTTGGACGCCCAGTAAGTGATGTACAGGGTCGCGCCGACGAAGGCCACGAACATCAAGATAGCCGAGACGTTGAGAGGTTGCTTCTGCACAGCTCCCGCCACGGCATCAGCCGCCCAGGCGCCAGGTGCGAACGCTGCGATGCTCAAAAGAGCCAGTAGACGCCGGATCATTGCTGAGCCTCCTTGAGAATCGCATTGTTCAGGTCGTCGAACTCGCCGTTGGCACGTCGCACGTAGATGCCGGTCAGGACGAAAGCCGAGAGAATCAGGCCGACACCGATGGGAATCCCCCAGGTGATGGTGGACTCGGGTGTGATCTTGGCCCCGAGAATGTGTGGCCCGTAGGCGATCAGAAGAATGAAGCCGGAATACAGACCAAGCATGATCGCCGAGAGAATCCAGGCGAACTTTTCCCTTTTTCTCACCAGCTCCTTGAAGCGCGGGCTGTTTTGAATCGAGAGGTAAATGCTGTCGTTCATTGTTTTTATCCTCGCAGCACAGATTTAATTGGAACAACCCTACTCTATGCGGCTCAAGGCCAGGTTCCAGACGACCTTAGTATTAGAACGACATGACGGTTTTGCCAGTTTTCCGCCAATTTTCGCAATTGCCTTGTGGGAGCGGGCTTGCTCGCGAATGCGGTGAGTCAGTCAACACATAGCCAACAGACAGATCGCATTCGCGAGAAAGCCCGCTCCCACAGGGGGATGTGCAACATTGGAAGCTTGCAGGCACAAAAAAACCGCATGACACAACGTCATGCGGCTTCGCGAACCAGCTAAATCGGGTTGATTACTTGCCAGTCCACTCCTTCACGCGGTCCGGGTGCTTGGCGACCCAGTCCTTGGCAGCGGCGTCCGGCTTGGCGCCTTCCTGGATCGCCAGCATGACTTCGCCGATCTCGTCTTTCGACGCCCACTGGAATTTCTTCAGGAACTCGGCCACTTCCGGGGCCTTGGTGCCCAGTTCCTTGCTGCCGATGCTATTTACAGTCTCAGCCGCGCCGTAGACGCCTTTCGGGTCTTCCAGGAAGCGCAGTTTCCACTTGGCGAACATCCAGTGCGGCACCCAACCGGTGACTGCGATGGATTCGTTTTTCTTCTCGGCACGGGTCAGCTCGGCAATCATGCCGGCGCCGGAACTGGCCTTGAGTTGATAACCGGTCAGGTCATAATCCTTGATCGCCTGTTCGGTCTTGAGCATCACGCCTGAACCGGCGTCGATGCCGACGATGCGCTTCTTGAAGGAGTCGTCGGTCTTGAGATCCTCGAGCGACTTGGCCTTGACGTACTCCGGCACGATCAAGCCGATTTTTGCGTCCTTGAAGTTGGGACCGTAATCGACCACCTGGTCCTTGTTCTTGGTCCAATAGTCGCCGTGGGTCACTGGCAGCCAGGCCGACAACATTGCGTCGAGTTTGCCAGTGGCCACACCTTGCCACATGATCCCGGTCGCGACCGCTTGCAGCTTCACGTCATAACCGAGTTTTTGCTTGATCACTTCGGCGGCCACGTGGGTGGTCGCGACGCTGTCGGACCAGCCGTCAACGTAACCGATGCTCAGGGTTTTGGTTTCGGCGCTGGCCAAGGTGGAACTGATGGCCAGTACCAGTGCGGCACCTGCGCCCAAGAGTCGTCGCATCTTCATCGTTACTTCCCCGAAAGTGCTGCGCCCGACGGATGCCGGACGGCGTCAACGTATAGTTATGATGCTCAGCGCCCCCATCACGCTCGCCCTCAAACCGGTCTGAACGCCAGTGGAGTACTGACAGGATCGATCATCAACCTGTGCCGCTCCTGAACCTGCTCTGTCTGCGACGTCGAAGCAACGAGAAACGACATCAGAACGCCAGCTACTGTTTCCAGGCAATTGGCGCCTCCTCACACGTGAGATTTGCTGTCCAAATCCGGCAAATACCAGATAACTAGCCGCCACTGCGCATGACCGTGTATCGTCCCGCTACTATCGCACCCCGTCCGTGCCTGTTTTGTGCCCATCATGGCACTTGGCTCAGCTTCGGTGGTCATAGGCTGCGAACTTCATTCGGCACCTTCCTCTAAGGGATCCAGTCATGCTCCGTTCCTTGCGCTTCGCTGCCCTCCTCGGCGGCCTTATCCTGAGTGCGTCCGCGCTGGCGGCAGATATTGACGCCGCCAGCTATGGCTACCCCTTGACCAACCCGTTCGAGGCGACCATCGCCACCACGCCGCCGGACCTGCGTCCGGAGCTACCGCTGATCGAAGACATCAATCAGGCGGACCATAGCCTGACCCTACGCCCGGAACGCGAGTTCATCCTGCCGGACAACTTCTGGCCGGTAAAAAGCCTCACCTACCGCATGGCCACCCAGGACAAGCCCGCGCCGCTGATCTTCCTGATCGCCGGCACCGGTGCGCGCTACGACAGCACCCTCAACGAATACCTCAAGCGCCTCTACTACAAGGCCGGCTACCACGTGGTGCAGTTGTCCTCGCCCACCAGTTTCGACTTCATGAGTGCCGCTTCGCGCTTTGCCACGCCGGGCATTTCCAAGGAAGACGCCGAGGACATGTACCGGGTGATGCAGGCCGTGCGCGCGCAGAACCCCAAGCTGCCGGTGACCGAGTACTACCTGACCGGCTACAGCCTCGGCGCCCTGGACGCGGCCTTTGTCGCCCACCTGGACGAAACCCGGCGCAGCTTCAATTTCAAGAAAGTGCTGCTGCTGAACCCGCCGGTGAACCTCTACACCTCGATCACTAACCTGGACAAACTGGTCCAGACCGAAGTCAAGGGCATCAACAGCACCACGACCTTCTATGAACTGGTGCTGAACAAGCTGACCCGTTACTTCCAGCAAAAAGGCTACATCGACCTCAACGATGCCCTGCTCTACGACTTCCAACAGTCCAAGCAGCACTTGAGCAATGAACAGATGGCCATGTTGATCGGCACCTCGTTCCGTTTCTCGGCGGCAGACATCGCGTTCACCTCGGACCTGATCAACCGTCGCGGCCTGATCATCCCACCCAAGTTCCCGATCACCGAAAGCACCAGCCTGACGCCGTTCCTCAAGCGTGCGCTGCAATGCGATTTCGACTGTTACCTCACCGAGCAGGTGATCCCGATGTGGCGCGCGCGCACCGACGGCGGCAGCCTGCTGCAACTGGTCGACCAGGTCAGCCTGTACGCGCTGAAGGATTACCTGCACGACAGCCCGAAGATTGCCGTCATGCACAATGCCGACGACGTCATTCTCGGCCCGGGCGACCTGGGCTTCCTGCGCAAGACCTTTGGCGATCGCCTGACGGTTTATCCGCTGGGCGGCCACTGCGGCAACCTTAACTACCGCGTCAACAGCGACGCCATGCTGGAGTTTTTCCGTGGCTAAATATCTGCTGCTTATCGCTGCGTTAATGAGTGCGGGCATGGTCCACGCCGACAACAGCAAAGCCAATGCGCCTGTGGTGGTGGATTCGGACGGTTTCAAGGAACCGCTGACCAAACTCAAGTTCAACCCGGGGCTGGACCAGCGCGAGTTCGAGCGCTCGACCCTCAACGCGTTGAACGTCTATGACCCGCTGGAATCCTGGAACCGCCGGGTCTATCACTTCAACTACCGCTTCGACCAATGGGTTTTTCTGCCCGTCGTCGATGGCTATCGCTACATTACCCCTGGCTTCGTGCGCACCGGGGTCAGCAATTTCTTCAACAACCTGGGGGACGTGCCGAACCTGATGAACAGCCTGCTGCAATTCAAGGGCAAGCGTTCAATGGAAACCACGGCGCGGCTGCTGCTCAACACCACGGTGGGCATCGCCGGCCTGTGGGACCCAGCCACCGCCATGGGCCTGCCGCGCCAGAGCGAAGATTTCGGCCAGACCCTCGGCTTCTATGGCGTGCCGAGCGGCGCGTATTTCGTGCTGCCGATCTTCGGCCCGTCGAACCTGCGCGACACCTCGGGCCTGCTGGTGGACTACACGGCCGAATCGGCGATCAACTTCCTGAACGTCTCCGAAGTCAGCTCCAACCACCCGGAGTTGCTGCTCCTGCGCGGCGTCGACAAGCGCTACCAGACCAGTTTCCGCTACGGGCAACTGAACACCCCCTTCGAGTATGAGAAGGTGCGTTACGTGTACACCGAGTCGCGCAAGTTGCAGATCGCCGAGTAACCCAACGCCTGATGCAAATCCCCCTGTGGGAGCGGGCTTGCTCGCGAATGCGATGTACCAGTTGACGAATATGCCACCTGATACATCGCATTCGCGAGCAAGCCCGCTCCCACAGTTGTCTTGTATTTCCAGTCTTAGCCTTTCAGCGCTTTCCAGACCTTGCCGACCACCATCACCCCCGCCAACACCGCCGCCCCTGCAACGATCCCGGCCACGGCATTGAGCAACGTCGGCACGATAAACCCGGCACCTCCGGCACTGGCCGCCACGCTTTCGATCCAGTGATGCACCACTGGCACGCCATGGGTCAGGATGCCACCGCCCACCAGGAACATCGCCGCAGTGCCGATCACCGACAGGCTTTTCATCATGTAGGGTGCCGCACTCAGGATCGCACCGCCGATGCTTTTGGCGGCCTGGCCTGGCTTGTGCGTCAGCCAGAGTCCCAGGTCATCGAGCTTGACGATCCCGGCCACCAGGCCATAGACGCCAATGGTCATGACGATGGCGATGCCCGACAGGACAATCACCTGCTGGGTCAGTGCTGCGTCAGCGACGGTGCCGAGGGTGATGGCGATGATTTCGGCCGAGAGGATGAAGTCGGTACGTACCGCGCCCTTGATCTTGTCCTTTTCAAAAGCCACCAGATCGACCGCCGGATCCGCCACCGCCTCGACCAGTTGCGCATGTTCGGCCTGATCCTCGGCCTTGCTGTGAAGGAACTTGTGAGCGAGCTTTTCGAATCCTTCGAAACACAAATAAGCGCCACCCACCATCAGCAACGGCGTCACCAACCAAGGGACAAAGGCGCTGATCGCCAGCGCCGACGGCACCAGGATCAATTTGTTGATAAACGACCCCTTGGCCACCGCCCACACCACTGGCAGCTCCCGCTCGGCACGCACACCCGACACTTGCTGGGCATTGAGTGCCAGGTCATCGCCAAGCACGCCGGCGGTTTTCTTGGCGGCCATCTTGGTCATCAGCGCGACATCGTCGAGCACGGCGGCGATATCGTCGATCAGTACCAGCAAACTGCTTCCAGCCATGGAGAGGGCTCCTTGAATAATAATGCCGCGCAGCATACCGCGAGCCGCGGCGCCTTGGGGCATTCTTGAGCGCCGCGCGAAGCCGGTGCTACCATGCGCCACCGCCAGAACAGGCAAGGAACCCCTGGGTTTATGAGCACAATCCGCGAGCGCAACAAAGAATTGATCCTGCGTGCCGCCAGCGAAGAATTTGCCGACAAGGGCTTCGCCGCGACCAAGACCAGCGACATCGCGGCCAAGGCAGGCCTGCCCAAACCCAACGTCTACTACTACTTCAAATCCAAGGAAAACCTCTACCGCGAGGTGCTGGAAAGCATCATCGAGCCGATTCTCCAGGCCTCGACACCGTTCAATGCCGACGGCGTGCCCGGCGAGGTGCTGAGCCATTACATCCGCTCCAAGATCCGCATCTCCCGCGACCTGCCCTTCGCCTCGAAAGTCTTCGCCAGCGAAATCATGCACGGTGCCCCCCACCTGAGTCCCGACCTGGTGGAACAGCTCAACGCCCAGGCCCGGCACAACATCGACTGCATCCAGACGTGGATCGACCGCGGCCAGATCGCCCCCATCGACCCCAACCACCTGATGTTCAGCATCTGGGCCGCCACCCAGACCTATGCCGATTTCGACTGGCAGATCAGCGCCGTGACCGGCAAGGCGAAGCTGGATGAAGCGGATTACGAAGCGGCGGCGCAGACGATCATTCGGTTGGTGTTGAAGGGGTGTGAGCCAGACTGAAGACCGAGTGGCCTTCAAATCGCGAGCAAGCTCGCTCCCACCTAGATGCGTGAACACCGCAAATCCCCTGTGGGAGCGGGCTTGCTCGCGAAGGCGGCAACTCGATTTCAAGTCAAACCCAGATAGCATCCCACAGGGGATACTCGCCAAGTCGTTTCACTAAACGTGCCCGCAGTGGGTTGGCGACAACGTAGCGAGCGAGCTTGATCAAATTGTCTTCCCTTCGCAAAGCTCGGTCATGGTAGCCCTGCTGCCATAGGCTACCAACCCTGTTGTCCGCCTCATTGACTGCCTTGGCACTTACAGATTTCATCTGACACATCAACTGCCCCAAAGACCCCTGATGCAGTTGAATCAACCAATGAAAATGATCAGGCATGACGACAAAGGCCAGGGAGTCTGCAAAGCCTTGCTCTTGTATCTGCCTGAACTGACGGATAACTATCCTACCCAAGCCATAGTCTTTGAAGACAGGCTCGCGCTTCAGCGTGTTGGCTGTCAGTAGGTAGATGCGGTTTTGCTCCGCATAGCGACCGATACGCAGACGGTGCGAAGCTGAGTATGCTGGCATTCCATAGCCTCCTTTCTTAGTGAAGTCCTGAAAGGCTAGCGGCGGGAAGCAAAAATCAGGGTCAGACTTTTAGCTGGATGTGTCTGGACGATTGCTTTCGCGAGCAAGCCCGCTCCCACAGGGCTTTGCAGTGTTCGAACATTTTGTGTCCTTCATCCCCCTCGGAGCGAGCTTGCTCGCGATGGCGCCAGTCCATTCACCACAAAATCAAGCGACCACCCCCACATCCGCCCTCAACTGCAACGCCTCCACCGCCCTGACCGCCACCTGCTCATCCACATCCGAAACATCACCACTGACACCAATCGCCCCCAGCACCCTCCCGTCCTGATCCCTGATCAATACCCCGCCTGGGGCCGGTACGACGTTGCCCTGTCCCAACCCATTCAAAGCGGCAAAGAACGCCGGGCGTTGTTGGGCGTCCTGGGCGAGCAGGCGCGAGCCTTTGCCCAGGGCGATGGCGCCCCAGGCCTTGCCGATGGCGATCTGCGGGCGAAGCAGGCTGGCGCCGTCTTCGCGCTGCAAGGCAATCAGGTGTCCGCCACTGTCCAGGACCGCGACGGTCAAGGGCGCAGCGCTGATTTCACGACCCGCGGCAAGGGCTTGCCCGGCCAGGTTGACGGCGATTTTCAAGGTTAGAACGCTCATGGGTGCTGTCCTTCTTTTGTTATGGAAAAGCCTTGCGGCTTCACTTTCAGAAAAACCGAACCCCACAAATAGAACACAACACTGCATGTCTTTGTATACAATAATTTTCATAAATCGCCTGAATCAATGAAGAACAGCAGCAAAACCTGGTCTTCCGACGAATGAAACAGGCGCTTGAGGAAATGGATTGACCTGCGTCGTTCGCCGTGAATACACTCTTCACAAAGCCACTTGTATACAATTACAAAACGTAAGAGGCACAAAACCATGAGCAAAATGAGAGCAATCGAAGCCGCCGTTCTGGTGATGCGCCGTGAAGGCGTGGACACGGCCTTCGGCATCCCGGGTGCCGCGATCAACCCGCTGTACTCCGCCCTGCAGAAGGTGGGTGGCATCGATCACGTCCTCGCTCGCCACGTTGAAGGCGCCTCGCACATGGCCGAGGGTTACACCCGGACCAAGGCCGGCAATATCGGTGTATGCATCGGCACTTCGGGCCCGGCTGGCACCGATATGGTGACCGGGCTCTACAGCGCTTCGGCCGATTCCATCCCGATTCTGTGCATCACCGGGCAAGCCCCCCGCGCCCGTATGCACAAGGAAGACTTTCAGGCTGTGGATATCACCAGCATCGTCAAACCCGTGACCAAGTGGGCAACCACCGTGCTGGAGCCGGGCCAGGTGCCGTATGCCTTCCAGAAGGCGTTCTTCGAGATGCGCTCCGGCCGCCCGGGCCCGGTGCTGATCGATCTGCCGTTCGACGTGCAGATGGCCGAGATCGAGTTCGACATCGACGCCTATCAACCGCTGCCGCTGGCCAAACCCGCGGCCAACCGCGTGCAGATCGAGAAAGCCCTGGCCATGCTCAATCAGGCTGAACGTCCATTGCTGGTGGCCGGCGGCGGCATCATCAACGCCGACGCCAGCGATCTGCTGGTGGAGTTCGCCGAGCTGACCGGTATCCCGGTCATCCCTACCCTGATGGGCTGGGGCACCATTCCCGACGATCATCCGCAGATGGTCGGCATGGTCGGCCTGCAAACGTCCCACCGCTACGGCAATGCAACCTTGCTCAAGTCGGACGTGGTGCTGGGCGTCGGTAACCGCTGGGCCAACCGTCACACCGGTTCGGTGGACGTCTACACCGAAGGCCGCACGTTCATTCATGTGGACATCGAGCCGACGCAGATCGGCCGCGTCTTCACCCCCGACCTGGGCATTGTTTCCGACGCCGCCTCGGCCTTGACGGTGTTCATTGAAGTGGCCCGCGAATGGCAAGCCGCCGGCAAACTGAAAAACCGTAGCGCCTGGCTGCAGGACTGCCAGCAACGCAAGGCCAGCCTGCAGCGCAAGACTCACTTCGACAACGTGCCGGTCAAGCCACAGCGGGTGTACGAAGAAATGAACCAGGTGTTCGGCAAGGACACCTGCTACGTCAGCACCATCGGCCTGTCGCAGATCGCCGGGGCGCAGTTCCTCCACGTCTACAAGCCACGTCACTGGATCAACTGTGGCCAGGCCGGTCCCCTGGGCTGGACCATTCCCGCGGCGCTGGGGGTGGTCAAGGCCGATCCGAGCCGCAAGGTCGTGGCGCTGTCGGGCGACTATGATTTCCAGTTCATGATCGAAGAGCTGGCGGTGGGTGCGCAGTTCAAGCTGCCCTACATCCATGTGGTGGTGAACAATTCCTACTTGGGACTGATTCGCCAGGCCCAGCGCGGGTTCGACATGGACTACTGCGTGCAACTGTCCTTCGACAACCTCAACGCGCCGGAACTCAACGGCTATGGCGTAGACCACGTTGCCGTGGCCGAAGGCCTTGGGTGCAAGGCGCTGCGGGTGTTCGAACCGGCGGGTATCCAACCGGCACTGCGCCAGGCCCAAGCGATGATCGAGGAGTTCAAGGTGCCGGTGATCGTCGAGATCATCCTGGAACGGGTGACCAACATCTCCATGGGCACCGAGATCAACGCCGTCAATGAGTTTGAAGACTTGGCGCTTGTGGGCAACGATGCACCGACCGCCATTTCGTTGCTCGATTGACCCCCGGTGTGGGAGCGGGCTTGCTCGCGAAGACGGTTTCAGTTCCAACAAAGATGTCGGCTGACACACCGTTTTCGCGAGCAAGCCCGCTCCCACAGGGGGCCTGATAAATATTTACAGGAGACCACCATGCCGCGTTTCGCCGCCAACCTGTCCATGCTGTTTACCGAGCAGGATTTCCTCGCCCGTTTCGAAGCCGCCGCCAAGGCCGGTTTCAGGGGTGTCGAATACCTGTTCCCCTATGACTACAGCTCCGCCGAACTCAAGGCCTTGCTCGACGCCAACGGCCTGACCCAGGTGCTGTTCAACCTGCCGGCCGGCGACTGGGCCAAGGGCGAGCGCGGCATTGCCTGCCTGCCGGACCGGGTCGAGGAATTCCGCGCCGGTGTCGACCTGGCCATCGCCTACGCCCAAGTGCTGGGCAACACGCAGGTCAACTGCCTGTCAGGGATTCGTCCGCAGAACTGCAGTGAAACCCTGGTGGAGAAAACCTTCGTCGCCAACCTGAAATACGCCGCCGAGAAGTTGCAGGCCAAAGGCATCAAGCTGGTGATGGAAGCCATCAATACCCGCGACATTCCTGGCTTCTACCTGAACAACACCGCCCAGGCCTTGTCGATCCGTGAGCAGGTGGGCAGCGCCAACCTGTTCCTGCAATACGACATCTACCACATGCAGATCATGGAAGGTGACCTGGCCCGGACCCTGTCGGCGCACCTGGGTGAGATCAACCATGTGCAACTGGCGGACAACCCGGGCCGCAACGAGCCGGGTACGGGGGAAATCAACTACCGCTTCCTGTTCGAACACCTGGACCGCATCGGCTACCAGGGTTGGGTCGGCTGTGAATACAAGCCGCTGACCACCACCGAAGCCGGCCTGGGCTGGCTGAAAACCCATAACGCGATCTGATCCGGATCTTTCCTTGTGGGAGCGGGCTTGCTCGCGAAAGCGGTGGGCCAGACAACACATCTGTGACTGATACACCGCTTTCGCGAGCAAGCCCGCTCCCACAGAAAAGCAGTTCTCCATTTGCCTGAAGTAGCAAAAAAACAAGAGGATTTTCCCATGGCTAAAATCGGATTCATCGGCACCGGCATCATGGGCCACCCCATGGCACTGAACCTGCAAAAGGCCGGTCACAGCCTGTTCCTGTCCCAGCACCACGACGCGGCTCCGACCGACCTGCTGGCCGGTGGCGCGGTGGCGTTGGCCAACCCAAAGGAAGTGGCCCAGGAAGCCGAGTTCATCATCGTCATGGTCCCCGACACCCCGCAGGTCGACGACGTGCTGTTCCGCGCCGACGGCGTGGCGGCGGGCGTGGGCGCGGGCAAGGTGGTGATCGACATGAGTTCGATCTCCCCCACCGCCACCAAGGCGTTCGCGGCGAAGATCAATGAAAAAGGCGCGCAATACCTCGATGCCCCGGTCTCCGGTGGTGAAATCGGTGCCAAGGCTGCGACCCTGAGCATCATGGTCGGTGGCGACAGCGCCGCCTTCGAGCGCGCCCTGCCGCTGTTCCAGGCCATGGGCAAGAACATTACCCTGGTGGGCGGCAATGGCGATGGCCAGACCGCCAAAGTGGCGAACCAGATCATCGTCGCCCTGAACATCCAGGCGGTGGCCGAAGCGTTGTTGTTCGCCGCGAAAAACGGTGCCGACCCGGCCAAGGTCCGTGAAGCGCTGATGGGCGGTTTCGCGTCGTCGAAGATCCTCGAAGTGCACGGCGAACGCATGATCAAGGGCACCTTCGACCCGGGCTTCCGCATCAGCCTGCACCAGAAGGACCTGAACCTGGCCCTGCAAGGCGCCAAGGAACTGAACATCAACCTGCCCAACACCGCCAACGCCCAACAAGTGTTCAGCACCTGCGCGGCCATTGGCGGCAGCAACTGGGATCACTCGGCGCTGATCAAGGGGTTGGAGCATATGGCCAATTTCTCGATTCGCGACAACTGAACCACCATAAAACCCTGTGGGAGCGGGCTTGCTCGCGAAAGCAATCGACCTGTCACTGAAGTATTGACTGACACACCGCTTTCGCGAGCAAGCCCGCTCCCACAAGTGATCGATTCGCCTCGTCTAACAACAAAAATTCCGGGAGCCCGCCATGTCGGTCGATCCGCAACAACTGCTGCGCGAGCTGTTTGCCACAGCCATCGACGCGGCCCATCCGCACCACATCCTTGAACACTACCAGCCCAGCAACCGCAGCGGCCGGGTGATCGTCATTGGCGCCGGCAAGGCCGCGGCGGCCATGGCACAAGTGGTCGAGCGCTGCTGGCAGGGTGAAGTGTCCGGCCTGGTGGTGACCCGCTACGGCCATGGCGCGCCCTGCACGAAAATCGAAGTGGTGGAAGCCGCCCACCCGGTGCCCGACGCCGCGGGCCTGGCCGTGGCCCAGCGAGTACTGGGGCTGGTGAGCAATCTCAGCGAAGACGACCGGGTGATCTTTCTCTTGTCCGGCGGCGGTTCCGCCCTGCTCGCCTTGCCAGCCGAAGGCATCACCCTGGCCGACAAGCAATCGATCAACAAAGCCTTGCTCAAGTCCGGGGCGACCATCGGCGAGATGAATTGCGTGCGCAAGCACCTCTCGGCGATCAAGGGCGGGCGCCTGGGCAAGGCCTGCTGGCCGGCGACGGTATACACCTACGCGATTTCCGATGTGCCGGGTGACCTGGCCACAGTCATCGCATCCGGCCCCACGGTGGCCGACCCCAGCACATCGGCCGAAGCCCTGGCGATTCTCCAGCGCTACCACATCGATGTGCCAGCGTCGGTACGCGACTGGCTGCACAATCCAGCGTCGGAAACCGTCAAGCCCGGCGACCCGAGCCTGGCCCGCAGCCACTTCCAATTGATCGCCCGTCCCCAGCAATCCCTGGAAGCGGCAGCGGTGAAGGCTCGCCAAGCCGGTTTCAGCCCGTTGATCCTCGGCGACCTGGAAGGCGAATCCCGGGAGGTGGCGAAAGTCCATGCCGGCATCGCCCGGCAAATCGCCTTGCACGGCCAGCCACTGGCGGCGCCGTGCGTGATTCTCTCCGGCGGCGAAACCACCGTCACCGTGCGCGGCGATGGCCGTGGAGGGCGCAATGCCGAATTCCTGCTGAGCCTGACCGACAGCCTCAAGGGCTATCCCGGCATCTACGCGTTGGCTGGCGACACGGACGGCATCGACGGTTCCGAAGACAACGCCGGCGCCCTCATGACCCCGGACAGCTATCGCCGCGCCGCCGAACTGGGCCTGTGCGCCAGCGACGAGTTGGATAACAACAATGGCTACGGCTACTTCGCCGCCCTGGATGCGCTGATCGTCACCGAACCGACCCGCACCAACGTCAACGACTTTCGCGCCATCCTGATCCTCGAGAACCCCCAACATGACGCCTGATAAAAAGGTCAAGATCCTCGCGACCCTCGGCCCCGCCACCCGTGGCATCGATGACATCCGCGCGCTGGTACAGGCGGGCGTGAACATCTTCCGCCTGAACTTCAGCCACGGCGACCACGCCGACCACGCCCAGCGCTACCAGTGGATTCGTGACGTCGAGCAGCAGCTCAATGACCCCCTGGGCATCCTGATGGACCTGCAAGGCCCGAAGCTGCGGGTTGGCCAATTCGCCGATGGCAAGGTCCTGCTGCAACGGGGCCAGGCCCTGCGCCTGGACCTGGACCCGACGCCGGGTGACCAACGCCGCATCAACCTGCCCCACCCGGAAATCATCGCGGCTCTCGAGCCGGGCATGGACCTGTTGCTGGACGACGGCAAGTTGCGCCTGCGCGTGACCGCCAGGCACCGCGACGCCATCGACACCGAAGTGCTCAACGGCGGCGAGCTGTCGGACCGCAAAGGCGTGAACGTGCCCCAGGCCTTGCTCGACCTGAGCCCGTTGACCGCCAAGGACCGGCGCGACCTGAGTTTCGGCCTGGAGCTGGGCGTGGACTGGGTGGCGTTGTCGTTCGTGCAGCGGCCCGAGGACATCCGCGAGGCTCGCGCGCTGATCGGCAAAAAGGCGTTCCTGATGGCGAAGATCGAGAAGCCGTCGGCGGTGACCCAACTGCGGGAAATCGCCGAATTGAGCGACGCGATCATGGTCGCCCGCGGCGACCTGGGGGTCGAAGTCCCGGCCGAAAGCGTGCCGCAGATTCAGAAAAACATCATTGGCACCTGCCGCGCCCTGGGCAAACCGGTGGTGGTGGCCACCCAGATGCTCGAGTCGATGCGCTTTTCCCCTGCGCCCACCCGCGCCGAAGTTACTGACGTTGCCAACGCCGTGGCCGAAGGGGCTGATGCAGTGATGCTGTCGGCGGAAACCGCTTCAGGGGATTACCCCCTCGAAGCCGTGCAGATGATGAGCAAGATCATCCGCCAGGTGGAAAACGGTCCCGACTACCAGGCGCAGTTGGACGTCAGCCGACCGAAAGCCGAGGCCACGGTGTCGGACGCCATCAGCTGCGCGATCCGGCGCATCAGCGGCATCCTGCCGGTGGCGGTGCTGGTGAATTACAGCGAATCCGGCAGCTCCAGCCTGCGCGCGGCGCGGGAACGGCCGACGGTGCCGATCCTCAACCTCACGCCGAACCTGCAGGCCGCCCGCCGCCTGACGGTGGCCTGGGGCGTGCACTCGGTGGTCAATGATCGGTTGAAGCAGGTGGACGAAGTCTGTTCCACCGCCCTGGAAATCGCCCAGGCCCAAGGCATGGCCCAGCGTGGCGATACCTTGCTGATTACCGCGGGCGTGCCATTCGGGCAGCCGGGGTCGACCAATTCGCTGCGCATCGAGACGTTGATCTAGCGTCTGTACTGGCCTCATCGCGAGCAAGCTCGCTCCCACCGGGGGCTGCGGTGCCCTTGTGGGAGCGAGCTTGCTCGCGATGAAGTCGACTCGGTCCCTCTGACACACACCTACCATGCCCAACACCCACTGCCCCGACTGGGCCACCGCCCTGCTCAACGGCTTTAGCCAAGTCTTTCTCCAGCGCCATCCGCTGTGCGGCCTGCTGTGCCTGTTGGCGATTCTACTCACGGCGCCCGCCCTGTTCGGCGGCGCGTTGCTCGGCGGGGTGGCCGGGTTGCTGACGGCCCAGCGACGCGGTTACCCCAAGGCCGACCGGCAAGCCGGGCTGTTCAGCTACAACGGCATTCTGCTGGGCTTGCTGCTGAGCCTGGCGTTGCCCTGGTCCGTCCTGTTGCCACCGTTGATCATCGCCGCGGGTGGCCTCAGCGCGATACTGACCCAACAATGGCTCAAGCGCACCCGAGGCCCTCGCTGCCTGCCCGCCTACACCGCGCCCTTTGTCGGGTTGGCTTGGCTGCTGATGGGGTTCACCCTGCCGCCGCCTCTCGCCACTTCGATTGAAATAACCCTGCCCAACCTGCTGGCCGCTCAGTTGAGCGGACTGGGCCAGGTCATGTTTCTCGGCCACCCAATGGCCGGTGCGCTGATCGCCGCCGGTCTGCTGCTGGCCAACCGGCGCGCCGGCGCTTGGGCATTGTTCGCTTCCGCCGTCGGCCTGGCCTTCGCCTTGTTTCAGCATGAAAACGCCACTGCCCTGTCCGGGCTGGGCGGATACAACCCGGTGCTGGTGGCGCTCGCCCTCAGCCAACAGCGCCGCCCATGGCTGCCGCTGACGGGCATCGTCCTGGCGATCATGCTCACGCCGGGCTTTACTGCCCTCGGCCTGTCTCCCCTGACAGCGCCGTTCATCCTCGCCTGCTGGCTGATCCAGGCCACCGGTCGGGCGTGGCGTCAGGCCAGCCTCGACATCGCGCCTTGCGCTGTACGGGGCAATCACCCTAGGCTTCGCTGATTCCGGTTCAGGCGAAGATTATGCAAAGCAGCGACAACTGGCGTGAACGCCTCTACGTGATCATTTTCCAGACCGATACCGTGGCCGGCCGGCGCTTCGACAGCACTCTGCTGTTGATCATCCTCGCCAGCCTGGTGATCGTGATGCTCGACAGCATCGACAGCGTGCACAAGAACTATGCGGCCCTGCTGGCTGCTATCGAGTGGGGCTTCACGTTCATCTTCATCGTCGAGTACGGCCTGCGCCTGTACTGCTCGCCCAAGCCGCTGCGCTATGCCTTCAGTTTCTACGGCCTGGTGGATCTGCTGGCGATCGTGCCCGGGATCCTGGCGCTGTACTACAGCGATGCCCAATACCTGCTGATCGTTCGGATCATCCGCATGCTGCGGATTTTCCGAGTACTCAAGCTCAGCCCTTACCTCAAGCAAGCCAACTACCTGATGGCGGCGCTGCGCGGGAGCAAGCAGAAAATCATCGTGTTCCTGGTCAGCGTCTCGACCCTGGTGACCGTCTTCGGCACGCTGATGTACGTCATCGAAGGCCCCGAGCACGGTTTCACCAGCATCCCCAAGGGCATCTATTGGGCTATCGTGACTCTGACCACTGTAGGCTTCGGCGACATCGTGCCCAAGACGCCCCTGGGGCAAGTGGTGTCGTCCCTGGTGATGATCACCGGTTACTCGATCATCGCCGTGCCAACGGGTATTTTCACGGCTGAACTGGCCACGGCCATGCGCGGTGACCAGCTCAAGCACGATTGCCCGGTGTGCAGCAAAAACAACCACGACCACGGCGCCGCTTTCTGCTCCCGTTGTGGCAATGCCCTGTTTAAGAAATTGGAATAAGCAAAGCACTTTTTGATGCTTGAAGGTCTATAGGCTTGCAGCTAGTGTGCTGGCTAATTGCCCGGAACCCCCGTTCAAATAAAAAGGAATTCGTAAGTGAAGAACTTCTTTGGCGCCTCCCTTCTCGCCGCTGGCCTGACCTTCGGCAGTCTGGCCCACGCCGCCCCGACCCTGCTTAACGTTTCCTACGACGTAATGCGCGATTTCTACAAGGACTACAACGCAGCCTTCCAGAAGCACTGGCAGGCCGAGCGCAACGAAAACATCACCGTGCAAATGTCGTTCGGCGGCTCCAGCAAGCAGGCGCGCTCGGTGATCGACGGGCTGCCGGCGGATGTCATCACCATGAACATGGCCACCGACATCAACGCCCTGGCGGACAATGGCAAACTGGTGCCCGAGAACTGGGTCACTCGCCTGCCAAACAACAGCGCACCGTTCACCTCGGCGACGGTATTCATCGTGCGCAAAGGCAACCCCAAAGCACTGAAAGACTGGCCCGATCTGCTCAAGGACGGTGTGCAGGTGATCGTGCCCAACCCGAAAACCTCCGGCAACGGTCGCTACACCTACCTGTCGGCCTGGGGTTACGTGCTGAAAAATGGCGGTGACGAGAACAAGGCCAAGGCCTTCGTCGGCAAACTGTTCAAGCAGGCGCCGGTCCTGGACACTGGCGGTCGCGCCGCGACAACCACCTTCATGACCAACCAGATCGGCGACGTGCTGGTGACCTTTGAAAACGAGGCGGAAATGATCGCCCGCGAGTTCGGCCGCGACCAGTTCGAAGTGATCTATCCAAGCGTTTCCGCCGAAGCTGAGCCACCGGTCAGCGTGGTCGACAAAGTCGTCGAGAAGAAAGGCTCCCGCGAAGCGGCCGAGGCCTACCTCAAGTACCTGTGGTCGCCCGAAGGCCAGGAAATCGCCGCCGCCAACTACCTGCGCCCACGGGACCCGGCAGTACTGGCCAAATACACCGACCGCTTCCCGAAAGTGGACTTCCTGTCCGTAGAAAAAACCTTCGGCGACTGGCGCACGGTGCAGAAGACTCACTTCAATGACGGTGGGGTTTTCGACCAGATCTATAGCGGGCAGTAAGGCTCGACTCGCCTCAAAGCCAAGCTGTCAGCCAAGTGCAAACCTGTGGGAGCGAGCTTGCTCGCGATAACGGTCTGTTCTGCATCAATGATGCTGGAATGAAGCCGCTATCGCGAGCAAGCTCGCTCCCACAGGATCTGATCGTTACCATTAATCCCCGGCATGTCTGATATCAGCCGCAAAGCCTGTTCCTGAGCCCTGCAAGTCTTTAGCCTCACGCCATCCTTTCAATTGATCGATGAGATTGCCATGAGTGCTCATTCACCCACCTCGCCCGGCAGCCCTCTGACCCGCGGCATGGTCCTGCTTTTCGCCTTCTGCTGCGGCGCCATTGTCGCCAACATCTACTACGCCCAACCCATCATCGAACTGATCGCACCCGATGTCGGCCTGAGCAGCACCATGGCCAGCCTGATCGTCTCGCTGACCCAGATCGGTTATGCCCTGGGCCTGTTTTTCCTGGTGCCGTTGGGTGACTTGCTGGAGAACCGTCGGCTGATGATTCTCACCACGCTGGTGGCGATTGCCAGCCTGCTGGGGGCGGCGTTCACTGACCAGCCGAATGTATTTCTGCTGGTCTCGCTGCTGGTGGGGTTCAGTTCGGTGTCGGTGCAAGTCCTGATTCCGCTGGCCGCGCACCTGGCACCGGAGGAATCCCGGGGGCGGGTCGTCGGTGGGATCATGGGCGGCCTGCTGCTCGGGATCCTGCTGGCGCGGCCGGTCTCCAGCGTCGTGGCCGATCACTTCGGCTGGCGGGCCATGTTCATCATCGCCGCCGCATTGATGGCCGCGATCAGCATCGTCCTGGCGCTGACCGTGCCCAAGCGCCAGCCCGACCATAGCGCCTCTTATGGCCAACTGCTGGGCTCGCTCGGCACCCTGCTGCGCCAACAACCGCAGCTGCGTCAACGGGCGTTTTACCAGGCCTGTATGTTCGCCACGTTCAGCCTGTTCTGGACTGCCGTGCCGCTTGAACTGTCACGCAACCATGGCCTGTCCCAGACTGAAATCGCCCTGTTCGCCCTGGTGGGCGCCATCGGTGCCATCGCCGCGCCCATCGCCGGTCGCCTGGCGGATGCCGGCCATACCCGCAACGCCTCGCTGCTGGCGATGCTGTTCGCCAGCCTGAGTTTCCTGCCGGCGTTCATCCATCCGCTCTACAGCGTGATCGGCCTGGCGGTGACCGGCGTGGTCCTGGACTTCTGCGTGCAGATGAACATGGTCCTGGGCCAGCGCACCATCTACGCCCTCGATGCCAAGAGTCGCAGCCGGCTGAACGCGCTGTACATGACCAGCATCTTCGTCGGCGGCGCCTTCGGTTCATCGATTGCCAGTGCGGTGTACGAACACGGCGGCTGGTTGTGGGTGGTGATCGTCGGCAGCGCCTTCCCGCTGTTGGCCTTGCTGCGCTTCCTGAGTGCCTCGCGCAAGCCGTCCCTGGCCACGGCCTGAAACCCCACGCATAAAAAATGCCCGGTCGCTCAAGGCGACCGGGCATTTTCATGGAGCGGTCAAATCCGCACGTTGCCACGCGGCCCGGCAATCGCCCAGATGATCAGGCCCAGGACCGGCAGCAGCAGGATCAGCAGCACCCAGAGAATTTTCATCCCGGTTTCCGCGCCACTCTTGAGTACATTGATGATCGCCCAGATATCGAGCGCCAGGATAATCAGGCCGACCAGGCCGTTGAAGGTGGAACCCATGGTGTCGCTCCCAAATGGTGATAGGCACCCTTAGGATAGCGGTCCCCAGGCAAGGGTTCCGTTTTATTGCGTCAGACGTGGACAGCGATCTTGAGAGCCTCCAAGGCCGGTGCGGCGGCGATGTCGACTTCGGCACACAGCTCCAGCACCCGCGGCACGTCGTTGCCGTACACCAGCACCATTTGCAATTCATCGTCGAGCAACTGGCTGAAGTTCATCAGCACATAACCGCCGTTTTCCTTGTTCAGGCTACTCATCTGGATCTGGATGCGATTGAGCGCGGTCAGGGCTTCGGTTTTCGCCAGCTGCTTGGGCTTGAGATTGAACGCCACGCCAGGGCCGAACGAGGAGACGATCTGTTCGAACAGGTCCACGTAGGTGTCGGCCTGGAACAGCACGGTGTCCGGCAGACTGCCCACCACCACCCACTCCCCCAACGGGATCGGGAACGTATCGTCGTAGTTGATATCGGGGTTGGCGGTCAGGAAAGCCGTCGGATCGGCGTAGGCCTGGGCCGCTTCGTCAGCGATTTTCACGATGTCCGCCTCGCCGAGGCAGCCGGAGCTGATTTTACCGATGAGTTCGATGAGGGCGGCTTTCATGGGGGTGAATCCTGTGGCGAAGGGTGTTTTGAGGGCGGGCAGGATAGCGCATCACATCGGTCGAGTCAGGCGTGGCGAGGGAGCTTGCTCCCGCTCGGCTGCGAAGCAGTCGTAAACCCGCTAAACAGCGGTAAACCTGACAGGTTGCGGTGGCTGAATTTTGGGCTGCTGCGCAGCCCAGCGGGAGCAAGCTCCCTCGCCACAAAAGCCGTCGGGATCTGCTCGGACCTTTCAGCCCAACATCTTTTCCAACTGCGCCGTGGTGTCCACCGCGCCCATGGTCCTGGCGGCATCGAGGGCCGAGACGCCGTTGGCGTCCTTGGCTTTCGGGTCGGCGCCTTTGCCGATCAGGTAGTCGACGATTTCCACCCGGTTGAACATCGCCGCCATCATCAAGGCGGTACGGCCATCGAAGGAGGCGCCTTCCACTTGCGCGCCGCCGTCCACCAACGCCGAGACCACTGCCAGGTCGCCCTTGAACGCCGCACCGGCAATCGGGCTCTGGCCGTTGTCATTGCGAATTTCCGGATCGGCCTTGTGCTCCAGCAGCACTTTCACCGTTTCCACATGCCCGTGGTAAGCGGCCAGCATCAACAGGGTATCGCCCTTGTGATTACGCAGGTTGGGCGGCAGGCCCTTACTCAGGAGCGCGGCCATCATGGCCGCGTCGCCTTGGCGTGCGACGTTGAACACCTGCTCGGCAAACTCGGCAGCCTCTTCCGGGGTCATCTGGCGGCTTGTATCGGACATGGGAAACTCCACTCGGTTCTTCGCAAAGCGGCTAGTTTCCCGACGGACCCGGGCGCTGTCATCCCTTTTTTCACTGTGCCCGCCATAGCCAGAATCAATAACGCAGTTGTCCGTCCTGGATCCGCACCGCGAGTTGCCGGTCCACCCGCACGTAAGTATCGGTACCCGGCAGCCAGGCATAGACCGGCTCATCCCCAGTGATGCACGGGTCGAACCCTTCAGCCTTGAGGCGCGTCTTGCGGTACTTGAAGGTGCCGGTGGTGTCCATCTTCACCTTGATGCGCAGGAACAGCGGCACGGCGTAGGCGGGCAACTTGCATTGCAAGAATTGCAGCAGCTCGCTGAAGTCCAGGGTCGCCAGGGATTCAGACGGGGTAATCGCCGCCATGCCGGCACGGCCATTGGTGCCATTGATCTCCACGCCATAAGCCACCGCCTCGGCCACCTGCGGGTGTTGCAGCAAGACGTTCTCGACCTCCGTGGTGGAGACGTTTTCGCCTTTCCAGCGATAGGTGTCGCCGAGGCGATCGACGAACTGCCCATGCCCGAAGCCGATGTTGCGCAGCAGGTCCCCGGTGTTGAAGTAACGGTCCCCCGGCATGAAGACATCCCGGCAGATGGCTTTTTCGGTCAAGGCTTGCTCGGTGTAACCGTCCAGTGGCGCCTTCTCGTCGATCCGCGCCAGCAGCAGGCCCGGTTGGCCCTTGGGCACTTTTTGCATGCGACCTTGCAGGTTGCGCAACGGCAGACCACTGGCATGGTCGTACTGCACCAATTCCCAACCCATCAGGGAGAACCCGACGGTGTTGTCGAAATTCAGGATATTGGTGAAACCGATATTGCCGTCGCTGGCCGCATACAGCTCGCAGATATGATCGATGCCGAAACGCGTCTTGAAGGCCGCCCATGCCCCGGGCCGCAGGCCGTTGCCGATCATTTTCTTCACTCCGTGGTGGCGATCATCGGCAGCGACGGGTTGGTCGATCAGGTAGCGGCACAACTCACCGACATAACCCAGTGTGGTCGCCCGGTAACGGCGTGCGTCGCTCCAGAACTGGCTGGCGCTGAACTTGCGCCGAATCGCAAACCCCGATGCGCCACAGATCGCCGCGCCCCAACACACGCACAGGCCGGTGGCGTGGTACAGCGGCAAGGTGCAATAGACGACATCGTCGGGCTGCATGTCCAGGGCGATCAGGCCGAAGCTGGTGGAGGTGCGCATCCAGCGACCGTGGCGAAACACCCCGGCCTTGGGCAGTCCGGTGGTGCCCGAGGTGTAGAGGTAAAAACACGGATCGTTGCAGAAAACCTCCCGGCTGCACGCCGGGTTATCGCCCGGGTAACCCTCGCAACCGGCCATCAGGTCGACGAAACCGGACGGGACCTCGACGCCGTCCTGATCCGCCAGCCACCAGGTGCTGTTGAGCGGCAGTGCGGTACGCGCTCGCACATCGTTGAAAGCCGCGACCCGCTCATCCCCGACCACCACCGCGACCGGGTTGACCAGGGCCAGGCTGTGCACCAGCGCATCGCCGGTTTGCGAGGTGTTGAGCATCGCACTGACCGCGCCAACCTTGGCCATCGCCAGCACGCTGATCAATAACTGCGGCCGGTTCTCGACGAATATCGCCACACAGTCGCCCTTTCCGATGCCTTGGGCCAACAAGTAATGGGCGATGCGGTTGGCCTGCGCGTTGACCTGTGCATAACTCAACACCGTATCGCCACACAGCAGTGCCGGCCCCTCGGGATTGCGTCGGGTGGCCTGTTCGAAACACCAGCCCAGGCCACAAGGTTGGGTCGGGTCCTGGACATTGGCCAGCTTCCTGCCTTTGACGATCCGGGGAACGGCTCTGGCGATGGCCGGCAGCTTGCGCAACATCATGCCCCAGGTGATGGCGTCGCTGGGTGTACGACTCATGGTGATCTTCCCCGTTCGACCTCGTGGGTCTCGGTTCTTGTTATCGGGCTGGCGGTGATTTTGGCTCGAAAGTACGCCGGCGGTTGTGGCGCTGTACATGCGGATTTTGCAATGTTTTGTATCTGCTGCCCGAGGCAGGCGAAGCGTGAGCGCCGGAAAACGATTTGGTTCCAAAAATCGTTGCCCGACCACGCAAAATGCAGGATGCACGATGGCCGTTCATGCAAGATGCACGAAATCGAAAATAGAACAAAAACATAACATGTTGTTTTTAAAGCACTTTTTACAACAGCAAAGGCTGGCACAGACAGTGCAACTACCCCTCCACGGTTTGCCACACCATGGAGCAGTCAACTATGAACATGATTCAAGAAAAGTTTGCATCCCTGTTTTCCAACTACGAAGTGACCACCCAGCCCCGCCCGGATGGCGGCATTCTGCTGACCTTGCGTAATAGCGACGGCAAGCTGTTCAAACGCACGATTTCGTATGCTCAACTGCACGCGGGGGATCAGTTGTCCTGGGCGATCAGCGCGATCCGTCGCGACTTGGCTGAACAGGCCAGCGAATTGCCCCAGATCACCCTGCTGCAGAGTCAGCATCGGTTTGCGCTGCCCACATACCATAGCGCTTGAATCTGCTGGGAACTCGCGTTGCTGTTCACTTGGAAAACGGCGCTTCTTTCAGAAATGGGAAGCGCCGTTTTTTTGCGCCTTGGAAAAGCCCGCCGTGTTCCTGGAGATTGAACAGGTCAGTCTTCCAGGCGAGGAAACCGCTGAGCGATATCATCGCCTGTGAACTCAGCGACCACTCCCTGGGCGTCACCAAACAAACGGATCGAAACAAAATGCGGCCGCTCCCCCCCGTCAAACCAATGGGGCGTACCGGCAGGCACCGTTATCAAGTCGTTCCTTTCACACAGCACCGCATAGACGTAATCGCCAATGTGCAGGTTAAACAACCCTCGACCGCTGACGAAAAATCGTACCTCGTCCTGGCTATGGCGATATTCATCAAGCCACTCAGCCTGCGGCTCGACCTGTTCCGTGTGATCGTTCCTAACGCTGACCACATCGACCGCAACGTAACCCCGCTCAGTCATCAACGTATCGATCTGAGCCTGGTAAGCCGCAATGATGTCTTCCTCACCGGCCCCAGGCTGAATTTTCGCCGCCGCTTCCCAGCGATTAAAGCGAACACCTTGTTCAGCCAGGGTCGCGGCAATGTCCTCGAAATGAGTCAACACCTTGTTCGGAAGGTCAGGACTCGAAACGTGATAAACGGACAGGCTGCTCATGACAATGACTCCAGCAAATTAATGGTTCGAAGGCTCATGGCCGGTCCTCTTGCATGCGTGTCGCAATGATAACGGCTGCCGCGAAGGCGGCGAGGCTGGCGAGGCTGAACGTCCAACTGGCGCCCAGGGCGTTCCAGCTGTAGCCGGAGTACAACGCGCCCAAGGCCCCGCCCGTACCGGCCAGCGCCGCATACAGCGCCTGCCCCTGGCCTTGCTGGCGAGGACCGAAGCTGCGTTGCACAAAATGGATGGCCGCGGCGTGAAAGCTGCCGAAGGTCGCCGCATGCAGCACCTGGGCGAACAACAACACCCAGAGGAACTCGGCCAGCGAGCCCAGCAACAGCCAGCGCAACGCCGCCAACAGGAAACTCGCCAGCAGTACCCGACGCACGGAAAACCGCGCCAGGATCCGACTCATCAGCAGGAAGACCAAAACCTCTGCCACCACACCGACCGCCCAGAGCAACCCGATCAAGCCGCGGCTGTAGCCCAGGCGTTCGAGGTGCAGCGTCAGGAAGGTGTAATACGGCCCGTGGCTCACCTGCATCAGGCCCACACAGATGTAGAATGCCAGCACGCCAGGGTTGCGCAGTTGCCGCAGGAAGCCCTCCCCCACGACTCGCGGCCCCTGCAATGGTTGGGCGTTGGGCACCCAGAAGCTGGCAAGGACGATGCCGGCCATGATCAACACCAGCGCTACCGGGTAGATGTCCAGGCTCAGCCATTCGAACAAGCGGCCGAGTAGGACCACGGTGATGATGAAACCGATGGACCCCCATAGGCGGACCTGACTGTAGCGCGAGGCCTGCCCGCTCAAGTGGGCCAGGGTGATCACTTCGAACTGCGGCAACACCGCGTGCCAGAAAAACGCATGCAAGGCCATGACCATCGCCAGCCAGGCATAGCTTTTATCGATGAAGATCAGCGAGAAAGTCAGCAGCGTGCAGATCGCGCCAAACCGCACGATCGCCAGGCGTCGGCCGGTGTAATCCCCCAGCCAGCCCCAGATGTTCGGCGCCACGCAGCGCATCAACATCGGGATCGCCACCAGCTCACCGATGCGCGCCGCGTTGAAGCCCAGGTGATCGAAATACAGCGCCAGGAACGGCGCCGTCGAACCGAGCAGGGCGAAATAGAACAGATAGAAACTGGAGAGCCGCCAGTACGGCAGTGCCGCCATGGTCGTCAGGCCACGGCAGCTGGCAGGCCGGCCATCAAAGTTGCCCCAGCACCGGTGTGCTGACGCGGACGTCGGCGTTCTGGCCGCGATGACGCAGCAGGTGATCCATTAGCACGATGGCCATCATCGCCTCAGCGATGGGCGTGGCACGAATGCCGACGCACGGGTCGTGACGGCCCTTGGTGATCACATCGACAGGGTTGCCATGGATGTCGATGGAGCGTCCCGGCGTGGTGATGCTGGACGTCGGTTTCAAGGCCAGGTGCGCCACGATCGGCTGGCCCGAGGAAATGCCGCCGAGGATACCGCCGGCATTGTTGCTGAGGAAACCGTCCGGAGTCAGTTCGTCACGGTGCTCGGTGCCACGCTGGGCGACACAGGCGAAACCGGCGCCGATCTCCACGCCTTTCACCGCGTTGATGCTCATCAGCGCGTGGGCCAGCTCGGCGTCGAGGCGGTCGAAGATCGGCTCGCCCAGGCCCGGCATCACGCCTTCGGCCACCACGGTGATCTTCGCGCCGACCGAATCCTGATCCCGGCGCAGTTGGTCCATGTAGGCCTCGAGCTCCGGCACCTTGTCTGGATCGGGGCAGAAGAAAGCGTTCTGCTCCACCGAGTCCCAGGTCTTGAACGGGATTTCGATGGGCCCCAATTGGCTCATGTAGCCACGGATGACGATGCCCTGGCTGGCCAGGTACTTCTTGGCGATCGCCCCGGCCGCCACGCGCATGGCGGTTTCCCGGGCCGAGCTGCGCCCGCCGCCACGGTAGTCGCGCTCGCCGTATTTGTGGTGGTAGGTGTAGTCGGCGTGGGCCGGGCGGAACAGGTCCTTGATGGCCGAGTAGTCCTTGGACTTCTGGTCGGTGTTGCGGATCAGCAGGCCAATGGCGCAGCCGGTGGTGCGCCCTTCGAACACGCCGGAAAGGATTTCGACTTCATCGGCTTCCTGGCGCTGGGTGGTGTGGCGGCTGGTGCCGGGCTTGCGGCGGTCCAGGTCACGCTGCAGGTCGTCCAGGGAAATCTCCAGGCCCGGCGGACAGCCGTCGACAATGGCGACCAACGCCGGGCCATGGCTTTCGCCCGCGGTGGTGACAGTGAACAGCTTGCCGTAGGTATTGCCGGACATGCAGGGTGCTCCGTGAAAAACGCTGAGAGACTCAACCTTGGATTCGTAGTGGGCGCCAGTATACGCAGGCTCCCCGCGTAGTTCATCCTCGAACCTTATCGGTGGCCACCAGTCCAACCGGCACCTTCGCAACCAATGGCGTGATGATGTTAAAGCTGCTTGCCCTAAGCATTACCTTGTTTACCGGCGTGTTTTCCTGCCTGGCCCAGGCCACGGTGCTGCAACGCCCCATCAGCCTCGACACCGGCAGCGGTGAGCTTTTCGGCTCGTTGTTGCTGCCCAAGTCCGACACGCCGGTGCCGGTTGTCCTGATCATTTCCGGGTCCGGTCCTACGGATCGCGACGGCAACAACCCCGAGGGCGGACGCAACGACAGCCTCAAGCGCCTGGCCTGGGTGCTGGCCAGGCACAACATCGCCAGCGTGCGCTATGACAAACGTGGTGTGGCCGCCAGCCTCGCGGCGACCCCGGACGAACGCAACCTGAGCGTCGAGGCCTATGTGGCCGATGCCGTGGCCTGGAGCCACAAGCTCGCCGCCGATCCACGCCTGGGCCCGTTGATTCTGCTGGGCCACAGTGAAGGCGCGTTGATCGCCAGCCTCGCCGCGCCCCAGGCCAACGCGGCAGCGGTGATTTCGCTGTCCGGCAGCGCCCGGCCGATCGACCAAGTCTTGCGCCAACAACTGAGCAACCGCCTGCCACCGCCGTTGATGCTGCGCAGCAATGAGCTGCTCGACAGCCTCAAGGCCGGTCGGCTCGACAGCAACGTGCCGGCGCAACTGCAGGTCATCTTCCGCCCCAGCGTACAGCCCTACCTGATCTCGCTGTTCCGCCAGGACCCGGCCCGGGCCTTCGCCGCGTTGCAGATGCCAGCCTTGATCATTCAGGGCAGCAACGACATCCAGGTCAGCACCGATGATGCCCGGCAGTTGAAAGCCGCCAAGCCCGACGCTGAACTGGCGCTGATCGAAGGCATGAACCACGTGATGCGCATCGTGCCCAACGACGTGAAACGGCAACTGGCCTCCTACAAAGACCCCAACCTGCCCTTGGCGGCCGAACTGGGCACGCGGATTCTGCGTTTTATTGACTCGTTAGCCGCGCGTTAGGCGGTTTTAGTCGATTTAGCTTCAGTACTGGCAAAAACAGCCGATAACCCGGTGTCGGATAGCGCAATGGCTACCGACCCGCCGGCCTGGACAGGATTTTGCCGTTATGACTGAAACTCAAGCTTCCCCCGACACCGCTGCCGAAGCCCCCGCCTCGTCTGCGGTGGAGCTGCCGTGGGCCGATGTGCATACCGAGCATCACAAAATGCTCCGCCTGGCGCCGCTCAAGACCGACCGCGCCACCGGGGTGCGGCCGCTGCGGTTTGTCGAGTTCAGCTATGTCGAGCGCCACAGCAAGGAACGCAGCCTGCTGCGCATGAGCATCCAGCTGCCGAACCAGCGGGTGCGCAAGGAACAGAATCACCTGGATGTCTGGGCCGACCACATCGAAAAACGCCTGTTCTTTTCGCCGGAAAACCTGCAAATCGAGCCGTTGAATCGTGGCATCGGCCGTTTCCTCGCGGCCCAAGGCATTACCTGGGCCAAGAAACGCTGGTCGGCCTATCAGGTCGAAGGCTCCGACCTGGATAACAAGGACGCCCTGAACGAAGACACTCGCCTGCGCCGCGACCGCTTTCTCAAGGCCCAGGGTTTCGAGGTGGCCTACGCCGACGCCCAGCACCTCAAGGGCAGCATCAAGCAGGCCCAGGTTGGCAATTTGGTCGGGGACTGGAACACCGAGAAGCTGCAGTTCGTGACCATTCTTGAAGCCGCGCAAATGCTGCAACAAGCCGAGCAGAACCTGGCGGAACAGGAAGTCAAACTCAAGCAGCAGGAAGAAAAGGTCACCAAGTTCAAGCGCGAAGATGCCGGCCTGCGCTTCACCATCACCTGCCTGGTGGCCTTTGCCATGTTCCAGGCGGGATTGCTGATCTGGATTGCGACGCGCCATTGAACTCAATAGCGTGTGAGTAACCCTGTGGGAGCGAGCTTGCTCGCGATAGCGATGGATCAGTCAACTTCCATGTGGCTGATCCGATGCCATCGCGAGCAAGCTCGCTCCCACAGTGGGTGTATCCGGATGGATAAGAGGGATCAAACCCGCGAAGCGAACAATCCCTGGTGTTGGCGGCACTGCTCGGCGCTGAGCATGAACACGCCATGGCCACCGCGCTCGAAGTCGAGCCAGGCGAAATCGACTTCCGGATACAGCGCCTCGACGTGCACCTGGCTGTTGCCGACCTCGACAATCAACAATCCCTTCTCGGTCAGATGATCGGCCGCCTCGGCCAGCATCCGGCGAACCAGGTTCAAGCCATCATCGCCACAGGCCAGGCCCAACTCCGGTTCGTGCTGGTATTCCGGCGGCATGTCGGCGAAGTCTTGCGCATCCACGTAAGGCGGGTTCGACACGATCAGGTCGAAACGCTGCCCCGGCAAACCGTCGAAACCATCGCCCTGGACGGTGAACACACGCTCATCGACGCCATGGCGCTCGATGTTCTGGTTGGCCACTTCCAGTGCTTCGAACGACAGGTCGGCCAGCACCACCTCGGCCTCCGGGAATTCATCGGCACAGGCAATGCCGATGCAGCCGGAACCGGTGCACAGATCGAGAATCCGTGCCGGCGCCTGTTCCAGCCAAGGCTCAAAACGCTTTTCGATCAGTTCACCGATGGGCGAGCGCGGAATCAGCACCCGTTCATCGACGATGAATGACATGCCGCAGAACCAGGCCTCACCCAACAGGTAAGCCGCCGGGATGCGCTCGGCAATACGCCGACGCAGCAGACGCTGCACATGAACCAACTCTTCGTCTTCAAGACGGCAGTCCAGGTAGCTATCGGCAATTTCCCACGGCAGGTGCAACGCGCCCAACACCAGTTGCCGGGCTTCGTCCCACGCATTGTCGGTGCCATGGCCGAAAAACAGATCCTCCCCATGGAAACGGCTGACGGCCCAACGGATATGGTCGCGCAGGGTACGGAGACGGGAAGTGATCACGGCGGCAAACTCCAGAAAAATCGACGGGCGAGTCTACCAGCCAAACGCGGCCCCACCCAAACGCGCCATGATGACGAACGAAAAGGGCCGGACCAATCGTAGGATTCATCCGTTTTTTGCACCATCTATTGAACAGGACGAGCATCTTGACAAGGCTGTAGGCCAGCAACGGCGGCCCTTGCGATGGAAGCGATTCACAGAACCGCTCAGCCAGAGGACAATGTCGCAAAAGCCCCACTCGAAGGAGCCCCAGAATGTCCGTTCCAAAAACGATGTTTCAACTCAGCGGCCGTGGTTATGCAGCGGCCAACCTGAGTCAAGCGACCTTGATCATCATCGATGCCCAGAAGGAATACCTCGCAGGGCCCCTGGCCCTGAGCGGCATGGATGCAGCCGTCGCGAACATCAAGCAACTGCTCGGCGCGGCCCGTGCAGCCGGTCGCCCGATCGTGCATGTGCGCCACCTGGGCACCCATGGCGGGCTGTTTGATCCACAAGGCGAACGCGGGGAATTCATTCCCGGCCTCGAACCCCAGGGCGACGAAACCGTGGTCGAAAAGTTGCTACCCAGCGCCTTCCACGGCACCGAACTGAAAAAGCGCCTGGAAGATTTCGGCCCCTTGGACCTGATCGTGTGTGGATTCATGAGCCATTCCAGTGTCAGCACCACCGTGCGCGCCGCCAAGAACCTGGGCTTTCGCTGCACCCTGGTGGAAGACGCCTGCGCCACCCGCGACCTGCCTTACAAAGGCGGCGTCCTCAGCGCCGAACACGTGCAACAGACCGAAATGGCGATCATGGCCGACAACTTCGCCACCCTGGCCTTGACCCGCGACTTCATCTGATGCACCTCGATGAGCGGCCCGTCCTGCCGCTCATCCGCAAAAGCCTCTCATTTGCCGCAATTGCCCTACCTTCAGGAACAACCCGAATATCTTCCGGTCGAAGGGCCGATACCCATTGAGGAAGGTCGGAATGAAGTTATCCGATGGTTTTGACGCCCGTCGCTTGCGGCCCAAGGGCCCGAGCAACTGGCGTTTTCGTTTTGGCGCGGCGATCGCTGCGCTCCTGGCAACACTCGGTGTACTGCTGGCCATGGCCGGTGCGGCCAGCCTGCTGGGCCGTCCACCCGCACTGGGCGAGTTGAATGCCACCCCGCTGGGTTCGGCAATTATCCTGGCAGCCGGTCTTGTCGTATTGCTATTGGGCGTCTGGCTCTGGCGCCGCTGCCGCCGTCGCGCCCGCCAATCCCTGGAGCTGGCCATGGCTCCGCACCTGATGAAAAAACACGACTGATCCGCCACCCGACGTTTTGTCGCGCCTGATCCCGCCAGAGTTGGGTAAACTGGTCGGCTTCGCGGAGGCTGACATGCAAGACGACGACTTTTCCCTGTTCAAAAGTGCGATCCAGGGCGTAAAACCGATCAAGCACGACCGTGCCGAGACCGGCAAGCCCAAGGCCGATCGCGCGCAAATCGCCAAACTGCGCCAAGCCGCCACCGTGCGCACCGACGCCACGACCGTGGACGGACTGTCCGATCAGTTCGTGATCGACGTCGGGCCGGAAGACGAGTTGATGTGGGCCCGCGACGGTGTCCAGGAAAGCCAGATGCGCAAGCTGAAGGTCGGCCAGATCCCCTTCGAAGGCAGCCTTGACCTGCACGGCATGAGCGTCGAAAAGGCCCGGGAAACCCTTTGGGCATTCCTGGCCGAAGCCACCCGATTCGAAATCCGCTGCGTGCGCGTCACCCATGGCAAAGCCGTGCGCCTGGACGGCAAGCGACCGATGATCAAGAGCCACGTCAACACCTGGTTGCGCCAGCACCCGCAAGTGCTGGGCTTCACCTCCTGCCAGGCGAAACACGGCGGCGCCGGGGCGGTCTACGTGATGCTCAAGCGCACCATGATGGAAGGCCGCGACGAATAGCCCTCGCTTGCCGAGCTTGCAGCGCCGTGTCCGCCACCGTACCCTTGCCCTTTGCGAAAAATCCCACAGGTAGCTTCATGTCTCTGGAACAGAATTACACCGCGATTCTCGGCCAACTGGGCGAGGACGTTTCCCGCGAGGGCCTGCTCGATACGCCCAAGCGCGCTGCCAAGGCCATGCAGTACCTCTGCCGCGGTTATGAACAAACGCTGGAAGAAGTCACCAACGGTGCCTTGTTCAGCTCCGATAACAGCGAGATGGTGCTGGTCAAGGACATCGAGTTGTACTCGCTGTGCGAACACCACCTGCTGCCTTTCATCGGCAAGGCCCACGTGGCCTACATCCCGAGCGGCAAGGTGCTGGGGTTATCGAAAGTCGCGCGCATTGTCGACATGTATGCGCGGCGCCTGCAGATCCAGGAAAACCTCAGCCGCCAGATCGCCGACGCGGTCCAGCAAGTGACCGGCGCCCTGGGTGTGGCGGTGGTGATCGAGGCCAAGCACATGTGCATGATGATGCGCGGTGTGGAAAAGCAGAACTCCTCGATGATCACTTCGGTGATGCTCGGCGAGTTCCGGGAAAACGCCGCCACTCGCAGCGAATTCCTCAGCCTCATCAAGTAACCCGTCGCGTGAAGAAAACCGGCATTGATCGCCGGTTTTTTTTCGCCGGTGAAAAATCAGGTAAGCTGCGCGCCCTCCTCTTCCCCGCCGCGAGGCTGAATACCGTGATCGTCAAAGCGCTTCGAGTTGGCCTGGGCCAGCTCATCATCCTCATCGACTTCATCACTCGCCCAAGCAAGAAACAGCGCCCGGCCGAGGCCCAGGCGCAGGTCGACCAGGCCGCCCGCAGCCTGACGCTCTATCAGTTCCACGCCTGCCCGTTCTGCGTGAAGACCCGCCGCACCTTGCGCCGCCTCAACGTACCGGTGGCGCTGCGCGATGCGAAGAACAACGCCCAAGATCGCCAGACGCTGCTGGAACAAGGCGGCAAGATCAAAGTGCCGTGCCTGCGTATTGAAGAAAATGGCGAGACCACCTGGATGTATGACTCCAAGGTGATCATTGAGTATCTGGATAAGCGGTTCTCTGCAGCCTGACCATTTTCTACTGTGACTACTGGCCTCATCGCGAGCTTGCTCGCGATGGGGCCCGGACAGCCACCACAAAGCCCCCTGATATCAGGCCGCTTTTGCAGCCAACGCCTCCCGCACCACCTCCGCCAACCGCTTGAGCCCTTCATCCAGCCGCGCCTGGTCGATGTGGCTGAAGTTCAAGCGCAAGTGCCCCGGATGCAGGTCCGGCTCGGGGAAGAACGGCTCCCCCGGCATGAACGCAACGTCGGCCGCCAGCGCGGCGGCGAGCAAGGTGCGGGTGTCCAGCGGTTGCCTGAGGGTCAGCCAGAAAAACAACCCGCCCTGGGGCACGTTCCAGTCCGCGATATCAGAGAAATGCTTTTGCAACGCTGCCTGGAACCGATCGCGACGGTCCCGGTAGAAATCCCTCAATTCGCTCAAATGGCTGCGGTACTGTTCGGTACCGATCCATTGCAGCGCCTGCCACTGACCGATGCGGTTGGTGTGCAGGTCCGCCGACTGCTTGAGCCGCAGCAAATGCGGGAACAAATCCGGGCTGGCGATCAGGTAGCCCACCCGTAGCCCCGGCAACAGGGTTTTCGACACGGTACCGGTGTAGATCCAACTGGCCTTCTTCAAGCGACTGACGATCGGCGTGGCACTGCCGCCATCGAACGTCAGCTCGCGATAGGGTTCGTCCTCGATCAGGGTAACGCCAAACTCGTCCAGCAGCGCCGCCACGGCATCGCGCTTGGCTTCGCTGTAGCGCACCGCCGAGGGGTTCTGGAACGTCGGAATCAGGTAGATGAACGCTGGCCGATGCTGCTCCAGGCGGGTCCGCAACTGGTGGAGGTCTGGGCCGTCGGCCTCCAGGGGCACGGTGATGCAGTCGGCACCGAACAGTTGGAAAATCTGCAACGCCGCCAGGTAGGTCGGCGCTTCGAGCATCACTTCAGTGCCCACGTCGATGTGCAGCTTGGCCGCCAGGTCGAGGGTTTGCTGGGAGCCGCTGACCACCAACACCTGACTCGCCTCACAGGCCAAGCCCAGCCCCCGCGCCTGGGCCGCCAGGGCTTCGCGCAGGGCCGGTTCGCCTTCGCTCATGCCGTACTGCCCCATGGACAACGGCATGGCCGTCCATTCCACTTTCGGTAGCATGGCTTCGGCCGGCAGGCCGCCGGCGAACGACATCACTTCAGGGCGCTGCGCCGCCGCGAGGATTTCTCGAATCAAAGAACTTTTGAGGCGCGAGACACGTTCGGAAAAAGCCATGGGGTCACCTGTAGCGGGTCGCTGGAAGAATGAGTCAAACTGATTGACCGAAATTACTCCGACCTCTCTGGATACGTCAACATGATTGACCTTAAAAACCCGACTTCCCAACAAATGGCCATGGAAGCGTTTTTCTTCGGTTACCAGGCGTTCACTGCCAAGGCCGATGAAATGCTCGAGCGTCGTGGGTTGAGTCGGGTCCACCAGCGCATCGTTTTTTTCATCGCCCGCTACCCGTCCTTGAGCGTGAAGGAATTACTGGCCCTGCTCGGGGTGAGCAAGCAGGCACTAAACATGCCGTTGCGGCAGTTGATGGAAATGCATCTGGTGAACAGCGTCGCGTCCGAGACTGACAAGCGTAAGCGGCTGTTGGAGCTGACGGCCGAGGGCGAGCGGTTCGAGCAGGCGTTGCGGCGTGAGCAGGTGAAATTGCTGGAGCGGGTGTTTGCCGAGGCTGGGGAGGCTGCGGTGAATGGATGGTTGGCGGTGAACCTGGCACTGGGCAAGTCTGGCGACTGAAGGCGTCTGATCCGACGCTATCGCGAGCAAGCTCGCTCCCACAGGGGACGTCGCCAGACACAAATCTTGCATTCACCACAGCCCATTGTGGGAGGGAGCTCACTCGCGATAGCGCCCGCAAGGTCGATATATCCCTATCACCCGACATTTCGTCGACAACACAGAAAACATTATTTGCATTATTTGTATACAAAAGCATAATTCGCTTCGTGCGAGTTCCTGACCAAAAGGTCAACATACTTCGCCAGCCTTACCTGCCTCAGCGCATCGCAGCCACCCCAGGGCGTTTGCGATGCTGGAAATAACAATAAGACTCTTGAGGAGTACTCGCTGTGGAAAGCCGCAAACCCGAAGCCCGGACGCTGGACCTCTCGCCGCCACTACGCAGTGGCTGGCTGGAACGCATCTTCAAACTCAGCTTGCATGGCACCACGGTGAAGACCGAGCTGATTGCCGGCCTGACGACCTTCATCACCATGGCCTACATCATCTTCGTCAACCCCAACATCATGGCCGACGCCGGTATCGATCACGGTGCAGCGTTCGTCGCCACCTGCATCGCCGCCGCCCTGGGCTGCCTGTTGATGGGCCTGTACGCCAACTGGCCGGTGGGCCTGGCACCGGGCATGGGCCTGAACGCCTTCTTTACCTACACCGTGGTCGGGACCATGGGCTACAACTGGGAAACCGCGTTGGGCGCGGTATTCATTTCCGGTGTGCTGTTCATGATCCTGACCCTGTCACGGGTGCGCGAGTGGCTGCTCAACAGCATTCCCGTGAGCCTGCGGTTCGCCATGGGTGCGGGGGTCGGGTTGTTCCTCGGGCTGATCGGCCTGAAAACCGCCGGGATCATCGTCGACAGCCCCGCCACCCTGATCAAGCTCGGTTCGTTGCGTGAGCCCGGTCCGTTGTTGGCTGCGGTGTGTTTCCTGATGATCGCCGTGCTCAGTTATCACCGCGTGTTCGGGGCGATCCTGATCAGCATCATCGCTGTGACCCTGGCCGGTTGGGGCCTGGGGTTGGTGCAGTACAACGGCGTCATGTCGACCCCACCCAGCCTGGCCCCGACCTGGATGGCGATGGACGTGGCCGGTGTGTTCAACGTCAGCATGATCAGCGTAGTGCTGGCCTTCCTGTTCGTGCACATGTTCGACACCGCCGGCACCTTGATGGGCGTTGCCCAGCGCGCCGGCCTGGTGAAAGCCGATGGCAAGATCGAGAACCTGTCCCGCGCCTTGAAAGCCGACAGCGCCTCCAGCGTATTCGGCGCCATGGTCGGTGTGCCGCCGGTGACCAGCTACGTGGAAAGCGCCGCCGGTGTGGCTGCCGGCGGCCGCACGGGGCTTACCGCCGTGACCGTCGGTGTGCTATTTATTGCCGCCATGTTCTTCGCACCGCTGGCCGGGATGATCCCGGCCTATGCCACCGCCGGCGCGTTGATCTACGTGGCCATGCTGATGATGGGCGGCATGGCCCACATCGAATGGGACGAACCGACCGACAGCATTCCGGCCATCGTCACGGCCATCATGATGCCCCTGACGTTCTCGGTCGCCGACGGTATCGCCCTGGGGTTCATCACCTACGTGGTGCTCAAGGCCGGTACCGGTAAACACAAGGAAATCTCCATCAGCCTGTGGGTGCTCTGCGCGATCTTCATCGCCAAGTTCATCTTCTTGTAAGCGATACCGTATCCACCCGCCTCACCCTTGGGTGAGGCTTTTGTCCATCAGGAGCAAAGCAATGAATCTGGAAACCTGGCTGTTGTTCAGTGGCGCCGCCTTGGTGGTGATCCTCATCCCTGGCCCGCTGTCGCTGTTGATGATCGGCAACAGCCTGAACTACGGCCTGCGCCGCTCGTACCCGGCATTCCTCGGCGGGGTGATCGCGTCGATCTGCCTGCTGAGCGCTTCGGCGCTGGGGCTCGGTGCGTTGCTGCTGGCGTCGGAGCAATTGTTCAGCGCCCTGAAAATCGTCGGTGCCCTGTACCTGTTCTACCTGGCCTGGCAGAGCTGGCAACAATCGCGGCAACCTGCCCAAGGCGCCGAAGTGCCCCAGGCCGCCGCAGTGCCACGTTTCCGTGCGTTGTTCGGCCGGGCGTTCGTGCTGGGCGCCAGCAATCCGAAGGACATCCTGTTTTTTGCCGCGTTCCTGCCGCAGTTCTTGAGCGCCGAACAACCCTTCCTGCCGCAACTGCTGATCATGATCGCCACCTGGACCGTACTCGACCTGCTCTGCAAGCTGGCCTACGGCCTCGGCGCCCACGGCGCGGCGCGCTATCTGCGTACCGGCAAGGGCCAGAGCTGGTTCAACCGGATCAGCGCGGGCCTGTTTGGCGGCGCGGGTGCAGCCTCCTTAATGTCCGCCCACTGAGCCCTCGGTTTTGCGAATGCCTTTGTGTGCGGCATTCGCAAAACATCGCAACAACCCATCGATATACAGCACTCGGGAAAACACCTTACATAGAGGGCCAATTCAAACATCGTTGAACAAGGAAGTTCGCAATGGCCCAACTTATAGCGCCCTCTTCCGCTGCTGACGACCGGGGTGTCGTCATTAGCGATATTGTCTTTCAGGCCAATGAGCATACGATCGAGACGCTCGACTTCAAAGTCGCCGATCAATCGCGACTCAATCCGGAACACAAGCACCGGCAAGCCCAACTCGAAGTCGTCGACAAACTTTACGGCCCGCTCCAGATCGGCTCCGTAGCCGTGACCCGCTCCGCCCTGAATGCGCTGGGTGCAACCACTGACGGTCAGGTATTGAACGGTGAAAACAGTTTCTTTCGCATCGCCAGTCGTTTTTTCCTGGACTCACTGCAGTTCAATGCAGCGGATGTCGAAACCCATATAAAACTGACCGCCGATGCAAACGACTATCGCCTGCCGACATTGCTTTTTGAAATAGCCAGCCAACGCTCACGCTCTGCACGCCCGTTATTAAGAGTACACCTTGCAGTACAGACTGAAGCGGGCAGTTATCACAAGATCCTGGAAAAACTCCTGAAGTCTGCGCAGGGCCTCGACCCTCATCAGTTTGCCCAGACGTCACTGAACTGGGTAAACAAGACCAAAAGCCAGATCCTCATCCCCACCGGCCTGGGACTCCAGGCCTTCGGAATCTACAGCGGCCTGCGCGGCCTGCAAGACGCCATCCGCAACAAGGACGACTACCAGACCCTGTTCAACGGCGCCAGCGTGGCCGCCGAAGTGGCTTCCTTGGGCGTCGAAGCGCTGGTGACCCGACAAGCCACGCAAATGATCCGAGCCGGTCAGCGCTCCCTGGGGGATTTCGCGAAAACCACCTTCGCGACTCGACTGGCTCGGGGGAGTGGGCTGATTGCCAGCGTGTTGACCCTGCCTTTCGATATCGTCTCCGCAGTTGACGCTTTCAAGGCCGCCGCCAACGCGAGTGGCAAAGCGGCCACCGATCATTACGTCAGCGCCGCCTTGAGCGTCACCAGCGCCGCCATGACCCTGACCATCGGCTTGGCCGCACTGGCGGGCTTCAGTTCAGCCGGTCCGGTGGGCCTTGCCGCCGGGCTTATCCTGGTGGTCGGGTCACAGGTCTGGGGGGCGATTCGCCAGGTCGATGAGATCGACGACTACATAACCCTCAGTGCCCACGAGCGCCTGCGAACGGGTTGGTTCGCCTTCTGGACAATCAGCCCTGACGACGATATCCAGGAGCGCTACACCCTCGCCAAGGCGACCGCCGAACACACCAGGCAACTGCGGGCCAACGCCTTGAACTTGCTCAAGGGGCCGTTGAAAGACAGCACCGAGGCGATCGTGAACGGTCGATTCACCGTGGAACTCGAGCGAGTGACCTACAACACCTGGAACTGGTGGACCGGCGAAAAGTATCAGGCAACGAACGCGCGCCCGAAAATCAAGGACAGCGATGACTGGATTGATGCCCGCCAAGGCGTCACGCTCGAAACGCCTGGCGCAGTCATCGAAGCGGCGGCGGAGCACAAAGGCATCCGTTGGTATATCGGCGGCGGCAATGACACGGTTTTCGGGGTTGAAAACAAGCCGAACGTTTTCCACTACGGATCAGGCGTCAAGCGGCTGAGGGGCGGCGCGAAAGACGATGTATTCGTTTTCGAAGGCTCGACATCCATTGCCCCAGGAGACGAAGTACCTGCGCCGAACCGGCTGGTAGGTGGCTCGGGTAACGACACGTTGATACTGGCCGGCAATCCCGGCCATGGCCAGGTGCCGCGACTGGGTTATCACATCGACCTGGAGGCAGGGCAGGCGTCCATCATCACTCAGGAAGCTTCCAAGACCGAAAGCGGACAGTATCGCCACGCGCTTCTTGAAGGCATCGAACATGTGGAAATCCTTGAGGGCGGCACCCATGTCATCAAGGGCAGCGCCGGCGCGAACATCATCAAGTCCCGGGGCAACGATCTCATCGAGGCTGGCGCGGGAGACGACCGGATATTCATTCTCGGCGGCAACAACCGCAACGCCGACGGCGGGCCCGGGGACGATGCCTACGTCATCGCCCATAAACCCGGCCACGTATCGATCACCGAGGACGGCATGGGCAGCAGCGTCATTTCCCTGGACTGGCGCGCCGATCTGATTGAAAGCTGGGTGATCGAGCAGGGCAACCTGGTGATAACGTCGTGCTTCGATGGCAATGACTGGGAGTCACGCAAAGTCACCCTCAACAATGTCTATGCCGATACGGACTATCCAAGAGCATTACAGAACACCCGCCTGACCTTCACTACAAAGGACGGCTTCCACTGGGTGCCAGACCTGCCGGAGACGCTGGAGCACGACAGCCCCCTCGTCATTGAAGCGGTCATGGTGCAACACGGCATCCCCCGGAACCCGGCCATCCTCAATGACCGAAGCGAGCGCTGGGTGGCCCACGATAAGGACACGAGCTACTACGTTTCCCGGTTGATTGAATTCACTACGCTCAAGGTGAGACAGAAAAGTGAGTATTGCACCACGCTTCACCTGGACTATGCCCATAGCGAACTGACCCGGGTCGAAGCTCACTACAACGCCTATGTCATCCTGGAAGACGGAGGGGACACGGTGAAATATGGTGAGTGCGGTCTCACCCTGGATTTTGGCAGTCGCCGTGTCGTCCTGAACAACCTGGCCCGTTCCGATGAGCGCTACAGCGCGCGGACAAAGACCACCGGGCGACGTGCGTTTTCCGCATTGGATTCGCAGCACACGTTTATCCTGATCATGCGCGACGGCGCCTCCTACCGCCTGGCCATCCCCACCCCCGACCCCGCGCGGTTGCTGGATAAGGGATTCATCGACAAGGATCCGGTGCAATGGAAGACACAAGCCCCCCTTTCACTCACGCCGACCAGAAAGCACTACGCGTTTCTCCAGCCCCTGGATAAGAAGCCCCATCCCATGGGCAGCCAGGCCACTTGCGCGATGCTCACGCCAGCCGTTGAGCAGACCGGTATCGAAGTGCTGACAGGCCAAGGCTCCACGTACCTTGTCCACCTGAGCCCGGGCATGACACTACGGCTGACCACGCCAGGCGCACTGGCCGGCGCCAATCCCCGACTGCCCCAGGCATCCACTTGGGAACTCGACGCCACCCGCCTCGGAGAGGTCGAGATCAAGCTGGCCAATAATCTGCTGCAGGTAGGCACGACGATCCTTCATCTACCCGCCTATGCAGAGGACGACCTCGTTGACCAGGTACGCGTCATCACGGCCCAGGGGGTCGTCCATGCAGTCGACAGCCTGTTTGAGCGCGTCTATGTAACGGCACTGGACGGCCGGTATTTTTCGCCCCCGGTCGATCCCGAAGCCGCCCTGTCCCCCGAATTGTCACGGTTGGCATCGGCACAACTGAGGGTATCCAACATGGCGCTCAAAGATGGCTCGCCTGGCTCACTGAGTTATCACCTCAAGGCGCGCCGGTGGACCCTCGATACCGATGAATCCCGGGCCATCGCCGCAACGAGGCTAAGAAAAACCAACTTGTGCGATCACCACCTCAGCCTTTATCAGGACCTGGCTCGCGAAGGGCTCAGCCAGAACCCACCCTTGGACGACGAAGCGCTGCGCTTGTTGCGCGAACAGTGCGTGAAATGGGCCGAAGGCACGACGTTGAACAAGTCACTGATGCTTGCGCAGGCCATCGCGCTGAGCCCGACTTTTGGCCTGGAACTTCCTCATTGGCGTTGGCTGCTCTCCCCAGGCGAGATCGTCTCCAGCCAGACCTAGCCCTGACGAGCGACTGCGAACGTCTCTTGCAGACGCAATACATATGTACTGCACCCGCCCGTTGATTTTTCAAGAACATATTCCAGCGCGTTGCCCGTCAATCCACACGACGGGCGACGACGTATTCATTGTCCATACTTTTCAAATTCAAGAGCGCAAACGTCAATGAGCCCCAGAAAAAACACCCGCCCCAACGTTCCAACTTCGCCTCCCGATACGCCCCACGGCAGTCGCGATACCACACCCGAAAGCTTGCCCAGGAGCCCTATCAGGGTCGATGGCAGCGATTCGTCGTCCGGCTCGTCGCCTGGGCGACAAACCGAAGCCGCTGACGCCCAGCCCACGGTGGTCCAGGTAGCGGAACTCACCTCACAGGCCGCCATCGCCCATGTGCCCGCCTCGCTATCGCTGGACAATTATTACCTTTCCCCCGAGCTGATCCCCATGCTGTCGGACCCGGACCCGACCTCCGGGATCCAGACATTCAGGACCCGGACTTACGTCAAACTTGCCGAAGGTGGGACGGTGCTATTGGGGCGCGATGCCGACCAAAACTACCGGGCGCGCTCAAGCGCTGAGCTCGTTGCGTCCGGCCCCCGCCTGGAACAAGTCGAAGGCAGCCTGCTGTGGCGGCAGGTTTCCCACGGCAGCGACGCCACGCTCACCATTACCCGCTACAACGTGCCGGACGATGATCCTCTGGAAGGGCCCGCGCCCAAGCGCCAGCGCACGGCGCCACCCTCCAGCGAAGTCGCAGTGGAACCCCCCCCGGTTTTTCGCAAGGAATGGGGGGTCGAGCCAAAGCTCACCCTGCCGGCCTTCATCACCATCGGCGACGTTCATTATAAGCGGGTGACACGTGTCGACGCACGGGACTACCCCATTGCCTATATCCAGCAACCTGGCCATCCCGCCTATGATTTTGACCTGCTGGAGGCCATCCTCAGGCATACCCCGGACGAGCAGCCCCGAAGCGTAATCCGCGTGCCGCCGGACAACCATTGGGAGATCGATGCCAGGCTTCCCTTCGAGAAACCGCTGACGGCCTATGTCAGGGAAGTGTTTCCCGAGGTCACCACAGTCACCCTGGAAAATATCGCCAGGAGGCAGTTCGAACTCGCCAACAGCTCCTCGATCGCCGACGCTGCGGGCCTGACCGCACTGAGGCAGATTTTCCATAGCTGGAAAAACGCCGTTCCCTCGCCCCATCCGCAATGGACCGACCCCTTGCTGATGCTGCCTGTGCTCCCGACCTCTTCAGGAATCACGAGCGCTTCGCGTTCGATAGACCTGCCCATTTCCACCTCGACGGGGAGACTGGATCGGCTGGATTTCGACCCCCTACGGTTCCCGCGAGAGTGGAATTTCTTCATGTCGACCTACTCGCCGATGGACCTCAAGCGCTTCATGGCCGGCATCCTGACGCGCAATGGCTACACGGTCATGGAGCCCAACAGTTTCAATAGCTTTCCGGCGCTGGTGTTTCGGCGCACCGGGCATGAGTATGTATTTTTCATGAGCCTGCATCGCACTCGCATGCCGAAACTCTCCCTGCCCACCCACATGAATCCCAACACCACCGGCATCAACCTGGAGACACAGGTCGGCGACGCTGCCGCACAAGCGGTCAAGGACGCCCATCAGGCCGGCAAAATCATCTGGCTAAAGGGCGGTTCACAGATCCGGCCTGGTTACGCGGACACTATCTTTATCATTCGGGATGACAACGCCAGGCTGTAGGCTGGCGGCAAAAAAAAGCCCGCAGTGTGAGCGGGCGAAAAACCAAAGAAGCGCCATGCGCAGTCGCTTCCAGGAGAGGCAGCTGCTTGGGGAATCAGCTGCCTCGATAGGTGGAATAGGCGTAGGGCGAAATCAGCAGGGGCACGTGATAATGCTCCTGCTCGGCCGAAATACCGAAGCGCAGCACCACCACATCCAGGAACGCCGGATCGGGCAGTTGGACGCCACGGGCGCGGTAGTAATCGCCAGCGTGAAATTGCAGTTGATAGACGCCCGAACGATAGTCGTCCCCTTGCAGCAACGGTGCATCGCAGCGGCCATCGCTGTTGGTCTGCGCGCTGGCGACCAACTGCAATTGCGAGCCCTCCACCCGGTACAACTCAATCTTGATCGCGCTGCCCGGGCAGCCATGTGCAGCATCCAAAACGTGAGTAGTCAAACGTCCCATTGCTTGTGCGCGCCTCGCTGCGGGGCAGCCCGGCACGACGCCTCCTGATCAGTTGAAAGAGGCCGCACCGTTTCGGAGCACGAAACGCCACGGCGATGAGATAATTAAGACACTTTAAAAGAAAATTGTACACAATAAAAAATAAACATTCCGTTCATGGGCTGCGCGATGGCGCGCCGGCCTCAGCCTCAAGCAAACCAAATGAAAACAAGATCCTCCTGACCATTCATTGACCGAGTGGGCAGGTTTCTTGCAGTGTAGACAAGCCAGGGGCCGCGGTGAAAAATGCAGAAAATCAGGCTTACAAATCGCACATAAAGTTGTATACAATCATTCCATCGTCGTGACGCCAGCCTATATTTTCATCATCAGGGCGCCACCCACATGGTTCGAACAAGAAGGAAGACTGCAGTGAGCGCTGACTACCCACGCGACCTGATCGGTTACGGCAATAACCCTCCCCATCCCCAGTGGCCGGGCAACGCCCGCATCGCCCTGTCCTTCGTGCTCAACTACGAAGAAGGTGGCGAGCGTAACGTCCTGCATGGCGACAAGGAATCCGAAGCGTTCCTCTCGGAGATGGTCGCCGCGCAACCGCTGCAGGGCGAGCGCAACATGAGCATGGAATCGCTGTACGAGTATGGCAGCCGTGCCGGTGTCTGGCGGGTCCTCAAGCTGTTCAAGGAATTCGATATCCCACTGACCATTTTCGCCGTCGCCATGGCCGCCCAGCGTCATCCGGACGTGATTCGCGCCATGGTCGCCGCCGGTCACGAAATCTGCAGCCACGGCTATCGCTGGATTGACTACCAATACATGGATGAGGCCCAGGAGCGCGAGCACATGCTCGAAGCGATCCGCATCCTCACCGAAATCACTGGCGAGCGTCCGCTGGGGTGGTACACCGGCCGCACCGGCCCGAACACCCGCCGGCTGGTGATGGAAGAAGGCGGTTTCCTCTATGACAGCGACACCTACGACGACGACCTGCCCTACTGGGAACCGAACACCCCGAACGGCAAGCCGCACCTGGTGATCCCCTACACCCTCGACACCAACGACATGCGCTTCACCCAGGTGCAGGGTTTCAACAAGGGTGACGATTTTTTCCAATACCTCAAGGACGCTTTCGACGTGTTGTACGCCGAAGGTGCCGAGGCGCCGAAGATGCTCTCCATCGGGCTGCATTGCCGGCTGATCGGCCGCCCTGCGCGCCTGGCATCCCTCAAGCGCTTCCTCGAATACGTCAAAGGCCATGAACACGTCTGGTTCAGCCGTCGTGTCGACATCGCCCGCCACTGGCAGCAGGCCCACCCGTATCAAGGGGCTTCGAAACCAGGAGCCTCGAAATGACCGCCTTCCAGACCCTCAAGCCTTCCACCTTGAGCCGTGAAGCCTTCGTCCGGGCTTTTGCCGATATCTACGAACACTCGCCCTGGGTCGCCGAAAAGGCGTTTGACCTGGGCCAGGATCCCTCGATCGACGAGATCGAGACCCTGCACCAGCGCATGAGCGACATCCTGTTGAGCGCCGATCACGCCAGCCAACTGGCGCTGATCAACGCTCACCCGGACCTGGCCGGCAAAGCCGCCGTCCAGGGCCAACTGACCGAAGCCAGCACGAACGAACAGGCCGGCGCCGGTATTCACCAATGCACGGCCGAAGAGTTTCAACGCTTCACCGAGCTGAACGACGCCTACAAGGCCAAGTTCAAGTTTCCCTTCATCATGGCGGTAAAAGGCAGCAACCGGCACCAGATCCTCGCGGCGTTCGAAACGCGCATCCATCACTCGGCAGACGCCGAATTCAAATGCGCACTGGCAGAGATCAACAAGATCGCGTTGTTCCGATTACTGACCCTTTAGCGAGCAGTCCTGAACCTGGAACCTGCAAGCATCCCCAGCCAACTTATTTAAAGGCAGACAAGAAGAATGAAAGCTTACGCCGTACCTTTCGAGAAGTTCGTCAACCTGGCCGACGCCCGCCTGGGCACCAAGATCATCTCGGTCACCGATGACTGGTTCGCCGACGCCAACCGCCTGTTCCAGCCGACCCCGGCCGTGTGGAAGGAGGGCGTGTTCGATGATAACGGCAAGTGGATGGACGGCTGGGAATCGCGGCGCAAGCGCTTCGAAGGCTACGACAGCGCGGTGATCCGCCTGGGTGTGGCGGGCTCGATCAAGGGCGTGGACATCGACACCTCATTCTTCACTGGCAACTACCCACCGTCGGCCTCCCTGGAAGCCTGCTTCCTGACCGAAGGCGAGCCGGACGAAAACACCCAGTGGACTGAAGTGCTGTCGGCGGTCGAGCTGCAAGGCAACAGCCACCACTACCACGAAATCAGCAACGACCAGGCCTTCAGCCACCTGCGCTTCAACATCTATCCCGATGGCGGCGTGGCCCGGTTGCGGGTCTACGGCATTCCGTACCGCGACTGGTCGGCCGTGGGCGACAACGAACAGATCGACCTGGCCGCCGCCCTCAATGGTGGCCGCGCCCTGGCCTGCTCCGACGAGCACTTCGGCCGCATGAGCAATATCCTCAACCCGGGTCGTGGCGTGAACATGGGCGATGGCTGGGAAACCGCCCGTCGTCGTACCCCGGGCAATGACTGGGTCATCGTCGCCCTGGGCCATGCCGGCGAGGTCGAGAAAGTCATCGTCGACACCCTGCACTTCAAGGGCAACTACCCCGACAGCTGCTCGATCCAGGGCGCGTTCGTCAAGGGCGGCACCGACAGCCAGATCGAAACCCAATCGCTGTTCTGGCGCGAACTGCTGCCGAGCCAGAAGCTGGAGATGCACGCCGAACACACCTTCGCCGAGCAGATCAAGGCCCTGGGGCCCATCACCCACATCCGCCTCAATGTGTTCCCCGATGGTGGCGTGAGTCGCCTGCGGGTGTTGGGCAAGGTATCGAAATAAACACCGCACCTGTGGCGAGGGAGCTTGCTCCCGCTGGACTGCGCAGCAGTCCCATTTTGAGGGCCGCTTCGCGACCCAGCGGGAGCAAGCTCCCTCGCCACAAAAGCTGAACAAACGACACAGAATTTTTTGGATAAGAAGACCAGCATGCGCACACTCAAGATCGAACCGTTGACCAAAGAAGCCTTCGCCCCGTTCGGTGACGTGATCGAAACCGACGGCAGCGATCACTTCATGATCAACAACGGTTCGACCATGCGCTTCCATCGCCTGGCGACGGTGCAAACCGCCTCGCCGGACGATCAGGCGATCATCAGCATCTTCCGCGCCGACGCGCTGGACATGCCGTTGACCGTACGCATGCTGGAGCGCCATCCGCTGGGCAGCCAGGCCTTCATTCCGCTGCTCGGCAACCCCTTTCTGATCGTGGTCGCGCCACTTGGCGATGCACCTGTATCAGGCTTGGTCCGCGCCTTCGTCACCAACGGCAGGCAGGGCATTAATTACCATCGCGGCGTCTGGCACCACCCGGTGCTGACGATCGAAAAGCGGGATGACTTCCTGGTGGTTGATCGCAGTGGCACAGGCAATAACTGCGATGAGCATTTTTTCCAAGAGGATGAGTGTTTGATCCTCGCCCCCCACCAATAAGAGAAGGTCCGATCACGCGCAGACAAGCGTGACGGGCGAGAGGTAAAGACTGTGGAAGCACATATGCTGGAATGGCTGAACCTGAGCGTGCGCTGGGTTCACATGATCACTGGCGTGGCCTGGATCGGCGCGTCGTTCTACTTCGTCTGGCTGGAAAACAACCTCAATCGCGTCAACCCCAGGAGCGGCCTGGCCGGTGACCTGTGGGCCATCCACGGTGGCGGCATCTACCACCTGGAAAAATACAAACTCGCGCCACCGTCCATGCCGGACAACCTGCACTGGTTCAAATGGGAAGCCTACTTCACCTGGATGTCGGGCATCGCCCTGCTGTGCGTGGTGTTCTATTGGAACCCGACCGTCTACCTGCTGGCCCCCGGCAGTGGCCTGAGCGGCCCCGAAGGCGTCGCCTTGGGCATCGGCTCGTTGTTCGTCGGCTGGTTCGTGTACTCCTTCCTGTGCGACTCGGCCCTGGGCAAGCGCCCTGCCTTGCTCGGCCTGATCCTGTTCTTGCTGTTGATCGCCGCGGCCTACGGGTTCAGCAAGGTGTTCAGCGGTCGCGGCGCCTACCTGCATGTCGGGGCGGTCATCGGGACGATCATGGTGGGCAACGTGTTCCGCATCATCATGCCGGCCCAGCGCGCGCTGGTAGCGGCCATCGCCGAGAACCGCACGCCCGATCCAGCGTTGCCGGCCAAGGGCCTGCTGCGCTCGCGCCACAACAACTACTTCACCCTGCCGGTGCTGTTCATCATGATCAGCAACCATTTCCCGAGCACCTACGGCAGCCAGTATAACTGGTTGATCCTGGCCGGGATCGCCGTGGCGGCGGTGTTAGTGCGGCATTACTTCAACACGCGCCATGACAGCAACCGGTTTGCCTGGACGCTGCCGGTCGGCGCCCTGGCGATGATCTGCCTGGCTTATGTCACGGGTCCCAAACCGATGCCCAGCGCACCGGAAGTGGCCAAGACACCCGGCGTGATCGAGTACCAACCGTTGCCGGAAACGGCAGTGGGCGGTGGCGCAAAACCGGCGACGGCCCCTGCCGCACCAGTTTCGGCGCCCACCCAGGCCGCCAACGCCCAGGGCCCGTCGTTCGAGAAGGTCCACAGCGTGATTCAGGAACGCTGCTCGGTCTGCCACTCGGCCAAGCCCACCAGCCCGCTGTTCAGCGCCGCGCCGGGCGGGGTGATGTTCGACACGCCGCAGCAGATCCAGCAACAGGCCGCGCGCATCCAGGCCCAGGCCGTGACCAGCCAGATCATGCCGTTGGGCAACATCACTCAGATGACCCAGCAGGAACGCGACCTGATCGGCGCGTGGATCAACCAGGGCGCGCGCACCAACTGAGCCGCGCGCGCCAACACCGTTAATCGTCATACCGCTGACAGGTCGACCGGCACACCACCGGTCCCCCGTCAGCGACTGCCTGCGCCTCAACAATAAAAACAAGAGGAAAGCACTCGATGACCAAGCCTCGCCATCACGCCCCAAATTCGCCGCCCATGCGCTGTTGCAGGGCACTTGAGCCCATCAAGGCAAGCCCGTATCCTGCGCGGCCGTTTGAAGCTGGCCGACAACAAAATCCCTTCCGATCCTGACCAAACCGCCAACTTGCTGCGGCGTTGGCGGACATGACGCGCCCCTGAAAACAGCTTTTCCGACTGATCAAAAAAACCGCAGGGCACGCCATTTCCGGTTTTTTCCGGACTTGGCTCAGCGCTTGCTATCAGCATTCGCCACGCTCAAAAAGCTGACCGAACGGATGTTTTTCATCCATGGAAAAAGGCGCCACACCAGAGCGCTGACCTTAAAAAAATTGCGGTACCACTTACCTTTGGGAGCAAACCGAATGAAACGTACGTGCACCGGCCTGATACTCGCAGGATCCTTGCTGGTCGCAGGCCAGGCGATGGCCGACGACCTGTTGCAATGGCAGAACAACAGCCTGACCTACCTGTATGGCAAGGATTTCCAGGTCAACCCACGCATCCAGCAGACCGTGACCTTCGAACACGCCGATGCCTGGAAGTACGGGGACAACTTCTTCTTCCTCGACCGGATCTTCTACAACGGCCAGGACGACAGCCAGTCCGGCCCGAATACCTACTACGGCGAGTTCAGCCCGCGTCTGTCGTTCGGCAAGATCTTCGACCAGAAGCTGGAACTGGGCCCGATCAAGGATGTGCTGCTGGCCATGACCTATGAATTCGGTGAAGGCGACAACGAGTCCTACCTGATCGGCCCGGGTTTCGACCTGGCCATTCCCGGCTTCGACTACTTCCAGCTGAACTTCTACAACCGCCAGACCGAAGGCCCGCGCGCCGGCGACAACGTCTGGCAGATCACCCCGGCCTGGGCCTACACCGTACCGGTGGGTTCTTCCGACATCCTGATCGACGGTTTCATCGACTGGGTGGTGGACAACGACACCAACGACAAGGGCACTTACCACGCCAACCTGCACATCAACCCGCAGATCAAATATGACCTGGGCAAGGCCTTGAAGCTTGGCGCCAAGCAGCTGTATGTGGGCGTGGAGTATGACTACTGGAAGAACAAATACGGGATCGAAGACAGCGAAGGGTTCAAGACCAACCAGAGCAACACCAGCTTCTTGCTCAAGTACCATTTCTGATCTGACTCAGTCTCAGGCCCCCCTGTGGGAGCGGGCTTGCTCGCGAAGGCGACTGAACATTCAATATCAGTGCAAGCTGATCCACCGCTTTCGCGAGCAAGCCCGCTCCCACAGGGGCTCGAGATGGAGTCATCCCTGAGCCAACCCCAGGAACCGGCTCAACGCCTCGCGCTGCGCCAGTGCATCCTGGCGCCCCAACTCGATCAGCTCGCGGCAATACCCCGCCTCGAACAACAGGTAGCTCAACACCCCCGCGCCACTCGTCTTGGTCGCACCCGGCCCACGCAAGAACACCCGCAACGCACGGGGCAGTTCCTGACGGTGGCGAGCGGCGATTTCATCGATGGGCTGGCTTGGCGAAATCACCAATACCTCCACCGGCGCCGCGCCCAGGGCATGGGCCGGTACATCGTCGGGCAGCAGGTGGCTGAAACCGTTCAAGCGCTGAAGCAACTCGATGTCACTTTCCAGGCTGTCGATGAAGGTGCTGTTGAGCATATGGCCGCCGATCTGCGCCAGGGTCGGTTGCAGGCCGGTGTAGCTGCGCTCGGAAGGATCCTGGCCACCGGCACCACGGGGGTTGCCACTGACGCCAATCACCAGCACGCGATTGGCCCCCAGGTGCAAGGCCGGGCTGATGGGCGCCGATTGCCGCACCGCGCCGTCGCCAAAGTATTGCGGACCGATCTTGACCGGCGCGAACAACAGCGGAATCGCCGAGCTGGCCAGCAGATGCTCCACTGACAACTGCGTCGGCACACCGATGCGCCGGTGGCGCAGCCAGGCATCGATGGTGCCGCGGCCCTGGTAGAAAGTGACGGCCTGGCCGGATTCATAACCGAACGCCGTCACCGCCACCGCCCGCAGTTGCTGCTCGGCGATGGCCAGCTCGATACCCGAGGCATGGAACTGGGCCTGTAGCAGTTCCCGCAATGGCGAACTGTCGATCAGCGCCACGGGCAACTTGGCCCCCAGGCCCAACAAGCTGTGGGTGATGAAGCGCGTCGCCTGGGCCAGCACGCCGCGCCAATCGCTGCGCATGACCTGATGGCTGCGCACCGCTTGCCAGAACGCCGTCAGCCGTTCGATGGCGGTCTTGAAATCCATCGCCCCGCTCGCCAGGCTGACCGCGTTGATCGCCCCGGCCGAGGTGCCGACGATCACCGGAAACGGGTTATCCGCCCCGTCGGGTAACAATTCGGCAATCGCCGCCAATACCCCTACTTGATACGCCGCCCGAGCCCCGCCGCCGGAAAGAATCAAACCTGTAACCGGTTCAGCTGGGGTCATCGCAATGCTCCGTGCTCAAGGTGATATCAAAAAAACTCAGCCGCGTTTGTCGTACAGCTTGGGCTCGCCCGGTGGACGGCTCTTGAAGCGTCGGTGGGCCCAGAGGTACTGCTCGGGACAATCGCGCACCGACTGCTCGACCCATTGATTGATGCGGATGCAATCGGCTTCCTCGGTCTCCCCCGGGAAATCCGTCAACGGAGCCTGGATCACCAGGCGATAACCGCTGCCATCGGCCAGGCGCTCCTGGGTGAAAGGCACCACCAGCGCCTTGCCCAGGCGGGCGAACTTGGTGGTGGCGGTGACCGTCGCGGCCTGGATGCCGAACAGCGGCACGAACACGCTTTGCTTGGCGCCGTAGTCCTGGTCCGGCGCATACCAGATCGCCCGGCCGGCCCGCAGCAGCTTGAGCATGCCCCGCACGTCGTCACGCTCCACCGCCAGGGAGTCGAGGTTGTGCCGCTCGCGGCCCCGGCGCTGGATGTAGTCGAACAACGGGTTCTTGTGCTCGCGGTACATGCCATCGATGGTGTGCTGCTGGCCGAGCAAGGCCGCACCGATTTCCAACGTGGTGAAATGCAGCGCCATCAGGATCACGCCCTTGCCCTCGCGCTGGGCCTGCTTGAGATGTTCCAGCCCTTCGACATGGGCCAGTTTCGCCAGCCGCGAACGCGACCACCACCAACTCATGGCCATTTCGAAAAAGGCGATGCCGGTGGAGGCAAAGTTTTCCTTGAGCAGCCGCTTGCGTTCGGCAGCGGTCTTTTGCGGGAAACACAGTTCCAGGTTGCGCCGGGCGATGCGCCGTCGGTCGCCGGCCACCCGGTACATCAGCGCCCCCAATGCACGACCGACCCGCAGCAATAACGGATAAGGCAATTGCACGATCAGCCACAACAGCCCCAGGCCACACCACAGCAGCCAGAAACGCGGATGAAAAAATGCAGCTCGAAAACGCGGGCGATCCATTACAACTTCCATTAAGACATGGGCCGCGCATTCTACATTGTTCGACCCGGGTTGCGGCTGGCGGACGATCTCGTTATAAGTCTCGGCACTTTTAGTGACAAGCCGTTGTACGCCGACCATGAGCCAAACCGAACCGCTAGACCAAGATCCCGTGTTCCAGCTGAAGGGCAGCATGCTCGCCATTACGGTGCTGGAACTGGCCCGCAACGACCTGGAGAGCCTTGACCGGCAACTGGCGGCGAAAGTCGCCCAGGCCCCGAACTTCTTCAGCAATGCCCCCCTGGTGCTGGCCCTGGACAAGCTGCCGGCCGGCGAAGGCTCAGTGGATCTGCCAGGCCTGATGCGCATTTGCCGCCAGCACGGTCTGCGCACCCTGGCGATCCGCGCCAGCCGCATCGAAGACATCGCCGCCGCCATCGCCGTGGACATTCCCGTGCTACCGCCGTCCGGCGCCCGGGAACGCGTGCTGGAACTGAGCCCGACCGAAGCGAAGAAAGCCCCGGAAAAACCACCGGAGCCCACCATCAAGCCAACGCGGGTCATCACCTCGCCGGTGCGCGGCGGGCAGCAGATTTATGCCCAGGGTGGCGATCTGGTCATCGTGTCCTCGGTCAGCCCGGGTGCGGAACTTCTGGCCGATGGCAATATCCATGTATACGGTCCGATGCGCGGCCGAGCGCTGGCCGGCGTCAAAGGGGATACGAAAGCCAGGATCTTCTGTCAGCAATTGAGCGCTGAGCTGGTTTCCATCGCCGGGCAGTACAAGGTCTCCGAGGATTTGCGTCGCGACCCGTTGTGGGGGGCCGGCGTTCAGATCAGCCTGTCGGGCGACGTGTTGAACATCATTCGGCTTTAACGGATACTGCCGCATTTTCCAAGCATCTCTAAAACGAGCGAAAACGGCTTAAACGACGTAGGAAAAAGGATCTGGCAGTGTTTACCGGAGGTAGACCCCGCCCGACAGCCGATTCCAGCCAAGCCTGTCCAATTGCAACGGTTTTCCAGAGATGTTTTTCAGGGGCTGACAAAGTCCCTTTTTCCTTAGGGGTGAAACACCTTGGCCAAGATTCTCGTGGTTACATCCGGCAAGGGTGGTGTGGGTAAGACCACCACCAGCGCCGCTATCGGTACCGGCCTCGCTCTGCGCGGCCACAAGACAGTCATCGTCGACTTCGACGTCGGTTTGCGTAACCTGGACCTGATCATGGGTTGCGAGCGTCGCGTGGTCTACGACTTCGTCAACGTGGTCAACGGCGAAGCGAACCTGCAACAGGCCCTGATCAAGGACAAGCGCCTTGAGAACCTCTACGTGCTGGCCGCCAGCCAGACCCGCGACAAAGACGCGCTGACCCAGGAAGGCGTGGAAAAAGTCCTGATGCAACTCAAGGAAGACTTCGAGTTCGTGGTCTGCGACTCCCCGGCCGGTATCGAGAAAGGTGCCCACCTGGCCATGTACTTCGCCGATGAGGCGATTGTCGTGACCAACCCGGAAGTGTCGTCGGTCCGTGACTCCGACCGCATGCTGGGCCTGCTGGCGAGCAAATCCCGCCGCGCCGAGAAGGGCGAAGAGCCGATCAAGGAACACTTGCTGCTGACCCGCTACAACCCGCAACGGGTCAGCGATGGCGAGATGCTGGGCGTCGAAGACGTCAAGGAAATCCTCGCGGTGACCCTGTTGGGTGTCATCCCGGAATCCCAAGCGGTACTCAAGGCTTCCAACTCCGGCGTGCCGGTGATTCTCGACGACCAGAGCGATGCCGGCCAGGCATACAGCGATGCCGTCGATCGCCTGCTGGGCAAGACCGTGGAGCATCGTTTCCTCGATGTAACGAAGAAAGGTTTCTTCGAGCGCCTGTTTGGAGGTAGGTAATGAACCTTTTTGACTTCTTTCGTGCCAACAAAAAGCCCAGTACCGCCTCGGTCGCGAAAGAGCGTCTACAGATCATCGTGGCGCACGAACGCGGCCAACGCAGCACCCCTGACTACCTGCCAGCCTTGCAGAAGGAACTGGTGGAAGTGATCCGCAAATACGTCAACATCGGTAGCGATGACGTGCATGTGGCGCTGGAAAGCCAGGGCAGCTGCTCGATTCTGGAACTCAATATCACCCTGCCGGATCGCTGATTGCCCCGGCGGGAGCCACGGCGGCTCGGGTCCTTCTCCTCCCACCCTTGGGTTTGAGAAGGGCCCGAGCCGCCGTTGGCGTTTGTAACGAGACTGTTTTCAATGCCCCTGTCCAACATCCGCATCATTCATCAGGACGCCGCTGTCCTGGTGGTCGACAAGCCGACCCTGTTGCTTTCCGTGCCCGGCCGGGCCGACGACAACAAAGATTGCCTGATCACCCGCCTGCAGGAAAACGGCTATCCGGAAGCGCGAATCGTGCACCGACTGGACTGGGAAACCTCCGGCATCATCCTCTTGGCCCGTGACCCGGACACCCATCGCGAACTGTCCCGGCAATTTCATGATCGCGAAACCGAAAAAGCCTACACGGCGTTGTGCTGGGGCCAACCGGAGCTGGACAGTGGCAGCATCGACCTGCCCTTGCGCTACGACCCGCCGACCAAACCCCGGCATGTGGTGGACCATGAACAGGGCAAACACGCCCTGACCTTCTGGCGCGTACTGGAACGTTGCGGCGACTGGTGCCGGGTCGAGCTGACGCCGATCACCGGGCGTTCGCACCAATTGCGCGTACACATGCTGTCCATCGGTCACCCGCTGCTGGGCGACGGGCTCTACGCCCATCCGCAGGCCCTCGCCGCCTGGCCACGCCTGTGCCTGCACGCCAGCATGCTGAGCTTCACCCATCCGCAAAGCGGCGAGCGCCTGCGCTTCGAGTGCCCGGCACCGTTCTAGATCCGTAGAAAAATGGCTTCATCCGATAAAGGCTTGGCATGCAGGTTATTGATTTTCAGGAAACACCCGTCAAAAAAGTCCGCCACCAATTGCTCTACCTGATCTACGGCGACAAGGACGCTTATCGCCACGAAGCCAAGTTCAGCATCCTGACCGCCCTGGCCCACGGCAATCCGGCGACCCTGCCCAGCATCAGAATCCTGACCGACCGGCCTGAGGACTACCGCGGCTGGCCGGTCGAAACCCTCGCGCTGAGCCCGCAGTTGCTGGCCGAGTGGCAAGGCAACAACGGTTACATTCACCGGCGCAAGGCCTGTGCCATCGCGGCCGGCCTGACGTTGGCGCAGAAGACTCTGTTCGTCGACACCGACACGCTGTTCCTCGCTGATCCCGACCTGCTGTTCAAGCAAATCCAGCCAGGGCAGTACCTGATGGACAGCTTCGAATACCACTGGGACTACGTCTGCAAGCGCGAGGATTACCTCAAGCTGGGCACGCGCCTGCGCGCCCACGGCATCACCCCGGACAACAGTTTCAAGCTCTACAACAGCGGGTTATGTGGTGTGACTGACAAAGACGGGGCGCTGCTGGCCCAGGCCGTCGGGCTGATCGATGAATGGACCGAAGGTGGCTTCGACATCCACACTATCGAACAGATCGCGATTTCATTCGCCTTGCGCAACCAGGCCATTAACGAAACCAACAAGCACGTCTATCACTACTTCGCCGAGAAGCGCTTCTTCCACACCATGCAAGCGCACTTCTTTGCCCAGCACGGCGAGGCATTCAGTGCGCAGTTGGTGGAGCGCTGCCATGAGGTTCCGCGCACCCGGCCTTTCCCGTCGGCCTGGCGGCGGCTGAAAATCAAATGGAAGTTGCGCAATCACAGCGGCCCCTTGCACAGGATCGGTCGCGACCTGCTGTATGGCAGCGCGGCACCGGAGCATCCTTACTACAACCTCTGCCGGCACCATTGGTGGGATTCGGCATCGCGGGAAATCCTTCGCCTGGACCCGAAGCACAAGCAACAGCTGTTCGGCCAACTGGAGCATTGGCCGCGGTACCTGCCAGAACCGTCCAAGGCGCAAGACAAGCCCCTGATCATGGCGCACTTGCGCAAGCGGATCACGGCCTCGGGCTGATCGATGGCGGACCGTGGAACAATCCGCGACGGGGGATTGGGCCTGCAACGCAGGCTGTCGATGGGGTAAACTCCCGCCCATCGCTGTCTGGAGTGACTTATGCGCGCAGAGTTGAACCAAGGCCTGATCGACTTCCTCAAGGCCTCCCCTACCCCGTTCCATGCCACCGCCAGCCTGGCCAAGCGCCTGGAGGCGGCCGGTTATCAGCGTCTTGACGAGCGCGAGACCTGGGCCACCGAGGCCAACGGTCGCTACTATGTCACGCGCAACGATTCCTCGATCATCGCCTTCAAGCTCGGCCGCCACTCACCGCTGCACGACGGCATTCGCCTGGTCGGTGCCCACACCGACAGCCCTTGCCTGCGAGTCAAGCCACAACCGGAACTGCAACGCCACGGGTTCTGGCAACTGGGTGTGGAAGTCTACGGCGGCGCACTGCTGGCGCCGTGGTTCGACCGCGACCTGTCCCTGGCCGGGCGCGTGACCTTCCGCCGCGATGGCAAGGTCGAAAGCCAGTTGATCGATTTCAAGGCGCCGATCGCCACGATTCCGAACCTGGCCATCCACCTCAATCGCGAAGCCAACCAGGGCTGGGCCATCAACCCGCAGAACGAACTGCCGCCAATCCTCGCCCAGTTCGCCGGTGACGAGCGCGTCGACTTCCGTGCCGTGCTCACCGATCAACTGGCCCGCGAACACGGCCTGAATGCGGACGTGGTGCTCGATTACGAGTTGAGTTTCTACGACACCCAAAGCGCCGCGGTCATTGGCTTGCACGGCGACTTCATTGCCGGCGCGCGCCTGGACAACCTGCTGTCGTGCTACGCCGGCCTGCAAGCCTTGCTGAACGCCGACACCGAAGAAACGTGCGTACTGGTGTGCAACGATCACGAAGAAGTTGGCTCGTGCTCGGCCTGTGGCGCCGACGGCCCGATGCTGGAACAAACCCTGCGTCGCCTGCTGCCTGAAGGTGAAGAGTTCGTCCGCACCATTCAGAAATCCCTGCTGGTGTCGGCGGACAACGCCCACGGCGTGCACCCCAACTATGCCGACAAGCACGACGCCAACCACGGCCCCAAGCTCAACGCCGGTCCGGTGATCAAGGTCAACAGCAATCAGCGCTACGCCACCAACAGCGAAACCGCCGGGTTCTTCCGTCACCTGTGCATGGCCGAAGAAGTGCCGGTGCAGAGCTTCGTGGTGCGCAGCGACATGGGCTGCGGCTCGACCATCGGCCCGATCACCGCCAGCCAGCTGGGCGTGCGCACCGTGGACATCGGCCTGCCGACCTTCGCCATGCATTCGATCCGCGAACTGTGCGGCAGTCATGACCTGGCGCATCTGGTGAAGGTGCTGAGCGCGTTCTACGCCTCTCGCGAGTTGCCCTAGCCACCGCTACTCCCTTGTTTGAATGAACTCTTGTGGCGAGGGAGCTTGCTCCCGCTGGGCTGCGCAGCAGCCCCAAAACTGCGGTTGAATGCAGATTTGCCAGTGCTGCGCACTGGAGCGGGAGCAAGCTCCCTCGCCACAACCGTGTCCGCTTCAGGATCGCGAGTGATGTGACACACATCACCACACCCGACAAAACCCCAACTAGACTTGCCTTATCCCCCTGACAAGGCCGTCTCCATGGTTTCCATGTCTGCGTTCAACACCATGCTGGTCCCCATCATCGCCGGCATGATCCTGCTGGCCATCGGCTTCAACTTCCGTGACAAGAACGTCGGGGTCTTTGCCATGTGGATCGGCATGTTGCTTATCCTCGCCACGGTGTTATTCAGGATCCTGGCCAAGCTCAACGAGTCAGCCTGAGTTCACCTCAAGCGGGCGGTTGCTCGGGCACATCCACCCCGACATGGATCGCGTCGTGTCGCCAGAACTCCAGGTCGCAGTCGATCAGCCGCTGGTGCTGGTCATAGTTGACCCGTGCGATGCGAAGCCCGGGGCTACCCGCCGAAACCCTCAACGCCGCTGCCGCTTCCGGTTGTAAAGAGGTGGGCACGATTTCGAACTTCACCCGGCCGTAGTGCAGGTCGTAATGGCGGGCGTACAACTCGGTGATGGACTGGTTGAGATCGAACTCGAGGATGTCCGGAAAGTACTGCGGGTTCAGGTAGTGCTCCACGTACAGCACCAAGCGCTCGTCGATACGGCGCACGCGGCAGATCTGGATCACGCTGGACAGCGCCGGCAGTTGCAACCAGGCACACACGGCCGCCGACGCCGGTTGCAGGCGCGCCGAGATCACTTGGGTAGAAGGCACACGTCCCTGGGCCTCAACCATGGCGTGGAAATGGCTGCGCTGCATCAGGTTGTAGGCCAGGCGCGGCGGCGAGACAAACCAGCCCCGGCGCTCCTCCCGATAGATCTGCCCCTGGGCTTCGAGCTGCAACAGCGCCTCGCGCACAGTAATCCGCGTGGTCCCGAACAATTCACTGAGCTTGCGCTCGGCCGGCAACTTGCTGCCAGGCGCCAGCAACCCGTGGTCGAGTTGCTCTTGCAGGACCTGTCCGATGGCTGTCACCGCTTTGGTTGCATCGATGCGCATCAACGTTACCTATCTGGACTAGACCAGCACTGTTTCGGGGCAGGATCGAGGCTTCATCGATCCGCTTATGGGTCCAGCAAGCCTAGGCACTGCACATGACTGGCAGATGACAGAGCCGCCGAACGGTCGTTATGCCAGCGTGCAAATTAACGGCCAAGTCCTTTCAGATCAGCTGTTTAACCATGGTCTACGCTTAATTCGCAGCCAACCTCCACGAGCCGGGTATTTCCGGGAGCCTCCGACACCGACATCAAAATGTCACAGGGCTCGCCTACATTGGCTCAGGTATTGCTGACCTAGACCAACACAACCGCAATCGCAGCGTTGAAAACGCCCATAGGAGCTTCGGATGAAACAGCTTTTCCTGGCATCACTGTTAGGCTCGACCATCGCCATGTGCACCGCCGCCATGGCCGCTGACACCGATCTGAAAACGTTGGAAGCCGCTGCGAAAGCGGAAGGTGCCGTCAACAGTGTCGGCATGCCCGATGACTGGGCAAACTGGAAAGGCACCTGGGATGACCTGGCCAAGATCTATGGCTTGAAGCACATCGACACCGACATGAGCTCGGCCCAGGAAATCGCCAAGTTCGCCGCCGAAAAAGACAACGCCAGCGCCGACATCGGCGACGTCGGGGCGGCGTTCGGCCCGATCGCGGTCAAGCAGGGTGTGGTCCAGCCCTACAAGCCAAGCACTTGGGAACAAGTGCCCGCCTGGGCCAAGGACAAGGACGGCAACTGGGCATTGGCCTACACCGGCACCATCGCCTTCATCGTCAACAAGAAGCTGCTGCACGGCTCCGAAGTGCCGACCAAATGGGCTGACCTGAAGACCGGCAAGTACAAAGTCTCCATCGGCGACGTGAGCACCGCGGCCCAGGCCGCCAACGGCGTGCTGGCGGCGGCCCTGGCCAACGGCGGCGATGAGAAAAACCTCCAGCCGGCCCTGTTGATGTTCGCCGAAATCGCCAAGCAAGGGCGCCTGTCCATGGCCAACCCGACCATCGCCACGATGGAAAAAGGTGAAGTCGAAGTCGGTGTGGTCTGGGACTTCAACGGCCTGAGCTACAAGGCCAAGATGGCCAACCCGGATGACTACGTCGTGCTGATTCCGTCCGACGGCTCGGTCATCTCCGGCTACACCACCATCATCAACAAATACGCCAAGCACCCGAACGCCGCCAAGCTGGCCCGCGAGTACATCTTCAGCGACGCCGGCCAGATCAACCTGGCCAAGGGCAATGCCCGCCCGATCCGCGCCGAGCACCTGAAACTGCCGGAAGAGGTCCAGGCCAAGCTGCTGCCGAACGAGCAATACAAAGGCGTGACCCCGATCAAGGATGCGGATGCGTGGGAGAAAACTTCCAAGGCACTGCCGCAGACGTGGAATGAACAAGTCATCGTCGAGATGAAGTGAGGCGCTAGCTCCCGCCCGGATATCCACTGGAATCCAATGGTGGGGGCAGGCCCTGTGGCAGCGAGCTTGCTCGCGATGAACGATGACACGGTGTTGCTGTTGAACCGTGGCGCCTTCATCGCGAGCAAGCTCGCTCCCACAGAAGCTCGCTTCCACGTTGGATCTGCGGTGAGTCCGAGCTTTCTGGTTTCCATCCGGAGTCCTGGTATCCATGAAGCACAACGTCATCCTGGTGGTGCTCGACGGTCTCAACCATGAGGTCGCCCGGCATGCCATGGGGCATTTGCAGGCTTATGTCGGCGCAGGACGCGCGGCCCTCTACAAACTGGAATGTGAGTTGCCCGCCCTGTCCCGCCCACTCTACGAATGCATCCTCACCGGCGTCGTGCCCATCGACAGCGGGATCGTGCACAACAATGTCACGCGCCTGTCGAACCAGCGCAGCATTTTCCACTACGCCACCCAGGCCGGCCTGAGCACAGCGGCTGCGGCGTACCACTGGGTCAGCGAGCTCTACAATGCTTCGCCCTTCGTGGCCGGTCGCGACCGTCACACCGACAACCCCGACCTGCCGATTCAATACGGGCATTTCTACTGGAATGACCACTACCCCGACTCCCATCTGTTCGCCGACGCCGAACACCTGCGCCAACGCTACTTGCCGAACTTCCTGCTGGTGCACCCGATGAACATCGACGACGCCGGCCACAAGCACGGCCTCGACACCCCGCAATACCGCAACAGTGCCCGCTCGGCCGACATCAACCTGGCGGTCTACCTGCAAGCCTGGCTCGACGCCGGTTACCAGGTGCTGGTGACCTCCGACCACGGCATGAACAACGACCGCTCCCACAACGGCCTGCTGGCCGAGGAACGGGAAGTGCCGCTGTTCGTCCTGGGTGACAGCTTCAGTTTCGACCCCGCTGCCACGCCGAAACAGACCGAGTTGTGCGGCACCATCTGCCAATTGCTCGGCGTCGACCACGACAAACCCTATTGCCAGGAGTTACTCAAGTGAACGCCATGACGCGCGGCAAATGGCTGGCAGCGTTGTGCCTGGTGCCCTTCGCGATTTTCTTCATCGTGTTCCAGATCGCCCCCTTGCTCTGGGTGCTGGTCAATAGCCTGGAATCGGAAGAGTTCGGCTGGGGCTTGGCCAACTTCAGCAAGATCTTCAGTTCCAAGTTCTACCTGCAAGCCATCCAGCACAGCCTGGAGATCAGCTTCTGGTCCAGTGTGTTCGGCATCGTCATCGCCGTGCTCGGCAGCTACTCATTGCGCCGTGTGGATTCGCGGCTGCGCAACTTCGTCAATGCCTTCGCCAACATGACCAGCAACTTCGCCGGCGTGCCCCTGGCCTTCGCCTTCATCATTTTGCTGGGGTTCAACGGCAGCATCACGATCATGCTCAAGCAAGCGGGGATCATCGAGGATTTCAACCTGTATTCGAAAACCGGGCTGATCATTCTCTACACCTACTTCCAGATTCCCCTGGGCGTGCTGCTGCTCTACCCGGCCTTCGACGCCCTGCGCGAAGACTGGCGCGAATCCGCCGAGTTGCTCGGCGCCAGCGGCTGGCAGTTCTGGCGGCACATCGGCTTGCCGGTGCTGACCCCGGCGCTACTGGGCACCTTCGTGATCCTGCTGGCAAACGCCCTCGGCGCCTACGCCACGGTCTACGCGTTGACCACCGGCAACTTCAACGTGCTGCCGATCCGCATCGCCGCCATGGTCTCCGGCGACATTTCCCTCGACCCGAACCTGGCCAGTGCCCTGGCCGTGGCGCTGGTGGCGTTGATGACCGTGGTGACCATCGTCCATCAGTTGCTGCTCAGGAGGAGCTACCATGTCTCGCGCTGAACCGGGCTCCGTCGGGCTCTATCATCGGGCGGTGGTGTACCTGCTGTTCGCCATCCTGCTACTGCCCCTGGCCGGCACGCTGGTCTACTCCATCGCCAGCAGTTGGTCGGCCACCGTGCTACCCAGCGGCTTCACCTTCAAATGGTATGTGCAGTTGTGGAGCGATCCGCGCTTTCTCCACGCCTTCGGTCAATCGTTGCTGGTCTGTGTCGGTGCGCTGGTGCTCTCGGTGGTGTTGATCCTGCCGCTACTGTTCGTGGTGCATTACCACTTCCCCAAACTCGACGCGCTGATGAACATCCTCATCCTGCTGCCGTTCGCAGTGCCGCCCGTGGTGTCGTCGGTGGGGCTGTTGCAACTCTATGGCTCCGGGCCGCTGGCGATGGTCGGTACGCCGTGGATCCTGATCGGCTGCTACTTCACTGTCGCCCTGCCGTTCATGTACCGGGCGATCACCAACAACCTGCAAGCGATCAACCTGCGCGACCTGATGGACGCCGCCCAACTGCTTGGCGCCAGCACCTTCCAGGCCGCGTTCCTGGTGGTGCTGCCAAACCTGCGCAAGGGCCTGATGGTGGCGCTGCTGCTGTCCTTCTCGTTCCTGTTCGGCGAATTCGTGTTTGCCAACATCCTCGTCGGCACCCGCTATGAAACCCTGCAGGTCTACCTGAACAACATGCGCAACAGCAGCGGCCACTTCACCAGTGCGCTGGTGATCTCCTATTTCTTCTTCGTACTGGTCCTGACCTGGGCGGCCAATATCTTGAACAAGGACAAAAGCCAATGAGCTACGTCAGCGTCCAACATCTGCAAAAAAGCTATGCCGGTACCCCGGTGTTCAGCGACATCAACTGCGAGATCGCCAAGGGCGAATTCGTCACCCTGCTCGGCCCTTCCGGTTGCGGCAAATCCACGCTGTTGCGCTGCATTGCCGGCCTGACCGCGGTGGATGCCGGCCAGATCATCCTCGACGGACAGGACATCGTGCCGCTGAGTCCTCAGAAACGCGGCATCGGCATGGTCTTCCAGAGCTACGCCCTGTTCCCGAACATGACCGTGGAGCAAAACGTCGCCTTCGGCCTGCGCATGCAGAAGGTCGACGCCTCGGACAGTCGCCAGCGCGTGCTGGAGATTCTGCGCCTGGTGGAGCTGCACGATTTTGCCGCCCGCTATCCCCATCAACTCTCCGGCGGCCAATGCCAGCGTGTCGCCCTCGCCCGCTCCCTGGTCACGCGGCCGCGCCTGTTGTTGCTGGACGAGCCGCTGTCAGCCCTGGATGCGCGGATCCGCAAGCACTTGCGTGAACAGATCCGACAGATCCAGCGTGAGTTGGGCCTGACCACGATCTTCGTCACACACGACCAGGAAGAAGCCCTGACCATGTCTGACCGGATTTTCCTGATGAACCAGGGAAAGATCGTACAAAGCGGCGATGCCGAAACCCTTTACACTGCGCCAGTCGATGTCTTTGCCGCCGGCTTCATCGGCAACTACAACCTGCTGGACGCCGACAGCGCGAGCAAACTGCTGCAGCGGCCGGTGAACGGCCGCATCGCCATCCGCCCGGAGGCCATCGAGCTCAGCCGCAGCGGCCAGGCCGATGCGCTGATCCGCAGCCACAGCCTGCTGGGCAACGTCATCCGCTACCGGGTCGAAGCCCGTGGCGTGGAATTGGTGGTGGATGTGCTCAACCGCTCGGCCGCCGACCTGCATCCCGATGGCGCACGGTTGGCGCTTTCCATCGATCCATCGGCGCTGTGTGAGGTAGCCTGATGGCTTTGTTGATTTTGAAGCTGATCTTGAAAAGGGAAACACGCTGATGGCCCTGGCAATTTTTGATCTGGACGAAACCCTGATCCACGGCGACTGCGCCACCCTCTGGAGTGAACAGATGGGTCGCCTGGGCTGGGTCGATCCCGAGTCGTTCATGCGGCGCAACAACGAGCTGATGGACGCCTACAGCCACGGCAAGCTGAGCATGGAAGAGTACATGGACTTCAGCCTGGAACCGATGATCGGCCGCACACCGGAGGAAATCGAGCACTTGGTGGCGCCGTGGGTGGAAGACTTCATCGAACCGATCATCTTCAGCGACGCCACCAAGACCATCGCCGAACACCGCAAGGCCGGCGACCGGATCCTGGTGATCTCGGCCTCGGGCACGCATCTGGTCAGGCCGATTGCCGAACGCCTGGGCATCGATGAGATCCTGGCGATCGAGCTTGAGGTGGCCCATGGCGTGTACAGCGGTAAGACCGTGGGCACCCTGACCTACCGTGAAGGCAAGATCGCGCGGCTGCTGGATTGGCTGGATGCCGAGGAGGAGAACCTGGAAGGCGCGAGTTTCTATTCCGACTCGCGCAACGACCTGCCGTTGTTGCTCAAGGTCGATCACCCGCACGTGGTGAACCCGGACCCGGTGCTGAAAGCCCATGCCGAATCGGCCGGGTGGCCAATCCATAGTTGGAAATAAGCAGCTCCGTGGGAGCGAGCTTGCTCGCGATGGCGGTCGCACACTCAACAACTTTGTTGACTGTCACACTGCTATCGCGAGCAAGCTCGCTCCCACAGGTCTGCGCAGAATCAGTTCAGGCTCTCATCAATCACCAACACCAACTTGCCCGACACCTGGTTGGTCGCCAACTCCGCGAACGCCGCTTCGGCGTCCTTGATCGCGAAGGTCCGGGCCAACTGCGGGCTCAGGCGCTTGTCGGCAAACAGCGGCCATACCTGTTGCCCCAGCTCACTGATCAAGTCGGCCTTGAACTGATCGTCACGGCTGCGCAGGGTCGAGCCGAGCAGTTGGATACGCTTGCCCAGCACCTGGGCCAGGTCGAGCTCGGTCGAGCGTCCGCCCATCAGGCCGATCAACACCCAACGGCCGTCAACTGACAAAAGTTTCACGTTGAGTTTGGCGTAGCTACCCCCCACCGGATCGAGGATCACGTCGAAGGGAGCGAGGTCGTTCAAACCCTCCATGCCATCGGTGCGTACCACGCCGCCCTGTGCGCCCAAGGCCTCGCAATAAGACAGCCGCTCGGTCGAACCGACACTGACCCAGCATGGGTTGCCGAACGCCTTGCACAGCTGGATCGCGGCTGAACCGACACCGCTGGCCCCGGCGTGCAGCAGCACTTTTTCCCCCGGTTTGAGCGCAGCCAGCTGGAACAGATTCAGCCACGCGGTGCTGTAGACCTCAGGCAGCGCGGCCGCTTCAGCCAAGGACAAGCCCTCGGGCACCGGCAGCACATGCCGGCCATCGACCACCACCTCCTCGGCCATCCCACCGCCGGCCAGCAACGCACAAACCCGATCGCCCACCTGCCAGGACGAGCCCGGCCCGACCTCGCTGATCACCCCGGAACACTCCAACCCCAACACCTGGCTGGCGCCAGGCGGCGGCGGGTAAAGCCCGGCTTTTTGCAACAAATCGGCCCGATTCAGGCCGGCGGCCGCCACACGGATGCGAACTTGCCCCACATCACACGTCGGGCTCGGCTCATCTGCCCATACCACTTGGCCTTCAACGCCTTGCAATGCTTTCACGGTGCCTCCATAGTGAGTCTCGACTGGGCCCGCTGCTTCAACGCCGGGCTTTCTTGCATTATGCGCCCGGGCCACATGGAACCGGCGACTTCAAAGACGGCCTAATATGCGTTATCAATTGTCCCTGCGTCGAATCAGCATGAAGCACCTGTTCCCCAGCACCGCCCTCGCGCTCGTCATTGGCCTCGGCCTGTTACCGTTGTCGAACGATACGTTCGCAGCCAACAGCTGGGACAAGCTTCAGCCCGATCGCGACGAAGTGATTGCCAGCCTTAATGTCGTCGAATTGCTCAAGCGCCATCACTACAGCAAGCCGCCGCTCGATGATGCGCGCTCGGTCATCATCTATGACAGCTACCTGAAGCTGCTCGATCCATCGCGCAGTTATTTCCTGGCCAGCGACATCGCCGAATTCGACAAGTGGAAAACCCAGTTCGACGATTTCCTCAAGAGCGGCGACCTGAACGCCGGGTTCACCATCTACAAGCGCTACCTGGACCGCGTGAAGGCACGTCTGGACTACGCCCTTGCCGAGCTGAACAAGGGCGTCGACAAAATCGATTTCAATACCAAGGAAACCTTGCAAGTCGACCGCAAGGACGCCCCTTGGCTCAAAAGCACAGCCGAACTCGATGACCTGTGGCGCAAGCGCGTCAAGGACGAAGTGCTGCGCATGAAGATCGCCGGCAAGGATCCCAAGCAGATCCAGGAAACCCTGACCAAGCGCTACAAGAATCAATTGGCGCGCCTGGACCAGACCCGCGCCGAGGACATTTTCCAGGCGTACATCAACACCTTTGCCATGTCCTACGACCCGCACACCAACTATCTGTCGCCGGATAACGCGGAAAACTTCGACATCAACATGAGCCTGTCCCTGGAAGGCATCGGTGCCGTGCTGCAGAGCGACAACGACCAGGTGAAGATCGTGCGCCTGGTCCCGGCGGGCCCGGCAGACAAAACCAAACAGGTCAGCCCGGCGGACAAGATCATCGGCGTCGCCCAAGGCAACAAGGAAATGGTCGACGTGGTCGGCTGGCGCCTCGACGAAGTGGTCAAGCTGATCCGCGGCCCGAAAGGCTCGGTGGTGCGCCTGGAAGTCATCCCGGCCAGCAACGCGCCGAACGACCAGACCAGCAAAATCGTGGCCATTACCCGCGAAGCGGTGAAACTGGAAGAACAGGCGGCGAAGAAGTCGGTTCTCAACCTCAAGCAGGACGGCAAGGACTACAAGCTCGGCATCATTGAGATCCCGGCCTTCTACCTGGACTTCAAGGCCTTCCGCGCCGGGGATCCGGACTACAAGAGCACCACTCGCGACGTCAAGAAGCTGCTGACCGAACTGCAGAAGGAAAAGGTCGACGGCGTGGTCATCGACTTGCGCAACAACGGCGGCGGCTCCCTGCAGGAAGCCACCGAGCTGACCAGCCTGTTCATCGACAAGGGCCCGACCGTGCTCGTGCGTAACGCCGATGGCCGAGTGGATGTGCTGGAAGACGAAAACCCGGGCGCGTTCTACAAGGGGCCGATGGCCCTGCTGGTCAACCGCTTATCGGCATCGGCCTCGGAGATTTTCGCCGGCGCCATGCAGGACTATCACCGCGCACTGATCATCGGCGGCCAGACCTTCGGCAAAGGCACCGTGCAGACCATCCAGCCACTCAACCACGGCGAGCTGAAGCTGACCCTGGCGAAGTTCTATCGGGTGTCTGGCCAGAGCACCCAGCACCAGGGCGTACTGCCTGACATCGATTACCCGTCAATCATCGACACCAAGGAAATCGGTGAAAGCGCCCTGCCCGAAGCCATGCCGTGGGACACCATCCGGCCGGCGATCAAACCGGCAGTGGACCCGTTCAAGCCGTTCCTGGCCCAACTCAAGTCCGACCACGACGCACGCTCGGCCCAGGATGCGGAGTTCGTGTTCATCCGCGACAAGCTGGCCCTGGCGCAGAAGTTGATGATGGAGAAAACCGTCACCCTCAACGAAGCCGATCGTCGCGCGCAGCATGCCGACATCGAGGCCAAGCAACTGGCCATGGAAAACCTGCGTCGCAAGGCCAAGGGCGAAGAGCCGCTCAAAGAGCTGAAGAAAGAAGACGAAGACCTGATCACCGAGCCGGAGAAAACCAAGCCGGAAGACGATGCCTACCTGAGCGAGACCGGGCGGATCCTGCTGGATTACCTGAAACTCAATACGGCGATCGCCAAGCACTAAGATGATGGCCATTTAATGGTGGCGCTCGTCGGAGTGTCATCAAACTGACATCAGTCTGTCGTGAAATATAGGACCGGGTGCCCCGCACCCGGTCCTTTTTTTATCGCCAGAGATTGCCATGACCACGACAGAACAGCTGAGTGCCTTGAGTTCGATCCTGGCTCAAAGCGGTTTGCACAGTCTGTTCCAACCGATCATCTGCCTTTCCGAACGGCGTATCGTGGGCTATGAAGCCTTGACCCGCGGCCCTTCCAACAGCCCGCTGCACTCGCCCATCGCGCTGCTCTGCGTGGCGCGCCAGGCCGGACGCCTCAGCGAGCTGGAGCTGGCCTGCCGCCGCAGCGCCTGCCAACGCTTCAACGAGCAAAAACTGCCGGGCAAGCTGTTTCTCAACGTCTCGCCCGAGTCCCTGCTGGAATCCGCGCACCAGACCGGGCGCACACTGCAATTGCTGCAAGACTTCGGCATCGCACCCAGCCAGGTGGTGATCGAATTGACCGAACAGACCCCTATCGATGACTTCCAGCTCCTGCAAACCGCCCTGCATCACTACCGGGCCATGGGTTTCTCGATTGCCCTGGATGACCTCGGCGCCGGTTATTCGAGCCTGCGGTTGTGGTCCGAGTTGCGACCCGACTATGTGAAGATCGACCGGCATTTCATCGACGGCATCCATCAGGACGCCCTCAAGCGCGAGTTCGTGGGCTCGATCCTGAAAATCGCCCGGGCTTCCCGCGCCCAGGTGATTGCCGAGGGAATCGAACTGCCGGAAGAACTGGCGGTGCTGATCGAAATGGGCGTCGACTTGGTCCAGGGTTATCTGCTGGCCCGCCCCCAGGAACAACCGTCACGCGATGCCAGGGCGCTGATGCCCAGGCAGGACAGTGGCGTGGCGGCGCTGAGCGATGAGATCAACGACCTCAGTGCGCTGCTCAACGAACAACCGGCGATGGCTCACAACACACCGACCGCCACCGTGCTGGAAGCGTTTCGGCGCCAGGCCAACCTCAACTCCCTGGCCGTGCTGGACAATCAGAACCAGCCCTGCGGTATCGTCCATCGCCATTCACTCTCCGACGCCTTGCTCAAACCCTTCGCCACCGACCTGTTCGCCCGCAAGCCCATCAGCCGGCTGATGAGCGATGACTTTCTCGCAGTGGAGTTGAACCAATCGCTGCAACAAGTCAGCCGCCTGATCACCAGCCGCGCCCGACAACGCATCGAAGAAGACTTCATCATCACCCTCAACGGCGGCTACCTGGGCCTGGGCCGGGTGATCGACGTGCTTAAGCTCATCACTGAGCTGAAAATCCAACAGGCCCGCTACGCCAACCCACTGACCCTGTTGCCGGGCAATGTCCCGATCCAGCAATGCCTCACGCGCCTGCTGCAACAGCGGCAGGAATCGGTGATCTGTTACGTGGACATCGACAGTTTCAAACCCTTCAACGACATCTACGGCTACGGCCGCGGCGACGAAGTCCTGCTGTGTCTGGCCCAATGCCTGAACGAACGCATCGACCCCAGCCGCGACTTCGTCGGCCATATCGGCGGCGACGACTTCCTGCTGGTCCTCGGCCCGGAAGACTGGCGCAAACGCCTGGACCAATTGCTGAGCGACTTCCAGACCCATTGCCGGCGCTTCTACCGGCCTGAACATCTGGAGGCGGGGTGCTTTACCGCACTGAATCGGCAAGGGGTTCGCCAGGAGTTCGCGTTGTTGTCACTGTCGATTGGGGTGGTGCATCTGCGCGCCGAGGCCTGCGAGAAACTGGATGCCAGCCAACTGGCGGAACTGGCTTCCCAGGCCAAGCACCATGCCAAGGAGATTTTGGGGGGGAGTGTGTATTTAGTAGATGGGTTGGCTGAGCGGGAGGCTGTGGTGGAGTTGGGGTTGTCGGTGTAAGCGGATTCTCCATTCACCACAGCCCAAACGCCTGGCGCTAACCCTGTGGCGAGGGAGCAAGCTCCCTCGCCACAAAAGCGGTTTGGTGGTGCTTGATTAAGCAGTAGCAAACCCAATTACTTGCCTCTGACCTAGCACCATCAAAGAGCACCTACACGTAGTCCCAAGTAGATCTGTCTTCAGCTTCAGCTTTGCGCAGGTCGTCCGCCCATACTTTAGTTGCGATTTTATATATATCCTCAAAAAAAACTCTAGGACTGTTCATCGTATCCCACCCGTTAGGGAACGATGAACAGGTCTGAGAATCATGTTCCAATAGGGCCTGAAAGTCATAACTGCTATCTCGCAACGCATCTTCTAAGCTTTTATAAAGGAGAAATTTTTGTCTATAGGTAATTCGCCAGCGTTTACTTAGCGAATAATTTAAAATTAAAACCTCTCGATCTAGTGGATCATTGGGGTCAAACTTCTCAAGCTCTTCACCTAACGTTTCCTCTCGATCATATATATCGAAACAACCTAAAAAATATGCAGGCGTTGGCATGTAAGGCTGGCCAGTACTAGGATCAATCAATGTATGCCTCCTATTTAATTGGATACAGTGTAAATGGGACTTCAGTATCCCGATCAAACTTCATTTCTATACGATTCATTTTTACCAGCTTCGGATCGCTTGGATCCCTAGGATTTGGAATATATCCCTCTCCTGCACCCGGAAAATCCGCTCGTAGATATTTGCTTCCGCTCTTATCCGTGAGTAGCATATGACCGCTATTTTTTTTTGAAATTGCTAACTCATAAGCTTTTAACTGTAACTCCCAACTGTAAAATCTCGAACTTGGGTTCCCTTTCCTATGCCAAGGAGTCTTGCCGGTAATGGGATCCGTACCATCAATTGCTCGCCGCTTCCACACCTGCTCTGGAACCGCAGGGCTATGCTTACCCACCATGTGCATGCCTTGTTCCCTGTCTAAACGCCTGACCTCTTTTTCAGCCAACTCAGCAGCGGTTGGCTTTGGCAACCGCGGCTCGCCCTCATCCACCCCAACCTTACCCGCCGGATCCTGATCCCCAACCGCCGGCCGACACCCACCCTTCCCCGGGCAATCCACCAACCCCAACGGATCCACCCACCCCGTCGGGTTCACCGTGTAGCGGTACCCATTGAGCCCACCCGCCAACTTGCTCGGATCAGGCGTCAAATAGCGGCCGGTCTCGGGATTGTAGTAGCGGTGGCGGTTGTAGTGCAGGCCGCTTTCCGGGTCGAAGTACTGGCCCTGGAACCGCAGCGGTTGTTCCAGCTGTTCGCCGCCGCCGTGGGTGAGTTCGGTGAGTGTGCCGTAGCCGTTGTAGCGCGCCGACCAGACGATCTGGCCGGCGGGGTTGGTCAGTTCCTGGGGCGTGCCCAGGTGGTCGAGGTGGTAGTAGAACGGGCGGGCGTCGGGGCCTTCGCCGTCGAGCAGGGCCAGGGGGCGGAAGGTGCCCGGTTCGTAGACGTAGCTGCGGTGGTGGCGCGGGCTGTTTTCGGCGACGAGCTGGTCGCCCTGCCAGAAAAATTCTGTGGTCAGGCCGTCCACGGTCTTGCTGATGCGTCGGCCGAAGGCGTCGTAGCGGTAGGACGTTTCGCGGCCGTCGGCGTCGGTGATACCGATCAGGCGGTGTTGGCTGTCGTAGCGGTAGGCGCGAACCAGGGCCTGGCCGCGGCGTTCGCGGATCAGGTTGCCGAAGGCATCGTAGTCGTAGTGGCGGTCGCCCTCCCTCAGCAGGCGGTTGCCCTTGAGGGTGGTCGGCCCAGGGCGGTCCTGCATCAGCAGGTTGCCGGCCGGGTCGTGGCTGAAGTGTTCCGGCGGTTCGCTGTGGGAAAAGTCGATGCGGGTCAGGCGATCCAGCGGATCGTACTGGTAGCGACGGCGGTTTCGGTGGTCGGAAAGGGTCTGGAGGTTACCCCGGGGGCTGTAGGCATAGTCGCGCCAGAACAGTTGTTGCTGGGGGTTCTGCCACACGGTCTGGGCCTTGAGGCGGCCCAGTTCGTCGTACGTGTAATCGCTGCGCAAGCGACCCTGCTGGCGCTGCCGTTCGCGGCCGCCGTCAACGCGGTGTTCGGTCAGGCGCGCGCCATTGAGGTCGATGGCGGTCAGCGCGCCACCGGGGGCGTGGTGGTAGTCGAGCTGGCTGTCGTCCGGCAGACGCAGGTGGTTGAGGCGCCCGCCGGCATCGTAGCGATAACGCAGGGTGCCCCAGCCCTGGTGGTCCGTGACCAGCCGATCCTGGGCGTCGTATTCAAAGGCCAGCGGGTGATCGCTGCCGTCGTCGACGAGGATCAGACGGCCCAGCTCGTCGTAGCGGTATTCGATGGCTTGGCCGTCGGGCAAGGTCTTGATCCGCAATCGCCCAGCCGCGTCACGCTGGTAGCGGGTGACCCGTTGCGAACCGTCTTCACCGTGCTCGGTTTTTTCCAGCAAGTGGCCGTTGAGGTCGTAGGCGTAGGCGGTGCGTTGGCCGTCGAAGCCGACTTGCTGTCGGATCAATCCGTTGGGCGTGTAGTCCAGCTGATATCGTTCGCCGGATTCGTTTTCGATCTCGGTCAGCAGCAGCCGCGCCGAGTCGTAGCGGTACTTCAGCTCGCTGCCGTCGGCGTTCAGGCGGCGGCTGACCAGGTGCAGGTCGTCGGCGTATTCGTAGCGGGTGGTTCGGCCCTGCTCGTCGCGCTCGGCGATGACCTTGCCGTAGGCGTTGTAGCTCCAGGCCCAGGTGGCGCCGGTGGGCAGGGTGACTTGCAGCAGCCGCCCGACGGCGTCCCATTGGTAGTGCGTGAGGGCGCCGTGTTCGTCCCGGCGGCTGAGCAAACGTCCCAGGGCGTCGTAGGTAAAACACCGCCGACCGCCGTTGGGCAGGACCTCTTCGGTCAGTTGGCCCAGGCGACTCCAGGTGAAACGATGTTCGCCACCGTCCGGGTCATACCTGGCCAGCAGTTGCCCATGGGCGTCGTAGGCATATTCCGTACGCTGGCCGTCGGGATCGATGCTCGCGATCACTTCGCCCCGGGCATTGCGGCGGTAGCTCCACACGGCCTTGCCGCGGGACCGGGCGTGCAGGAAGCCATTGCGGTATTCGTAGGACGTCGGCGCCTCGTCCGGCGGAATCAGCGCCACCAGCCGTCCGACGTCGTCGTAGCGGTATTCACTGACCGCCCCCAGCGGGTCCTGTTCGGCGATCAACCGGCCCTGTTCGTCGTAGGTCTTGAGGTGCTCGCCGCCGTCGGGCTCGATCTTGCGCACCAGTCGCGCCCGGTCGTCGTGGACATACACCTCCTGGCTGCCATCCAGGCGTCGGACCGTGACGCTGCCGTCCTCGCCCCAGGTGTAGCAGCTGTCCATCTGCGCGAAGGAGGCCCAATGCCGCACACAACGGGACGCCGGCCCGACGCCTTGCCACTCCCAGTAGAAGCTCGCCCCGCCGGCCAGTTGCCGCTGGAGGATGACGTGCTGGTCGTCGTAGTCGTAGCGTTCGCTTTCACCGGCGGCATTGATCGCTTCGATCAGTCGGAAACGTCCGTCGTAGCGGTAGGAGACCAGCGTCTGTTCGGTCCGCCAGGCTTCGTCGAGGGTGAGGGCCGGGTGAAAGCTCTGGTAATCGACGGCGACCAGGTGGCGCTGCTCGTAACGCAGGCGCAGGGAACGCCCGGCGCCGTTGTCCAGGCGGCTGATGTCGCCGTGGATGTTGCGCCGGACCGTCAGGCGGTTGTCGTAGCGGTCGCTGAGGGCGATCAGGTGGCCGTCGCGAAAGTGCAGGAACGGGGCGTTTTCCCCGGGTTGGGCGATGATCAGTTCGTCCGGTGCGGCCCCCAGGTAGATCGCCGCCCGGGCCAGGCTGTTGTGAATCGCCGGACGCTGGGTGGTGGGCAGTGGAAAGATCGTGCGGCGGTTTTCCTGGTCGACCCAGGTGATCTGCTCGCCCTTGAGCTCCAGGCGATGGGCCAGGGCATGGCTCCAGCCGCGCCCGAGGCCGACGTCCAGGTCGGCGGCGCTGGTGCGGTACAAACGGGTGAAGACGAACGGCAAGCGCCCGTCGAGGGTACCGTCGTTCAGAGTCAGCAGTTCTTCGCCGGTGACCATCGACACCGGGCAGCCGCTGGTCTGGGTCTGGGCCGCGGTGTCGGCGCTGTCGCCGTTGGGGTTTTTCGATTGGGCCGGGGCGTCGTCGTGATGCTCGCGTTTGTTCAGCGTGGTGTTGCGCTGTGCATCCCAGCGCAGCTGCAGCCGGCCTTTTTTTATTCCCGCCGCGGCGCCGCGCGCTGCCACGGTTTTGTAGCGGTCCACGTAGGCCATGAAGCCGTTGACCACCGCGAAGATCGCCTTGACGAAACGCTGCACGGCGTTCAGCAGGGTTGCACCGTGCCTGGCCAAGCGCATCGACAGGTAGGCGATTCCGACCCCCGCCCCGGCAAAGGTCAAGACCACGCCGATCAACAAGTCGATCACGCACTGCACCACCACGGTCGAGAGTGCTTCGGCCGTTTCGCCGGCAATCTCACTGGGCGGCAGCATCTCCAGCCAGAGGCTGGCGGTGCGCACCAACAGGCACAGCGCCGCTTCGTCGCTGGCCAGCAGTTGCAGCCTGGCCATCACCAACGGCGCGGACTCCGCCAGTTCGGCCAGCGCCTGCACGCTGCTACCTAAACGCTCAACAAACTGATAGGGATCCTTGAGAATGTCCGAAAACAGACTGATGCTGTCCCACACACCCTCGATCGCCGCCCAACTGCCGGCGAGCAACCCGTTCCCCACCGCAGCCGCCGAGGTCGCCAAGGACTGCTGGGGCCATCGCGGCTTGAAGCCTTGCCACTCACCCCGTAGCCAGCCCGTCAGATCCCGAGTCAAGCCATCGTAGGAAGAAAACAGCTCCTCGATCTGCCCGGGAGACACCTTGCCCTGGACATGGACCCGATAGGACTTGCCCGCCTCTCCCTCGAAAGTCCCGATTCCCTGGGCGTCCAGGGTCACCGGCGTGACCTCGCCGCTGTCCACCGCCACCACATCCACCACGATGTCGCCCAGCGGGATGTCGTACACCGACTCGAACTTGCTCTCGATCGTCATCACCCCACCCAGAGGGCACTGGACGACCGTGGAGAGGAAATCATCGTCACCGCTGCTGACCACGGTGGCGCTGTCGCCGAAGCGGATCAGCCGCTCCATGCCCATCAGCGAGGGCAAGTCGGCCGTGTGGCTGGCTCGCTCCGCCGCTCGGCTGTACCAGCGCTCAAGTTGCTCGCGGTAGACCAACAGGGTGTCCTTGAAGCTGTCGAGTTCCTGCTCGATATGGTTCACCTGCTCCATCAGGACAGGGCTCGCTCAAGGGTCAGCAGGAAAAAACGGTCGAACATGGGCAGACATCTCGCAGCACTCAGGGAGCGCGAGACTGTGCCGGGGATGACGGGGGAATTAAGTCAGTGGAAGGGGACAAAGGATGTAGGGCGATTCGCTAAATTCGCCCGATTGCGTCACGAATAGCCTGTGGATAACGCTAGAGGTTGCGAGCTTCGAGTGCCTTGAGCTTGATCTCGGCCAACGGATGCCCGGCTTTCGCCGCCAGGGTCCACCAACGTGCCGCTTCGACCGGGTCCGGTGCCTTGCTGGTTGTACCGGCCAGGCTGATCACGCCGACCTGATAGGCCGCCTTGCCATCACCGGCTAGAGCCGCCAGCCGCAGCAGGCGAACCCCTTCTTCACGGGCACCCAGCCCTTGGCCGCGAAACGTGAGGATGTGCCCATAGAAACTTTGCGCACCGACGTCGCCCAGGTTCGCCATGCGCGAGAATTGGCCCTCGAGCCAGGCCCAGCCACGCGCCTGGCGGACAAACCAGGACCAGTGAAACAACCGGCGCGCCAGCCAATAGCCGACCCGCGCCTTGAGTCGCCAGAGCACTCAGGCCTCCGCCGACTCGGGGTACTCGTATTCAAACACCCGGACCACTTCCGAAGCGTGCCAGGAGGCGGCGGCCACCCCATCGGAAGGCCCGGAAAAACGGCCCAGGCGCTCAACGCATTCGAAGAACCCCGTGCGCGGCAACCGGCTCGCGCCTTGGCTGATCACCAAGGAACTGCGCAGCGGCTGTTCTGCCCGGGCGTCCAGCGCCGCCAGGTGTTCAAGGGCCGCGGTCAAAGTCTGCATGGCCGGGCTGGGCAGCTGCAGGCGCTCCAGCAAGGCGCGGTAAGTCAATAAATGGCGTTGGCGACGCGCCTGGTCCAATTCACCCAACAACCCATCCCAATGCTGCCGACTGATGCGTACGCTCACGATTCTTCCCTCCAACCCGGCACCGTCAACTCCCAGGCCAGACTGCGCCGAATCGCGGCATCGGGCTGTCGCTCGCCGCTCTCGATCAAGGCCAGATAAGACGGGCTGATACCTACCGTGCGGGCCAACGCCTCGATGGCGATGCCCTTCCCTTCGCGCAAACTGCGTAATTGGTCCAGGCCAGGGAGAACCTGGCCGGGTGCCGCCGCGTGACGGACTGTCGCTTCGCGCGGCAGAGCTTGATCGATGCCTGCTGCCTTCAACAACGCTTGGTACTGATCCCACGGCAAAACCGCGTACTCGGGCTCTCCGTCACGTGTGATTACTTGAATATCCATGTTTACCCCGTAGGACAACAACACTTAGCGAGTCAGCCTTTTTCCTTGGAAGTGTAATCCTAAATGCTGGCTAAGGTCGCGGGGTGATGAATTCTCGGGGGATCAGGGCTTTTTCTGGCCTTGGAGCTGGAGTTGTTCCGGGGTATCGGGAAGCCTTTCGACTTGAGCCAGTTTCTCGGGAGACTGCCGATAACGCCAGGCGCGGAATGCCTCGAGTTCAACGTCGAGGGTTTTCATGACCCATGCCAGCACTGCAATATCGTCGAACATGCCAAACATCGGCAAGATATCTGGAATCGCGTCCAGGGGACTGAGGAAATACATGAGTCCCGCCACCACCGACAGCATCGACTTGGCACTGACCGCGCGGTATTCGCCCCGCCAGTAAGCCAGGCACAAGGCCTGCAACAGGCGCAGATCCTCCTTGAGCTTGCCCAGCCGCCCGCCCTCTCGGGCACCTTTGCTGGCAACGGCAAAGAGCAACGTCGGTAATCGACCGCGGGCCAGCAGGCGGCCTGCCAAGGGCAGAAATCGCGCAAAATTCCACGGGGCCTTCATTTTTTCTCCCACTGAAATGTTATCCACACAAATTGTGGATAACCTTGTGAACAGAGCTGCATTTCACCGCTGAAGCCCCCGTTTCATAAGGGCCCGGCTTAGATCGGGCGTTTTTTACTCACATAAAAAAACCCAATATTTCATTGACTTGACCGGCTGACTGCGTCTAGCACAGCGCCTGTATTGCCTATGACTGTAGCCTGTCACGTGCGTTCGGTTTTTTTGCCATTTGCCGTAGCCCAGATGCGACAACGCCCCGCATGAGCGAGGCGTTGTCGTTATAGCAGACGCGATTACTTGGCTGCGTCTTCTTTCGCTGGATCCTTGATCGCCAGCAGTTCCAGGTCGAACACCAGGACCGAGTTGGCCGGGATGGCCGGGCTCGGGCTCTGGGCGCCGTAGGCCAGGTCGCTCGGGATGTACAGCTTGTACTTCTCGCCGACGTGCATCAGTTGCAGGCCTTCGACCCAACCCGGGATCACGCCGCTGACCGGCAGGTCAATCGGGCTGCCACGCTCGACGGAGCTGTCGAACACGGTGCCGTTGGTCAGCTTGCCGGTGTAGTGAACAGTCACCACGTCGGTCGGCTTAGGCTGTGCGCCATCGGCTTTCTTGACCACTTCGTACTGCAGGCCGGAGGCGGTGGTGGTCACACCGGCTTTCTTACCGTTTTCCTCGAGGAATTTCTTGCCTGCGGCTGCCGACTCTTCGCTCATCTTGGCCATGCGCTCTTCGGCTCGCTTTTGCAGCGCAGCAAAGGCTTCGACCAGTTCTTCGTCTTTCAGCTTCTGTTCTTTCTTGCCGACGGCATCTTCGATGCCCTGGGCGACCGCTTTGGAGTCCAGGTCATCCATGCCTTCCTGAGCCAGGCTCTTGCCCATGTTCAGGCCAATACCGTAGGAAGCTTTCTGCGCCGGGGTTTTCAGCTCTACGCTGGTCTGCGAGTCGCAACCCGCGAGTACCAGGCCAACCAGGGCCACCGCCGCCGCCAACCGATGCTGTTTCATGCTATTTCCTTGTTCATGCGCCTAAAGGGCAATCGAATAAAGCCGCGAGCTTATCAGGCGGCCACGACCAATGGCTACCGGCATGTGAGCCACAAAGTGATGATAAGTTCAGGTCCGCAAACGCTTTTTAATCTTGGGCAAATGAAGCATCTGTCATCCATTACGTACAGGGACACATTGCCGCTCCCCCGCAGGCCAAGGGTAATGGCCACTTGCCCGCCGCGCAGCACTGAGGCATAAGGGTTTATCAAAAAAACAAGGACGTTACCGTGCGCCTTCTCTCTCGCATTTTGTTGCTACTCCTCGCGCTGCTGATCGTCGTCGTGGCCGTGGTGCTTTATTACGTCGCCAATCCTCGCTTGCCGTTCTATACCCCCGTCGAACAGGTGCACTACCTGGATCAATGGAGCGCCGCCGAGCGCCAGACGTATTACTTCACCCCCCAGGGCACCCAGGTCAAAGGCCTGCGCTACGACTGGTTCACCGCCCTCGAATTGCCCTTTTCGCAACAACGCTTCGCTTCGCCGGAGTACCTGGCGCGCTTCGGCTTCCTGATCGACCCGGCGCAGAAAGCCTCGCCCGGCAATCCCGGCAACTTGCCGGTAGGTTTCGCCCGGCACCAGAACCCGGGCAGCACCGAGCAGTTCCTGGATATCACTTGCGCGGCGTGCCATACCGGCGAATTGCGCTTCAAGGGTCAGGCGATACGGATCGATGGTGGCTCGGCCCAGCACGTGCTGCCTTCTAGTGTTCCTATGCTACGTGGTGGCAGTTTCGGACAGGCATTGGTCGCCAGTCTGGCGTCTACCTACTACAACCCTTGGAAATTCGAACGCTTCGCCCGCCAAGTACTGGGCAAGGACTACGACGCCCGCCACGAAGAGCTGCGCAAAGCGTTCAAGGCTTCCCTGGACACGTTCCTGCGAGTGGCCTGGAATGATACCCACCGCGGCCTCTACCCCACCGAAGAAGGCCCAGGGCGTACCGACGCCTTCGGTCGCATCGCCAATGCCAGCTTTGGCGACGCCATTTCGGCAGAGAACTACCGGGTGGCCAACGCGCCGGTGGATTATCCACAATTGTGGGAAATGTGGACGTTCGACTGGGTGCAATGGAACGGCTCAGCCCAGCAACCGATGGCTCGCAACGTCGGTGAAGCGCTGGGGGTAGGCGCCACACTGAGTTTCTTCGATGCCCAGGGTAAACCGCTGCAGGGCGATGCTCGATATCCCTCCAGCGTACGCGTGCGCGACCTGAACAAGATCGAAGAGACCCTACAACTGCTCAAGCCGCCCGTGTGGCCGGAAGCGTTACTGGGCGCGATCGATAAACCGCTGGCCGCCAAGGGCCGGGCCCTGTTCACCGAAAACTGCGCCGGCTGCCATGTGCCCAAAGTGGTCCAGGGGCCTGACAGGCCGGTGCAGCAATTGCACATGCTGCCCGTGCAGGTGATCGGCACCGACCCCGGCACCGCCAATAACATCGCCGACCATCGCTTCGACCTGACCAGCCTGCAATGGGATCCGGCCGAGCTGGCGAAGCTGGACGTGCAACTGCACCCGACCCCGACGGAGCCGCTGGACCTGAGCCAGCTTTCGGTCGCCAAAGGCCTGGCCTACGTCACCGCCTTTGTCGAAAACCGCGCTTACCGCGACGCCGGTGTCACCCCGGTCGAACGCCCGGCCCTGGACGGTTTCGGCCTGCCCATCGGCGTGCGTGAACTGCGCGCCTACAAGGCCCGGCCACTGGCGGGTGTCTGGGCCACGCCACCGTTCCTGCACAACGGCTCGGTGCCAACGATCTATCAACTGTTGTCGCCCCAGGCCGAGCGGGCGAGCACATTCTATAAAGGCACCTTCGAATACGACCCTCGCCACCTGGGCTATCGCACCGAAGCCTTCACCAACGGTTTTCTCTTCGACACCCGGATTACCGGCAATCACAACAGCGGCCATGAATTCCGTGCCGGCGAACGCGGTAACGGCGTCATTGGCCGCTTGCTGCAACCGCAGGAACGCTGGGCCTTGCTGGAGTATTTAAAAGTGCTGGGCGGGCCACTGGAGTCGCAACTGTAATGATGAACCTCACCGGTAAAAGGATGTTGGCATGTTGATCACCCTCTGGCTGCGCCTCGGCGCCTTTCTGGGCAAGACGCTTCTGTGGCTGCTGGGTATCGGGTTACTCGTCTGGGCCCTGTCCACGGCCTGGTTTGCCTGGCAACACAAGGGACCGGTCCCGGACAAGGAACAGATCGCACCCGGCGAAGCCGCCATGACCCAGGACATCATCCAGACCGCGATCCGCATCGTCGATCAGCACCGCGAAGGCACGCGTTACCTTCGCGACGCCCATGCCAAGGCCCACGGTTGCGTCATGGCCGAGGTCCAGGTGCCGAGCGACCTGCCGGCACCGTTGCGCCAAGGTGTGTTTGCCGAACCGGGCAAGACTTGGCAGGCCACGATTCGCCTGTCCAACGGCAACGCTTATCCGCAATTCGACAGCCTGCGCGATGCACGGGGGATGGCGATCAAGCTGCTGAACGTGCCGGGCAAGCAACTGCTCGCTGATCGGCAATCACAGGGCGAGCAGGATTTCGTGATGTTCAATCATCCGAACTTCTTTGTCAGTGATGTCGCCGAGTACCGTCAGAATGTGGCCGCCCAGGCTGACGGGAAGAAGGCGATGGCGTTCTTTCCGAGCCTGGATCCGCGCACCTGGCAGATCCGTCATCTGTTCATCGCCCTGGCGACCCTCTCGCCTCCCCCGGCCAGCCCGACCCAGACCACTTATTTCTCGGTATCGCCTTACAAATTCGGCGAAGCCAATGCCAAGTTTCGCGTCGCGCCGGACCCGGACAGCTGCCCAAGCTATACCCTGCCTCCTCAGAACCAGGACCTGCCGAACTTCTTGCGCAGCGCCCTGAACCAACAGTTATCCACAGACCGGGTGCCGGCGTGTTTTGTCCTGCAGATCCAACGGCAGGACCCGAGCAAGTACATGCCGATCGAAGACACCAGTATTGAATGGCAAGAAAGTGATGCGCCGTTCGAGACCGTGGCGCACATCAAGGTGCCGGCCCAGGATTTCGACACGCCCAAGCTGAACCTGGCTTGCGACAACCAGTCGTTCAACCCGTGGTTCGGCATTGAGGCCCATCGCCCTATCGGCGGCATCAACCGTTTGCGTAAAGCGGTGTACGAGGCGGTCAGCGACTACCGCCACAGCCGCAATGCCGAACAGTAGCAACGGCCAAATGCCAGGCAACAAAAAGCCCGCTCATTGAGCGGGCTTTTTGTGGTGACCTGGCGTTCAGAGGGCCAGGAAACCGAAGATGGCGCAGCGGACGGGACTCGAACCCGCGACCCCCGGCGTGACAGGCCGGTATTCTAACCGACTGAACTACCGCTGCGCGTAACATTGAAAGTTTGGTGGGTGATGACGGGATCGAACCGCCGACATTCTGCTTGTAAGGCAGACGCTCTCCCAGCTGAGCTAATCACCCTTCACTTTCGATGCGGGGCGCATTCTCTCACAGTTTTTCGTAAAGTGCTGATTTAATTGATAAATAAGCAAAAAACATGAGCAACACACACCGCAGGAACTGCAAACAGCAAAAAGCCCGCGTTAGCGGGCTTTCCGTGGTGACCTGGCGTTCAGTGTTCCAGGTAACCGAATATGGCGCAGCGGACGGGACTCGAACCCGCGACCCCCGGCGTGACAGGCCGGTATTCTAACCGACTGAACTACCGCTGCGCGTAACACGTTGAACGAATGGTGGGTGATGACGGGATCGAACCGCCGACATTCTGCTTGTAAGGCAGACGCTCTCCCAGCTGAGCTAATCACCCTTCGCTTTCGGTGTGGCGCGCATTCTACGGAGCACTCTTTAAGCTGGCAAGCACTTTTTAAATTAATTTTTTCAGGCCTTCCAAAGGCTTAGCGAAGGGTTGGCCTACGGCGCCGCGAAGAGAATAATGCCCCCCTTTGTATAAAGGAGAGACTCACCCCATGTGGTTCAAAAACCTGCTTATCTATCGCCTGACCCAAGATCTGCCTTTTGATGCCGAGGCGTTGGAAACTGCACTGGCCAGCAAACTGGCGCGTCCATGTGCAAGCCAGGAGTTGACCACTTACGGTTTCGTCGCGCCGTTTGGCAAAGGCGAAGATGCACCATTGGTGCACGTCAGCCAGGACTTCCTGTTGATCGCCGCACGCAAGGAAGAACGCATCCTGCCGGGCAGCGTCGTGCGCGATGCCCTGAAGGAAAAGGTCGAAGAGATCGAAGCCGAGCAAATGCGCAAGGTCTATAAAAAGGAACGGGACCAGCTCAAGGATGAAATCATCCAGGCGTTCCTGCCCCGTGCCTTCATCCGCCGCTCGTCCACCTTCGCCGCCATCGCGCCGAAACAGGGCCTGATCCTGGTGAACTCGGCCAGCCCGAAACGCGCCGAAGACCTGCTGTCCACCCTGCGCGAAGTCATCGGCTCACTGCCGGTTCGCCCGCTGACGGTCAAGATGGCCCCGACCGCCACCATGACCGACTGGGTCAAGACCCAGAAGGCCGCGGACGATTTCTTCGTGCTGGATGAATGCGAGCTGCGCGACACCCACGAAGACGGCGGCATCGTGCGCTGCAAGCGCCAGGACCTGACCAGCGACGAAATCCAGCTGCACCTGAACACCGGCAAGGTGGTGACCCAACTGTCGCTGGCCTGGCAGGACAAACTGTCCTTCGTGCTTGACGACAAGATGGTGGTCAAACGCCTGAAATTCGAAGACCTGCTGCAGGACCAGGCGGAGCAGGACGGTGGCGACGAAGCCCTCGGCCAGCTGGACGCCAGCTTCACACTGATGATGTTGACGTTCGGCGAGTTCCTGCCTGCGTTGGTTGAAGCGTTGGGCGGGGAAGAGATTCCGCAGGGGATCTAAAGGCTGGTGATTTCTCCTGTGGGAGCGGGCTTGCTCGCGAAAGCGGTGTATCTGTTAACGACTATGTTGACTGACATACCGCTTTCGCGAGCAAGCCCGCTTCCACATGGGTTTTGTGTGGATTCAATCAAGAATAAGGATCAGGTCATGCGCGCACTGGCTGCATTGAGCCGCTTTGTCGGCAATACCTTCGCTTACTGGGTACTGATTTTCGCGGTGGTGGCATTTCTGCAACCCGCTTGGTTCATCGGCCTGAAAAGCGCCATCGTGCCGCTGCTGGGCCTGGTGATGTTCGGCATGGGCCTGACCCTCAAGCTCGAAGACTTCGCCGAAGTCGCACGCCATCCCTGGCGCGTGGCCCTGGGCGTGGTCGCCCATTTCGTGATCATGCCCGGTGTGGCGTGGTTGCTCTGCCAAGTTTTCCATCTGCCGCCGGAAATTGCCGTCGGCGTGATTCTGGTGGGCTGCTGCCCAAGCGGCACCTCGTCGAATGTCATGACCTGGCTGGCCCGCGGCGACCTGGCCCTGTCGGTGGCCATCGCCGCCGTCACTACCCTGCTCGCACCGCTGCTGACCCCGGCACTGATCTGGCTGCTGGCCTCGGCCTGGCTGCCGGTGTCATTCATGGAGCTGTTCTGGTCGATCCTGCAAGTGGTGCTGCTGCCGATCGTGCTGGGCGTGGTGGCACAGCGGTTGCTGGGGGACAAGGTGCGCCATGCCGTGGAGGTGTTGCCGTTGGTGTCGGTGGTGAGCATCGTCATCATCGTCACCGCCGTCGTTGCCGCCAGCCAGGCAAAAATTGCCGAATCGGGCCTGTTGATCATGGCCGTGGTGATGCTGCACAACAGCTTCGGTTTTTTGCTGGGTTACTTCACCGGGCATCTGTTCAAGCTGCCGCTGGCCCAGCGCAAATCCCTGGCGCTGGAAGTGGGCATGCAGAACTCCGGCCTCGGCGCGGCGTTGGCCAGCGCGCACTTTTCGCCGTTGGCGGCAGTACCCAGCGCGCTGTTCAGCGTCTGGCACAACATTTCCGGGGCTTTGCTCTCGACGTACTTCCGGCGCATGAGCGAAAAGCAGGACCGCGAAACCCTCGCCGCCCGGCAAGCAGCTGACTAAGACAGACTTGATCGAGTGCCCGATCATGGGCACTCTATCCATCCTCTGCGGGGACGACCCCGCAACGCCTTAGCGTTCATTATCCGGGGACGACCCCATCCATCGATGAGGTGTTTGATGTCCTGGATCATTCTGTTTTTTGCCGGCCTGTTCGAAGTTGGCTGGGCTGTCGGCCTGAAGTACACCGACGGCTTCAGCCGCCCTCTCCCCACTGCTCTGACCATCGCCGCCATGGCGATCAGCCTCGGCCTGCTCGGCCTTGCCATGAAAGAACTGCCGCTGGGTACCGCCTATGCGATCTGGACCGGGGTCGGTGCCGTGGGCACGGTGATCGCCGGGATCATTCTGTTTGGTGAGTCAATGGCGCTGGTTCGCCTGGCCAGCGTGGCGTTGATCGTTGCGGGGTTGATCGGGCTCAAGGTCAGCGCCTGATAAACCTGTGGGAGCGAGCTTGCTCGCGATAGGGGTCTGCCTCTGACCTCAATGCCAGCAGGCAGATTGCAATCGCGAGCAAGCTCGCTCCCACAGTTTTTCGTCCTAGCGGACGGTGCCGCGCAAGTCTCCCACCAACGCCTGCAAACTCGAAGGCGTTGCCGCCTCTACCGCGACCGCCGACCCCGCCACCAGCGTCACCCGCGACCAGAACCGGCGGAACAGGCCCTTGCTTGGATCGCGGCTGAAGAAACTGCCCCACAAACCCTGCAGCGCCAGGGGAATCACCGGCACCGGGGTTTCCTGGAGGATGCGCGTCAATCCGCTCTTGAACTCATTGATTTCACCGTCAGCGGTCAATTTTCCTTCAGGGAAAATGCACACCAGCTCGCCGTCCTTCAGGTACTGGGCAATTCGCTTGAAGGCTTTTTCGTAGATCTGAATGTCTTCCTGGCGCCCGGCAATCGGGATGGTCCCAGCGGTGCGGAAGATGAAATTCAGCACTGGCAGGTTATAGATCTTGTAGTACATCACGAAACGAATCGGCCGACGCACCGCGCCGCCAATCAACAAGGCATCGACGAAAGACACATGGTTGCAGACCAACAGCGCTGCCCCTTCATCCGGTATCGCCTCCAGGTTGCGATGCTCCACACGGTACATGGAATGGCTCAGCAGCCAGATCATGAAACGCATGCTGAACTCGGGGACGATCTTGAAGATGTACGCGTTGACGCCGATGTTGAGCAACGACACCACCAGGAACAACTGCGGGATCGACAGCTTGGCCAAGCTCAGCAAGACGATGGAGACAATGGCCGAGACCACCATGAACAACGCGTTGAGAATATTGTTGGCGGCAATCACCCGCGCCCGCTCGTTCTCCACCGTGCGCGACTGGATCAATGCGTACAGCGGCACGATGTAGAAGCCACCGAACACACCCAGGCCAAGGATGTCGATCAACACCAGCCAGGCGTGACCGAAGCCGAGCACTTCAAGCCAACCGTGCCCCTCGACGCTGTCGGGAATTCCACCGGAATGCCACCACAGCAACAGACCGAACACGGTGAGCCCGAACGAGCCGAACGGCACCAGGCCGATCTCGACTTTGCGTCCGGACAGCTTTTCACAGAGCATCGAACCCAACGCGATTCCCACCGAGAACACCGTCAGGATCAAGGTCACCACGGTTTCGTCGCCGTGCATCCACTCCTTGGCATAGGCCGGGATCTGCGTCAGGTAGATCGCTCCGACGAACCAGAACCAGGAGTTGCCGACAATCGAACGGGACACCGCCGGGGTTTGCCCCAGGCCCAGCTTCAGGGTGGCCCAGGATTGGCTGAAGATGTTCCAGTTCAGGCGCATTTGCGGCGAGGCCGCCGCCGCACGTGGAATGCCGCGACTGGCCAGGTAACCGAGCACGGCCACGCCGATGATCGCGGTGGATACCACCGGGGCGTAATGCGCCGAGGACATCATGATTCCAGCGCCAATAGTGCCGGCCAGGATCGCCAGGAACGTACCCATCTCCACCAGGCCGTTGCCACCGACCAACTCTTCCTCGCGCAAGGCCTGGGGCAGGATCGAATACTTCACCGGACCGAACAGCGCCGAATGCGTGCCCATGGCGAACAGCGCCACCAGCATCAGCGACAAGTGGTCGAACACAAAGCCCACCGCGCCTACCGCCATGATGACGATTTCGCCGAGCTTGATCAGACGGATCAACGCATCCTTGGCGAATTTTTCCCCAAACTGCCCCGCCAGCGCCGAAAACAGAAAGAATGGCAGGATAAACAGCAGCGCGCAGAGGTTGACCCAGATCGAGCGATCCCCCTCGATGGTCAATTTGTAAAGGATGGCGAGGATCAGCGACTGCTTGAAAATGTTGTCGTTGAACGCGCCAAGGGACTGCGTGATGAAGAACGGCAGGAAACGCCGCGTGCGAAGCAAGGTGAACTGCGAAGGGTGACTCATCTTCCATGTTCCTGAGTGGCGTGGACGCTTATTGGAATGAACGTTTTTCGATCCAGGCCACACATTACCTGTCTTTAGCGATTATTTCGCCAGCCCCGCAATGCAGGGCGACACAAACAACTCGCCGTGCCAGGCACCCAGCAACGTACGCCGTCCAACGATCAGCCACATCACCGCCAGCATCGCCACCAGCACACCACCGAACGCGCTGAAAAAATCCAGTTTCAGCAAGTCCGCCAACTTCAGCGTGGTCAGTGCAAACACGCCCAATGGGAAGGTAAAGCCCCACCAGCCAAGGTTGAACGGGATGCCGCCACGTAGATAGCGGGCGGTGATCAGCAACGCCATCAACATCCACCAGAACCCAAAGCCCCATAACGTGATACCGGCCACCAGCCCCAACCCGGCGGCGATCTCGCCCACGCCAGGCAGGCCATTGGCGGCAAAAATCAGGGGCGCATCACTGCCTAGCAACAACATGCCCAGGGCACCGGTGCCGATCGGGCCAAGGGCCAGCCAACTCGAGGCGGCCATGCTTTCGTGAGGCAACTTGTGCAGGGCCATGCGCAACAGCAGGATCGTCAGGATGCTGAACGCCACCGGTAGGGAAAATGCCCAGAGCACGTAGCTGGTGACCAGCATGATCAGTTGCGAATGAACGTCCGCCAGATGCGGTGCCAACAGCCCACCGCTGGCGGCGGCCACTTCGGCGGCCACCACCGGCAGCAACCATACCGCGGTCATCTGGTCGATCCGGTGCTCCTGGCGGGTGAACATCAGGAAGGGAATCAGCACGCCACAGGCCAGGGACATGGCCACGTCGATCCACCATAACACCTCGGCCACCGTCACCACGCCCTCACCCCAGCGCGGCAGACCAAACAGCAGAAGGCCGTTGATGAGGGTCGCCAGCCCCATGGGAATGGTGCCGAAAAACATAGAGACCGTTGAATGGCCGAAAATCCGTCGTGCTTCGTCGAAGAACAACACCCAACGGGCCATGTACATCAAGGCGAACACCACGAACAACAGCGTGTTGAACACCCACAACCCTTCGCCCAGAGCGTGCAGGCCTGGCATAGCTGCCGGCCATTGCGCCAAGGCCAGCGCCAGCACACCGGTACCCATGATGACGGCAAACCAGTTAGGCGTGAATTGACGAATGGCCTCCAGCGGCCTGGGCAAATGGCTCAAGGGCCGAAAGCGGCTTTTTGCAGCACATGTCATGACGAACTCCTGTCCTCGGATGAGGTGGAGCCATGCTAGAGCCGAATCGAATATCTATATAACGGGTAATTTCTCTATCTGTTATCTACTTTGCAGATAACAGTTAGACACTGCCCTCAGTCTCGATCACCAGAACTCTCGCCTCGCCCAACGGATTGGCCACATGCTCGGTGCCCACCGAGGCATAGAAAATGTCTCCGGCGTCCAGCAAGGTCGCTTTTTCGACGCCCTCTTCCCGATAGCACATCTGCACTTGCCCATCGAGCACCACGAAGACTTCCTGACCATCATTGATGTGCCATTTATAAGGCTGATCGGTCCAGTGCAGGCGCGTGGTGATGCCGTTCATGTTGGCGATATCCAGCGCCGCCCAGGCACGGTCACCGGTGAAGGATTTGCTGCGGATGATTTTCAAGGGACCCGTCCGGAAGAAGACTGAAGTGCCAAGACTAACCCACTGCCAGCGGCACCTGCATGCCTGGTTTCAAGGCCGAACGCCATCGCTGAGCGGTTTTATCGATTGCCGTAACCCCAACAGCGCTGCGACACACAACACAATCAACACTGCGCCATACCCATCGGTCGTCGGGATCAAGCCGAACACCCGCGTCAGGTTCCCCGCCAGCAGCGACGGCAGGCTGAAGGCCAGGTAACTGAGGACATAGAACGCCGACATCAAGCCGGCCCGTTCGTGGGGCAACGCCAGCGGCATGATGCTGCGCAGCGCCCCCAGGAACCCGGCGCCGAAACCGCCACCGGTGACCAGCGTGCCGACGAAGAACAACGGCAAGCTGGCGCCATGCACCGCCACCAGTACCAATGCCAGGCCGATCACCAATAGGCTTGCGGATGGGCGCAACATGGTGTCGGCCTCCTGGTTGCGCAACAGGTAGATGGCTGATGCGCCGCTGAGGGTCAACACCGCCACCAGCGCGCCGCCGATCAGATTGGAGGTCGATCCGGTGGCCGCCCGCACCAACGACGGTGCCAGTGACAGGTAGAAGCCGCCCACGGCCCAGGCCGCCAAATCCAGTGGCAGGACCCGCCACAAGGCTCGCCGCGCCTGGGGTGGCACGTGCAAAGTCGGACGCAAGGACTGCCAGGCACCCGCTTGCGGGCTGACGCTTTCTTTCAGGCGCCAGAGGTAAACAGCCTGGGCCAGGAACAACCCCAGCAGCAGCCAATAGGTCAGTTGCAACGGCAACGGTGCGAACTCGGCCAGCAGGCCACAGCCCAGCGCCCCGCACGCCATGCCCAACAGCGGCGCAACGCTAGTGATCAACGGGCCTTGGCGACGGTCGAAGTCCAGCAAGGCAGCACCCAATACACTGGTGGCCATGCCGGTGGCGAACCCCTGGATCAACCGGGCACTGATCAACCAGGCGACGCTGTCGGCACTGATAAACAGCAGCATCGCCAGTATGTTGAGCAACAGCGCCACAAAAATCACCGGTTTGCGGCCCAGGTAATCCGACAGCGACCCCACGGTCAGCAAGGCCGCCAGCAGACTGAAGGCGTACACGCCGAAAATCAGCGTCAGAACGGCCGGGGAGAACTGTAATTGTTCCTGATAGAGGTGATACAACGGCGTCGGCGCGCTGGACGCGGCGAGAAAACCGAGCAGGGTAAGCGCCAGGAAGATCAAGCTGGCGCGGGTCGAAGCTGGACGGGACATGGGCACGCTCCACAGGAACATTCACAAAAGCTAATTTTTTGCTTTTGCGGAGTGTGCTACCGGTGTGCGCTTAAAGCAAATTCTTTGTGTTAAGGTCTGACGCATGGCTATTAAAGAAGGTTTACGCCCCGGCGGCCGAAGCGCCCGGGTCCAGGAATCGATTCATTCGGCGGTCCGCGCCCTGCTGCAAGAGCAGGACCGCGCCACACTGACCGTGCCGCAAATCGCTGCGCGCGCCGGGGTCACGCCGTCCACTATCTACCGGCGCTGGGGCGATCTGCCGGCGCTGCTGGCCGACGTCGCCATCGCCCGTATGCGCCCTGATGGCGAACCCGCCGACACCGGCAGCTTGCGCGGTGACCTGCGCGCCTGGGCCGAGCAGTACCTGGACGAAATGAGTTCCGAGCCCGGCCGTAACATGATGCGCGACATTCAGGCCTGCGCTACCCCCGGGTACTGCGTAGGGATCATCAGCCGTCAGTTGCAGATCATCCTGGACCGCTACCCCGGTGAACCCAACCCGGGCGTCGAGCGGCTGATCAATGTGGTGGTGGCGCCGACGGTGTTCCGCATTCTCTTTGCCACTGCGCCGTTGGAGGCTGAGGAGTTGTATCGGTTGGTGGATATTGCGTTGGGTCAGTAAGACCGCATTCGCGAGCAAGCCCGCTCCCACATTGGATCTCCAGTGGGCACAAGATTTGTATTCACCACAGATCCAATGTGGGAGCGGGCTTGCTCGCGAAGAGGCCCGAAAGAACACCAAGTAATCTGAGCATTTCCCCCATCTGCGACACCCCACCACGCCTCGACCTTGGTCGACACTGACGAACCCGAGCGGGCATGCGAGACTGTCCTGCCGGGCTCAAGTCCCGGTGTCTTTGTCCGGGAGTTTCCATGTCGCTGTCCAGCGGGCTGATCGCCGTTGTCGCCCTGGCCTATATGGCCATTATGTTCGCCATCGCCTTCTACGGCGACCGGCGCAGCACGCCGTTGCCGCCACGGGTGCGGGCCTGGGTCTATAGCCTGTCGCTGGCGGTGTATTGCACCAGTTGGACGTTCTTCGGCGCCGTGGGCCAGGCCGCCGAACAGCTCTGGTCATTCCTGCCGATCTACCTCGGGCCGATCCTGCTGCTGGTGCTGGCGCCGTGGGTCCTGCAAAAAATGGTGATGATCAGCAAACAGGAGAACATCACCTCCATCGCCGACTTCATCGCCGCCCGCTACGGCAAGTCCCAATCCCTCGCGGTGGTGGTCGCACTGATCTGCCTGGTGGGCGTGCTGCCGTATATTGCCTTGCAGCTCAAGGGCATCGTGCTCGGGGTGAACTTGTTGATCGGTGCGGGCGCCGATGCCATGGGCACCCGCGCCCAGGACACCGCGCTGATCGTCTCGCTGATCCTGGCGCTGTTCACTATCGTGTTCGGTACCCGTAACCTGGACGCCACCGAACACCACCGTGGCATGGTGCTGGCGATTGCCTTCGAATCCCTGGTCAAGCTGTTCGCCTTCCTGGCGGTCGGAGCGTTCGTGACGTACGGCCTGTACGACGGTTTCGACGACCTGTTCAACCAGGCGATGCTCGCGCCACGGCTGGAGCAATACTGGAAAGAAACCATCAATTGGCCGTCCATGGTGGTGCAGACCGGGGTGGCGATGATGGCGATCATCTGCTTGCCGCGGCAGTTCCACGTGACCGTGGTGGAAAACATCGAGCCCCAGGACCTGCGCCTGGCCAAGTGGGTATTCCCTGCCTACCTGGCCCTGGCCGCGCTGTTCGTGGTGCCCATCGCCCTCGCCGGGCAAATGATGCTGCCCAGTTCCGTGCTGCCGGACTCGTTCGTCATCAGCCTGCCGCTGGCCCAGGCTCATCCGGCCCTGGCGGTACTGGCGTTCATCGGCGGCGCCTCGGCGGCCACTGGCATGGTGATCGTGGCCAGCGTGGCGCTGTCGACCATGGTCTCCAACGACATGTTGTTGCCCTGGCTGCTGCGCCGCAACAACGCCGAACGCCCCTTCGAGGTGTTCCGTCAGTGGATGCTCTCGGTGCGCCGGGTCAGCATCGTGGTCATCCTGTTGCTGGCCTATGTCAGCTATCGGCTGCTGGGCTCGACGGCGAGCCTGGCGACCATCGGCCAGATCGCCTTCGCCGCCGTGACCCAACTGGCCCCGGCCATGCTCGGCGCGCTGTACTGGAAACAGGCCAACCGCCGCGGCGTGTTCGCCGGCCTCGCCACGGGGATCTTCCTGTGGTTCTACACCCTGGTGTTGCCGATTGCCGCCCACAGCCTGGGCTGGTCGCTCAGCAGCTTTCCGGGGCTGGCCTGGCTGCACGGCAATCCCTTGAACCTGCCGATCACGCCGCTGACCCAAGGGGTGGTCCTATCCCTGGCCGGCAACTTCACGCTGTTCGCCTGGGTGTCGGTGCTGTCGCGCACACGCGTCTCGGAACACTGGCAGGCCGGGCGCTTCATCGGCCAGGAAATCAGCGCCCGCCCCAACCCTCGCTCGATGCTGGCGGTGCACATCGAAGACCTCTTGCAACTGGCCGCACGTTTCGTCGGCGAAGAGCGGGCGCGGCAAAGTTTCATTCGCTTCGCCTACCGCCAGGGCAAAGGCTTCAACCCGAACCAGAACGCCGACGGCGAATGGATCGCCCACACCGAACGCCTGCTGGCCGGTGTACTCGGCGCCTCTTCGACACGCGCGGTCGTGAAAGCCGCCATCGAAGGTCGGGAGATGCAGCTCGAAGACGTGGTCCGGATCGCGGACGAAGCGTCGGAGGTGCTGCAGTTCAACCGCGCCCTGCTGCAAGGCGCCATCGAGAACATCAGCCAGGGCATCAGCGTGGTCGACCAGTCCCTCCGACTGGTGGCGTGGAACCGTCGCTACCTGGAGCTGTTCAAGTATCCGGACGGCTTGATCAGTGTCGGTCGGCCCATTGCCGACATCATCCGCTACAACGCCGAACGTGGCCTCTGCGGGCCGGGCGAGGCGGAAGTCCATGTCGCCAGGCGCCTGCACTGGATGCGCCAGGGCCGAGCCCATACCTCTGAACGGCTGTTCCCCAACGGCCGGGTCATCGAGCTGATCGGCAACCCGATGCCCGGTGGCGGTTTCGTCATGAGTTTCACCGACATCACCGCCTTTCGTGAGGCCGCACAGGCGCTGACCGAAGCCAACGAAGGGCTGGAGCAACGAGTGGCGGAACGCACCCGGGAACTGTCGCAGTTGAACCTGGCCCTGACCGAAGCCAAGAGCACCGCCGAAGCGGCCTATCAATCCAAGACCCGGTTCCTCGCGGCAGTCAGCCACGACCTGATGCAACCGCTCAATGCCGCGCGCCTGTTCTCCGCCGCGCTGTCCCACCAGCACGACGGTTTGCCGAGCGAGGCCCGGCAACTGGTACAACACTTAGACAGTTCACTGCGCTCGGCTGAAGACCTGATCACCGACTTGCTGGATATCTCCCGCCTGGAAAACGGCAAGATCAACCCCGACCGCAAGCCCTTCGCCCTCAACGACCTGCTCGATACCCTCGGCGCGGAGTTCAGGGCCCTGGCCCAGGAACAAGGCTTGAAGTTCCGGGTTCGCGGCTCGAAGTTGCGAGTGGACAGCGACATCAAGCTGCTGCGGCGCATTCTGCAGAACTTCCTGACCAACGCTTTCCGCTACGCCAAGGGCCCGGTGCTGCTGGGCGTACGTCGGCGCAACGGCGAGTTGTGCCTGGAAGTCTGGGACCGCGGGCCGGGCATCGCCGAGGACAAGCTGCAAGTCATTTTCGAAGAGTTCAAGCGCCTGGACAGCCACCAGACCCGCGCCGAAAAAGGCCTGGGTCTGGGCCTGGCGATCGCCGACGGCCTGTGCCGCGTGCTGGGCCATACCTTGCGCGTACGCTCCTGGCCAGGGTGCGGCAGCGTGTTCAGCGTCAGCGTGCCCTTGGCCCAGACACAGACCGTCGTACCGGGCCCCGTGGCCGAACCCAACGGTCACTTGCCAAGCGGCGCGCAGGTGCTGTGCGTCGATAACGAAGACAGCATCCTGATCGGCATGAACAGCCTGCTGACGCGCTGGGGTTGCCAGGTATGGACGGCGCGCAACCGCGAGGAATGCGAGCGTTGGCTGGCCCAGGGCGGCCGACCGCAACTGGCGCTAGTGGATTTTCATCTGGACGACGGCGAGACCGGCACCGAACTGATGGCCTGGCTGCGCAGGCGCATGGGGGAACCGGTGCCTGGGGTGGTGATCAGCGCCGATGGCCGCCCCGAGACGGTGGCCCTGGTGCATGCGGCGGGCCTGGATTATCTGGCCAAGCCGGTGAAGCCGGCGGCGTTGCGGGCTTTGTTGAGTCGGCATTTGCCGTTGTAGGGAACTCGGGGGATGTAAGGGGCCTCTGTGGCGAGGGAGCTTGCTCCCGCTTGAGTGCGCAGCACTCACAAAAAGGGGCTGCTGCGCAGCCCAGCGGGAGCAAGCTCCCTCGCCACCGGGTTTTGCATCAAGTCCAAGGGGTTCATCAATCCTGGGTTTTTGCCGTCTCTTCAGGCAACTCAGGCAACCCATCCGCATCGCTCATCGCCCGTTCGAGCAATTCACTGGGCAAACTCTTGCTGGCCCGGGCGCCGAGCAGCTTGAGCTGTTCGCTGCGGCTGATCAGGTTGCCGCGCCCTTCTGTCAGTTTATTGCGCGCCGCACTGTAGGCTTTGTCCAACTGCTGCAAGCGACTGCCGATCTCGTCCAGGTCCTGGATGAACAGGACGAACTTGTCATATAGCCACCCCGCTCGCTCGGCGATTTCCCGGGCGTTCTGGCTCTGGCGTTCCTGCTTCCACAAGCTGTCGATCACCCGTAGCGTCGCCAGCAGCGTGGTCGGGCTGACGATCACGATGTTGCGGTCGAAAGCTTCCTGGAACAGGTTCGGCTCGGCTTGCAGCGCGGCGGAAAACGCCGCTTCGATTGGCACGAACAGCAACACGAAATCCAGGCTGTGCAAACCGTCCAGGCGTTTGTAGTCCTTGCCGGCCAAGCCTTTGACGTGGGCACGCAACGACACCACATGTTGCTTGAGCGCGAGTTGGCCGATGGCGTCGTCTTCAGCGGCCACGTACTGCTGATAGGCCGTGAGGCTGACCTTGGAATCGACCACCACTTGCTTGTCGCCCGGAAGATAAATCAACACGTCCGGCTGGAAACGCTCGCCGTCCGGCCCCTTGAGGCTGACCTGGGTCTGATACTCGCGCCCCTTCTCCAGGCCGGCATGTTCAAGCACCCGCTCCAGGATCAGTTCGCCCCAGTTACCCTGGGTCTTCTGACCCTTGAGCGCCCGGGTGAGGTTGGTGGCTTCGTCGCTCAGGCGCAGGTTCAGTTGCTGCAAACGCTCCAGTTCCTTGCCCAGGGAGAAACGTTCCCGGGCCTCGGCCTGATAACTTTCTTCAACGCGTTTTTCGAAGGACTGGATACGTTCCTTAAGCGGATCGAGCAATTGGCCCAGGCGTTGCTGGCTGGTTTCGGCGAAACGCTGCTCACGTTCGTCGAAGATCTTTCCGGCAAGCTCGGCGAACTGCGCCCGCAGCTCGTCTCGCGAGCCTTGCAGGTCATCCAGGCGTTGCTGATGGCTTTCCTGCTGCTCACGCAATTCGGCCTGCAGCGACGCCGCCTGGGCATCGAGCCGACGCAGCTCGGCTTCCTTGTTGGCACGTTCGAGGTTCCAGGCATGTGCCGCATCCCGGGCATTGTCGCGCTCGATCTGCAGCAACTCGACCTCACGGCAGGCCGCGGCAAGCTCGGCTTGCTTGGCGGCGTTGGCCTGGCTCAGATCGCTGATTTCGTCGCGGCAGGCATCGAGCTGGGCGTTGAGACCATCGTGGGCCATGTGGGCCGTGGCCAGGCGCTCCTCCAGCAGGGCCAGTTCGGTCTGCGCGGCGGCGGCTTGGCGTTGCAGATGCCAGGCCAGTGCCAGCAACGGCACCGCAGCGCCTGCCAGGCCAAACAACAGGCTGGTCAAATCCATAGCCATGACAATTCCTGCCGATCAAATAAAGCCCGAAGGTTAACCAAGCGGCTGGGGGTTGCCCAGCGCAGTCTTCGTTTTCAGTCTTCGATTTCACCGAGGGCCCGACGGGCACGATCATCGCCGGCCCGGGCGGCCTGGCGCAGCAGGTCGTGGCCGATGCGTCGATCCCGCGCATTGCCGCATTCTCGGCACATTAACTGCCCGAGGCGACTTTGCGCGGCCACCACGCCTTCACGGGCCGGTTGCTTGAGCAAACGACCCGCCAGGTGCTTGACGCTGGGGCTGTCCCCCAGCCGCGGACTGTCGAGCAGCCACTCAGCCACCCGCATCGACATACGTTTGGGTGGGGTAACACCAGAGGGTGTGGAGGTAACAGGATTTGATACTGAGCGAAACTTCATAAAACACTGTGGGACAGATCGGAAGGCGCGCCACTCTACTCCTTTTTTCGTACGGGTAAAGCCGAAAAAAACCGGCACGCCCGTGCTAGAGCAAGCGCTTGGGACAATCCACAGAAGCTGTGGATAACTCAGTGGACAACCCCCCCTGAACTCGCGCAAAGCCCTGTGGAACGGGGCCTGCGCTCAAACTGACGATTTTTTCACCAGTAAAAAAAGCGATGTTTTTCATTGACTTAAATTTTGGATACAGGCACCTACCCCGGATTGTTTCGATATGACAGTTCGGTGACAAGTGGCGCCACGAGTGTGCACAAGTAACAGCTGAACGGGTTATAACGCTGCGATTTTTTGGTACAACGGGCGGTAAAAGCTGGGGATAACCTTTGGACGTGCATTGCAGCAGCGGTGGCGTGGGCGCACTTGCAAGCGTCGGTTCCTGTGCTACGGCATGCCCTCCACAGCGATTGAGTGCCACTTGAATATTTTTTAACCAACACCCTTCCCTTCACGGGTTCGATCCGTTAGTATCCGCAGCGTTAGTACCAAGCTGAAAGTCAATTCCGGGTCGAACACATCTCCACGGTCAGCCATCCTCCAAAGGATGCTTCACCGAAAAAAGAGACCGACCCCCTCGATGGTTTCCAGGTAAATCTTGCGCCAACACAGCCTTTGATCGAATGCAAAGGGTGTTGCCAGGCTCATTACTCTGACCGAACCAACCTGCAAAATTGATCAGGATCTTCACCCCGGGCCCAGAACCTTTGCCCTTGATGTGTTGCCTGCCCTCCTAAGTACCTACCTGCCAGCCCAAGCGCGCACTTATATAGCGCTCAAACTGGCTGCTTTGTTCCAGTCGGGTTCTTCGTTCGACCAATGGTGGTCGACGTTACTGGAACGTTTTAACGCTGCACGGTTCTTAACCGTGTCATTTGCAGGAACACCCATAACATGTCTACTCAAATCCACGCACAGGATGCTATCCGCACCCTCACCAACGCTTTTGCACCGATGAACTGCCTGATCATGGCCGCTCGCAAAGGCTGTTTCAGCTTCACGCTGGTCAACGAACACGGCATCGCCCGTCACAGCGAACGCCTGTACCCCGACCAGTACTCCAGCGCCGAACCGCTGCAGGCCGTGATCGAGCGTACTCGCCAGGCACTGGTTGCCTGAGACGCCAGAAAGGCTGAAACCCCAAAGGCCCCGCCCAGAAAGCGGGGCTTTTTGTTGCCCGAAATTTCTCGATGAAGCGAAACGGCGTAAGCACCAAGGGATATAACAGTTATAACCGTTCGCTGAAGATGTTTTAAAAACAGTCCTTTACAGCGGGAATATGACACTACACTTCAAGTCAAGCGGCATGATCCGCTTCCGGCGGGGCCTGGACCGATCCACCGCTGCCAAGCCCACACTCTTCAGGCTCCGCCCTTTTCACACTTCGAGGGTTTTATGGGTATCGCTGCCAGCGAACTGTGTCGATATGTGATCCGCCCGACGCTCCTCTACCTTGAGTGTCATAGCGCAACCGCGGAATCCTTGTTGCTGGGCATTGCCGCCAGCCAGTCCGCCCTGGGTTCAGCCCTGCATGATCGACGCGGACATGGCCTGTATCGCATTACCGAGCCCCGCCACCAGGCACTCTGGGACCATTACCTGGCACGAGATCCGGAACGGGCCAGCCTGGTGCGCGGCCTGGCCAGCCAGCATGCCTTTCTCAGCGGCCCGCACCTGGAATTGACCGTCAATTTGCGCTACGCCACGGCCATCGCCTGGCTGCTGGTGGAGGAACAGAATACCCCGCTTCCCGACGCCGACGACCTGCTGGGCATGGCCCGCATCTGGCGCCAGACCTTTCATCCCCAAGGGCGCCTGCGAGATTTCACCTGCGCCTGGCAACGCTGTGTTTCGCCGCTGAATCAGGTCGCTTGCTGAATGGGAAACTCGGAAACTTCCTACAACGTTCGCGAATCTGGTCGGATTGTCCTACAAAACCGCTCTAAATCAAGCCATACAGGCTATAGCGCTTGAGGGAAAATGTTGGTAATTTTCGCCCCGGTGATCACCAGGAGTTCTAACAATGAAAAAAATGATGCTCAAAACCACCCTTGGCCTTGCCGTTACCTTGGCATCCACGCAACTTTTCGCCAGTGGCTTTGCCTTGAACGAACAAAGCATCAGTGGCATGGGCACTGGTTTCGCAGGTCGTTCCTCTTCTGCCGATGACGCCAGCACCGTGTTTGGCAACCCTGCCGGCATGTCGCGCCTCAAGCGCCAGCAAGTCACTGGTGGCTTCGCCGCCATCGATGCTTCCACCGATATCGACGATGCCAGCGGTACCCAGTCCGGCACCAACAAGGGCGACATGGTTCCGCTCACCGGCGTTCCAATGGGCTACTACGTCAAGCCCATCGATGATCAGTGGGCTTTCGGCCTGGGTGTCTACGCGCCGTTTGGCTTGATCACCGATTACGAAAATGGCTTCCAGGGCCGAAGTTTCGGCAGCAAGAGCGAAGTGAAGGTCGTCACCTTCCAGCCAACCGTCAGCTACGCCTTCAACGACAAGGTATCGATCGGTTTCGGCCCGACCATCAACCGTATTTCCGGCTCCCTGGAATCGCAGTTGGGCGTAACAGGCCTGCCCGAGGCCGGTGTGGAAATCAAGGGCGACGACATTGGCTATGGCTACAACATCGGCGTACTGGTCCAAGCGACCGACACCACTCGTGTCGGCTTGACCTATCACTCCAAGGTCAAATACAAGCTTGAAGGCCACACTGAAGTGAACCCGGGCGCAGGTACACCAGCCTTCCTGCTCACCAATGGTCGCTACGACGCATCGCTGGACATCACCACGCCTGAGTCGGTGGACTTTTCGGTCACCCAACAACTCAATGATGCCTGGACCGTCTACGCCGGCAGCACTTGGACTCGTTGGAGCCGCCTGAAAGAAATCACTGTGGAAAACGAAGGCACCAGCAGTGGCGGCGGTCTTTTGAACCCTGCTCTCGGTACCATCACCGAAGAACAGAACTGGCACGACACCTGGGCCTACGCCATCGGTACCTCCTACCAATTGAACAAGCAGTGGGTACTGCGTACCGGCCTGACCTTCGACCAGGCACCGACCAACAACCAGGACCGTTCGCCACGTATCCCGACCGGCGACCGGACCATCTTCAGCCTGGGCGCCGGCTGGAGCCCGACCGACGACCTGACCATTGACGTGGCTTATTCCTACCTCAAGGAAGAAAAAGTCAACGTCAGCGGCAGCAATGCCCTCGGCCAGTCCTACAACGCCAAATACGAAAACAGCGCCAACGGCTTCGGTGTCGGTGCAACCTACCGCTTCTGATGTTTCACGGCGAACCTGAACCCCTCGCCAGTTGAAGCGAAAAAAAGCCCCGCACTCTGCAAAGAGGCGGGGCTTTTTCGTGGCAGGCGTCAGGGTTTGGAGGCGATGGCCGCTTCTACCGCCTTGATGAAATCGGGATCGTCAGGCTTGATCCGGCTGGAAAAACTGCCAACGACCTTGCCCTGGCGGTCCACCACGTACTTGTAGAAATTCCATTTCGGCGCGCCGGATTGTTCAGCCAAGTGCTTGAACAGCGGTATCGCATCCGCCCCCCTCACCGGCTGTGGTTCGGTCATGGTGAAGGTCACGCCGTAATTGACGTAGCAGACCTTGGCGGTTTCGGCCCCGTCCTTGGATTCCTGCTTGAAGTCATTGGACGGTACGCCCAGCACTTGCAACCCTTGGTCCTTGTAGCGCTGGTTGAGCGCCTCGAGGCCCTTGAATTGCGGGGCGAACCCACAGAAGCTGGCGGTGTTCACCACCACCAGAGGCTTGCCCGCAAAGCGCTGGCACAAATCAATGGTTTCCTTGGCCCGCAGCTTGGGCAACGAACCCTCCAGCAACGGCGGGCAATCGACGGCCCAGACTTGCCCGGTCACAGCCAGCAACAGGGCGGGAACAGCAAACCAGCGCATCAACATGTCGGTTTTCCTTAAAAGCATGTCAGACCACGACGTTACTCGCAGCGTCCGATGCCGTCCATTGTTCAGCACGTGCCCATGCCCAACTGCATCAAGGCCAACCCGCCCTGGTGCCAGCCCCACCAGGCGAGTGCCAGCAACAGGCCGGCACCGACAGCGATCAACCACGGGCCGATGCGACTCATGCTGAACCGACCTGGACTTGCAGGCGCGCCACCGGTCGTTCACGCACCGGCCAGTTCAACGCGGCCGCCAACAGGCTGAGCAGGATCGACACCTGCCAGATCAGGTCATAGCTGCCGGTGCGGTCGTACACCACCCCGCCCAACCAACCACCGAGGAACGAGCCCAACTGGTGGAACAGGAACACGATCCCACCCAGCATCGACAGATTTCGTACACCAAACAGGGTCGCTACCGTGCCGTTGGTCAACGGCACGGTCGACAGCCACAGCAAGCCCATTGCCATGCCGAACAGATAGGCCGTAGTGGTGGTCACCGGCAGCCACAGGAACAAGCCGATCACCACGGCCCGCAGCAGGTACAACCCGGTCAACAGGCGGGGCTTGGACATGCGTCCGCCCAGCCAACCAGCGGTGTAGGTGCCGAAGATATTGAACAACCCGACCAAGGCCAGCACGGTGGTGCCGACGCTGGCGGGCAGGTGTTGGTCCACCAGGTACGCCGGCAAATGCACGCCAATGAACACCACTTGGAAACCGCAGACAAAAAAGCCAACCGCCAGCAGCCAGAACCCGGAATGGCTGCAGGCCTCGCGCAAGGCTTCGGCCAGGGTCTGTTCATGTCCGGCCACCGGCAACGGCGCGTCCTTGAGCATGCTCACCAGCGGCACGATCAGCGCCACCAACAGCCCCAGCGCCAACAAGGCTGCCGACCAACCGAGCCAACCGATCAACCCCAGCGTGCCGGGCAACATGGCGAACTGTCCGAAGGAGCCGGCGGCGCTGGCGATGCCCATGCCCATGCTGCGTTTTTCCGGCGGCACGGCCCGTCCGACCACGCCGAGGATCACCGAGAACGACGTGCCCGACAGACCGATGCCAATCAACAGGCCCGCACTCAACGACAGTGACCAAGGCGAATCCGCCATGCCCATGAACACCAGGCCAACGGCATAGAGAACACCGCCGATCAGCACCACTTTCGCCGCACCGAAGCGGTCGGCCAGCGCGCCGGTGAAAGGCTGCGCCAGGCCCCAGATCAGGTTCTGCAAGGCAATGGCGAAGGCAAATACCTCACGGCCCCAGCCGAACTCGGCACTCATGGGCGCCAGGAACAGGCCGAAGCCATGCCGAACGCCCAGGGACAACGCCAGGATCAGCGCGCTGCCCACCAGGACCCAACCACAGGTACGCCACATTGATGTCATTCTATTCTCCGCTCGCGGGTATATACCCGCTTATCATCGAGCGAGCCGGCTTCACGCCAACTCGTCCAGCAAGGCCAGCAAGGTCGCACGTTTTTCGGCGCCCAGCTTATCGATCAGTTTCTGCTGCGCCGCTTCCCAGGCCGGCAGCGCTGCCGCCAACCGGGCCTGCCCCATTTCAGTGAGCACGACGATACGGTTCCGCAGATCGTCGCCCTCAGCCAGCGCCACCAGCCCCTCGCCTTCCAGCACCCGCAGATTACGCCCCAGGGTGCTGCGGTCCAGGCCCATGGCTTCGGCCAGGGAAGAAATGCTCGGCTGGTCCAGGCGCGCCAGGTTGCTCAGCAAAGAATACTGGGCAACGTTGATCCCGAAGCCATCGAGAGCGCCGTCGTAATACCTGCTGACGCCACGGGCGGCACGCCGCAGGTTGATGCATAGACATTGGGAAGGAAGCATGATGCGTGTATATACCCGGGGTTGATGGAATGCAAATTTAAATCAAGGGATCCGCTCTCACAACCCCATCCTATGGAACGAGCAACCCGTGAAAATTCCCATAATATCAAGCGGCTCGCCTGACTTACTTTTCGACAACTCCTCATCAGGGCCCACGCACCTGTCATGTCTTACAGGTTTCAGGTGGCCTGAATCAAGCTATAACGAAGCCGTGCCTCCAGCCCCACAGGGGCTGAAGAAGGGCCGTGCGAACCATGCCATCAAGTAGTAGGAAAATTCCGCCGCCCCCACGCCATCACTGATGATGAATGGGAGATTTTTCATGTACCGCACCAACGTCGTTCCTGGACATCCGTTGCCCTACCAGGCTCGCTTTAACCCACTCGAAAGCAAACAACCTCCCGCCATCCGACTTACCAACCGGGAAAAAGAGTTCCTGCAATGGAGCGAGGCCGGCAAGTCATCCTGGGAAATCGCCGTGATCGTCGATTGCAGCGAAGCCAACGTCAATTATCATTTCAACAACATACGTCGGAAATTCGGGGTCAGCTCGCGTCATCTTGCGGGGAAAATTGCGCGTGAGCAGGGGTTGATCTAAGTGTTCCAATGGCGTCTCGCTGGTCGGGACGCTATTGGTTTCTCACGACGTTCTTAGATTTCACAGAGCACAGTGCTCCAGTTATCCCCGGCCAACAATAACGACTTTGGGCCATCACCAGTCTCATGCTCGGCAAGCACAACGTTATCTGCACGCAGGAATGTGCTGCTATTGGCGCCCTTGATCTGGTTCGTCAGTTCTCCGTCCTGGTAGAAGCGCTGCTCTTGCCACTTCCATCGTCCAGGCGCGCCAACGTATCCACCGGATCGTAGCTGTAGCCAGCAGGAGGTTCGCCGATTAGCCGCTGACGGAAATCAGCCGACCGAGGGGGTCATACTCCAGCGTACGACTCTCTTCGTCGCGGATAAGGTGACCGTCCAGGTTGTATTCCAACTCAATGCTTTCAGGATAATCCTCATGACTGTTAGCGACTTCGCGCAGTTGCGTAGGATCGGGCACATCGTCGTATTTATAAATCGCCCGGTTGAAGTCCCCGGCAAAGTAGGTCAGCACCAACTTGAGGTTGTCCAACGCATCGAACGAAAACATCTGGCGGTCAATGGGCTTGTCATACGGATCAACGGGCGGCTGGGTGCCGGTACACGTGTAGTCAGTCAGACGCCCACGCAGGTCATAGGTGTAGTTTTCATCACGCAGCACGACGGTCCCCTGACGCAAGGTCCGCTGTTTCAGGCCATCAACATCGTTGTAGACCTGGCTCAGTTGCTGTTCGACCCCATCGAGATCAAAGGTGCGCAAGGTTTCACGTCCAAACTCGTCGTATTGCAGGGTGATGCCGACGCTTTGTCCACTGAGGCTGTCGTGAGTGTGGATGCTGGCGGTCTGGCCTAACGCATCGTAGGTAAATGTCGACGCAGTAGCACCCAGCTCCGTTTGCTCCAGCCGCCCTTGATCGTCATAGCGATAATTCTGCTCCTGACCCAGAACGTCAGTGTAGGCAAGCAGGCGACCGAGCCGGCTGTAACGGTAATGCATGGTGTACTCGCGACCTTCTATGCTGCGTGTCTCGGTCTTTGGCTCCCCAGTACTGTAATACTCGCGGGTGAGCTGCAAGCCTTGTTCCTGGCAACTGGTCAGGCGGGCGTTCTCCCGGTCGTACTCATAGTCGGTCGCAATGCCGCCCGTCAGGTTGCGCCGCAGCGGTTCGGTACCCAGCTCCGGTTGATACTCGTACTCAATGACCTTGCCACTGGGGGTGGTCACCGTACGGGGCTGTGTTTGCCCGGGTTCGAAGGTGAAAATCCGCTCACGACCGCCGGTAGTCGACTGGATCATTCGGTCGAGACCATCGAATACCTGGGTTCCGAGAATAACTTCATTGACGCTGATCAAAGTAGGCAAGTCTTCACGACTGTGTGCGGCATAACTACGCCGAACCACAGCGGTATCGGGTAGGATATTTTCGGTGAGTCGATCGAAAGCGTCGTAGCTATAGAGCGTGACTCGTTCGAATTCTGGAAATCCGACGATCTCTTTTGCGGTCCGCCCCAACCCGTCATAAAAATATCGATGCAGACTGACAAGCCGCTCGGACAAATCGCGCCGCTCGGTGCGGGTGGGTTTCTCGAAGAGGTTGAGCCATGTCTCGGTGACGCCACTGACTTTCGGAACAGGCACGCGGCCTTCGCGCCAACTGCGCTGGATCGGCCCTTGCGACTCGGACGTACCGATCGGATCGGTCTGCTCGAAGTTCTTCACACCATCCGGGCCGGTGACACAGTATTGCGCGCCCCAGTCGTCGTATTCATATTCCGTTGTAAGGACCCTTACGTTCTCGCCCAGCCAGTCGTACTCGGAATCCTTGATCCGATTACCTAGCGCGTCGTACTCAGCGGCGTAGACCTGACGCGGTGTGCTGGCACGACTGGGATTATCCGCGTCGTCCCGTTCTTCATAGATGGCTCGGTTGAGCCCGTCGAACTTCGTGCAGGTCTTGACCCGCTTGACGTCATACAGCCGTTGTTCGGCCTGCTCCCCCGCATTGGCGCAAAGAAAATACTCGTAGCTGCGAAAGGCCGCGAAAGCGGTGCCGGGCGCTACGGTTTCACGGGTCACTCGCCTGAGCGCGTCATAGGCATAGTGGATTTCCACATTGTTGTCATCGCGGTTGAGCAGTGGCTCGCCATTGAGCACCGAATGCCACAACGTGACGACCTTCTGTACATTTCTGTCATCTTGTTCATGATCAAAACCGGTCAGGGTTTCGACCGATTGCAGCACGCTTTCCTTGAATAGCGGGCTATCGAGCGTGCTGTAGGCATACTCGGTGCGAGTCGACTTGCCCCCCATGGTCAGCGCCTGGCCTGAAACGCGCCCATGCAGGAACGCATCGGTCCGGTCATCGAAATGATCGAAAACCGTACATTCCAGCTCGGTCTCAGTGCTCCCAAGCTGCACCAGCGTCTGGCTCTCGATGGTGAGCCACTGCTTGAGCGGACGACCCCCTACTTCCGACAACCCTTTGTAGCGATAGCGGGTGGCCAGCATCGGGGCTTGGCCATCCGACGAGGGGGCCGGGTTGACGTTTTTCTCCTTCAGGTTGCGCACGAAGCCCTCGGGATCGGCCGGACACCCATCGCTTTCTGTGGAGGGGTACCAGGTACTGGTTTCGATAACCCCATTGGCCAGGACCTGCACCCGAAGGTTGCCGTAAATGTCATAGGTATTACTGACGGTTTCGCTGCGTCTGTGGTTCGGATTATTGAGTAGCGACCAACTGGTTTTCACCGTCCTCGGCAGTTGGCAATACTGGACTTGTTGGTCGAATTCGACACCTGGGGTCAGGTAATAGGTGGTTTCGACCGTCTTGACATTATTGTTTTGAGTGGTCGTTTCGCTTGTCAGCAAATGGAACTGGTTGAACTTGCGCTCGATTTTTCGAACTGGGTAAGGCTCCGGTTCCGAGTCATCCTGAATCCAGAGCGTTTCGATGCACACGTATTCGTAGACGCCAATGTATTTATAGAGATTGTCCAGGCCGTTGTCTTCCCAAGACAAGAGCAGGCCGCCGCCCAGGAAGTTTTTCTCGCTTTCCCCGGGGTCTTCGCTTTTGTAGGTATAGCGAACATCAATCGGCGGCTGGCCGAATCCCGGCTCGGTCAGGTGCCGGGTCACCCGAGGCAACGGCGTGTGTCCGCTGTCATCCGGGAATTGATGGCCGTCGTCTTGATAGAATATTTCCTCCCTCCCCCCCGTTGGGGTCTCTACCCGCGTGATGCAGAGATGATCGCGGACAAGGTCGTAGCCAAAACGCCAGGATGCTTCGTTCTCGGTCGGCAGGGTGATGCGGCTGACGTATTTGTCAGAGCCTTCCAGAGCCATGGCAAAGCGTGCCAACGGGCCACCGTCCGGTCCGGCGGATGGCTGGAGCAGCACTTCGAGGGACGTACTCTGGCGGTCGACCGTCAGCAGGGTCTGGTCGGCGTCATCCTTGACCCATGCCAGTACCTGATAAGTACCACTGAATGGGGTATAGCCGAGCGTGACCGAGTGTCCCGTGGCCGCACGAATCTCAACGGGCAGGGCTACCTCGCCCTGTGAACTGCCCAGTACTTCCAATATCTCCACCAGGCCGGACTTATGCACGACCCGGTAATGCTTGTCGTCCTCCTGGTAGAAGTGAAAACTGTCGAGTTTTTTTTCCTTCATCACCAACTGGCCGCTGACGGTGTCGCTGCCGGTGACCTTGAAAGTTTCACCCGTGCTCAGGGCCAG